>NZ_JCABZP010000002.1:0-183749 GCF_059499945.1 Agrobacterium sp. | reverse complement strand
CTCAATCGAGCGCGCGACATCAGCCTTCAACATGAGGCTTCTCCTGATTGTGGGTTATTGGTGCCGGGTTACGCTACCGGCCGCGTAAAGGCGGAAATTCTCGCCTTAGCATTGCATTAGCAAAGCAAAATAATTGACATTAGCAGTTGCATCTGATTTTTCGAATAAACTCAGATGCGGAGGGGGTGTCGATGTCCGTTGAGGCTGTGGATTTTCAAAAGCCGCGTGGGTTAGCTGCCGATTATTCTTTGCTGCGCCCGCTATCTGCCGCCGACTACGCGGCGGTCGCGAAAGTGCGCCACTTTTACGGAATGGATGTCCTGCGATCCTTCGCAGCGGTCGTAATTCTCGTCTGGCATTACAACCACTTCTTCAACAACAATCCCGCATTCGTCCGCACAGACCAGCCGCTCTACTGGCTTCTCATGCCATTTTACGAATATGGATATTGGGCAGTTGGGGGCTTCTGGGTTATTTCCGGGTTCGTGTTCTCGCATGTGTATAGCGGGAAAAGCGTGAAAGCCTCAGATTTCATCGCCGCGCGTTTCGCGCGCCTCTACCCGCTTCATTTCATCACGCTGATTACGATTGGCCTGTTACAGATGGTCAGCTTCAATCTCTTGGGGCATTACACGATGGTCGCCGGCAACTCGGGGACCGACTTCGTGCGGCACCTCTTCTTCATTGCCGGATGGGGCTTCACGGAGGCTGTCAACTTCAACGGCCCGATCTGGTCAGTCTCGGTGGAATTGGCGATCTACGCTGTCTTCTTCCTCCTGGCCCGCCGCATCTTTGCATTTGGACTGCTGACGTCGGCGTTCATCGTTGTTTCGATGTCTCTGCTCCTGAATGAGCAGTCTCCGATAAACAATTTCCATATCTGCGCATTCTTCTTCTTCTCAGGCTGCATCCTCTATTACTGGCTCGTAAAATTCAGAGACAGTCCGATTGTCCTCTTCGCGCCTGCGATATTGAGCTTGGCAACGTTCACTTACTACGTTGGCGCTGGCAAGCTACCGCATATGCCGTTCTTTAACGTCCAGTTTTTCCTTTTCCCGCCAATTGTCCTGCTGGTTGGATGGCTGGATTTCAGCCCGTCAGTGCAAGCTCGGCTTAAGCCACTCAAGTGGTTCGGCGACACAACGTATTCGTCGTACCTATGGCATTTCCCTATCCAAGTGGCGATCCTGATCGGACTTTCTTATTTCGGGATCGGCACGTCCATATTTGAAAGCGGTATCACCCTCATCGTGTGGGTGGTCGCGATGGTCGCGCTATCTCACGTCTCATTCATTTACATCGAGAAGCCACTGCAGAAACTTTGTCAGGCGGCCTATGTTCAAGCATGGTCTGATGAGCCCCGGCGCGGGTGACTGGGCGGCGTTAGTTACAATGAAACAGGCCACGCGATTCTGGCTATTTCCGATAGGAACCCCTCGATAGTTGGCTGGGGTCGCTGACCTGAGAGGAACTTTTCTCTCTCGCTGAAAACATACCGCCAGACATTATCTCGCCACGCGATGAAGGCCTGCGCTTCCGCGGCCCATTTGCCATTTGTTGACAGGGCAAAAGAGGCAAGAGAGTCGCCACTTCTGTAGCTTCTCTCCCTCGCCGTTGCATCAATCATATCTTGGACGGCGTCCTCATAGTCGGTAATTGTTGGGGAAGCAGGCGTTACAAGTGATCGCAGTTCATCGATCTCATCCTGCGTCATTTCTATCATTTCGCCATTCACGACTTTCTTCATGATCAACCCCTAATGCCAAAAAGTTCCGCCGATCCAGTGACGAATGCGCCTCCGGAACAGGCAAACCTGAATGCGTTCTTCACTGCTGCTCCGCCGAAGTAACCGGAATTCAGGTCTTGCCTGTTCGAACCAGAAAGGCGTGCGTATGCAGCCTTGCTCTCGAACATCGAAGCAGAAGCCTTGTTGAAATTCCCGATTCTGAATGTGAGCATGAATAGACTTGCGACCGCTAAACTCTCGCGGCTTAGAACCATATACGGGTTAGACAAAGTTGCCTGCCCGTTTACGGACGTATCCTCTTGAGACAGCGAGAAGTATGGGTAATCGCTCGCACCCGCCGCCCAACTGGCTCCATTATCCGTACTGACTTGCGCCAGCAATATCCCTGACGTCGCCCCTGTATTAGCTCGCCCCTCAACGGACAGCATGAGGGAGACGAACGGCGAAAGATCAGTCCATATCGCCTGCCCTACGCCGATCAGGCTTACCGGGTTTCCAATCGGCTCCCAACCGCCAATCGCTTGCCGCGCCTGCGCCGTCGTTAGGAACTTGAGGCTTTTACCGGAAGTGCCATTGGCCGCTGCAAACTGCCCGTCGACCGAAGACGCAGCGCCGGTTACATCACCCGTACCCGAGCCATCAGTTCCCTTGCGGGCCAGCAGCCGCCAGTAGGCATTACTCTCGGTCGGCAAAACAGGCGGCGCATTGCCCGTGGTAGGCTGAAGCGCGATCCACGTCGAGCCGTTGTTGAGAACGATGTCATTTGTCTCGTAGGCAGTCGCGCCGCTGTAAGTGCCGCGATCCACAACACCGGGAGTGCCGGAGCGAGCAAACAGAAGCCACTGTGTGTTCTCGGTCGTCGGGAGTGTCGGTGGCGCGTTGCCGGTCGTCGCTACCTTGGCGATCCACGTTGACCCACCAAACTGCACGATATCGCGGATCGCGTAGGCCGTGCCCGCGCTGTAGTTGCCGCGCTGGTTGACGCCAGCGGGACCGACAGGGCCTGTGATATAAGACGGTGCGCTCCAGTCTCCAGCCGTAGAAGATATCTTGATGTAGAGTGCGGCTCGTCCGTCACCTACGTTAACAACCAGAACTGAATACCCTGCCGGCTGTCCGTCGAAGGCCGCACGATCTGCGAGGTTCGCCGCCCACGCATCATACTGCACGCCTTGGACGAGAGCCGCCTTGTTGATCGTGCTGAAGACGCCGGGACCGATGCCAATTAGCAGGTCATCAGTACCAACAGAGGTTTCAGCGATGCTGGACAGATTGCCGCCACTCAGGCTGAGCATCAACCGCCGCATGGTTTCGACGGCAACGATGGTTGGGTTCGTCAGCTCGATCTTGTACGGAGCATCAGTCTGGGCAGGACCGGGCCAATCATCGGCAAGCAACAGCTCCGTATCGCTGATGATCTGCTCGATGACGATCGGGCGCCCAACGTGAATGCCGTACTTGTCACCCGCCTTGATCGGCGTCAGCCCGGCAACTTCCGTCAGCCAGCCGGTATCCGTGCCGGTCACAGTGCGAGAGCCGACAGCGACAGTTGCCGTGCCGTCGCCGTACCATGTGGTGTTAGCCATTATCGGATGCTCCGTTAACGCTATCGACGGGATCGCCCTCGCCACGCGCGAGGCGTAAATCGGCTTCAAGGCCGTTGATCTTGTCGAGAAGGATCTTGTTTTCCTGCTTCTGCATGAGAAGCTGATGGGAGAGCAGAAGCGTGCGATTCACCAAGAAGGCTTCGCGCACTTCCGCCTCTTGCAGGATGAACGAAGCGTCAACCTGCATCTGGTTTCCAGTTGTCATTTTACACCCATTTTGAGGTTAGCGCTTAAAGACCAACGCCGTTATTTCGGAAACGCGACTACCGCTTGTTAGCGCACCCGATGGGCCAGCAATGCTATCCATGCTGAACGTCGTCTGCGTGCGGCCAGAGGGAGGGCGGAAGTTGACACTCGAGTTTAGATAGGCCGTAGCGCCACTCTGAACCGACGAACTGTGTGCAACATCGATGACGTTTCCGTTCTCCAGGAGCCTCATGGTAGCGGTGGCCAATCCTGGCGGGTCTACCGTTGTGCTCATGGTCCCTCTGGTTTTCCAAATAAGGAGTACATTGGGAGCGCCGTCGCCATGGGTAACAGTGAAGCTTTCGCCGTTCACCACGGCCGCTACGGTGATCGCTCCAGGTGAGATGTTCGACGTTCCCACAGTCAGTGTGCCGATGTAAGCACTCGAAATATCGACGTTACCGAGAACACCCGACAGCGCTGATAGCTGGTTGACCCTGACGTCGTCCAGATAAAGAACGTTGCCCTGATATGTGAACGGGTTACGGAGGATCGATGCGTCATCATTCCCGATAATGACCTGCTGCGCCTTCAGAATGATGCGCGTCGGGCTGGCCGGGTTCGACGGCACATCCATGAGGAATGAAGCAGAGCGATACTGCTCGTCATTGACAGCCGCGGTGATGCCATATCGAGCAGCATAACCAGATGGGGCAGCAACCGCAGCCCAGGCGATATTGATCGACGCCGTGTTGCCGCCGAGCGCAGCCGTCAGTGTTTCGACCTTGCCGGCGACAGCCATCGTCTCGTTCACGGCAAGCTGGATATCCTCGCGATATTCAGCACGGGCCGCACCAAGCTCTACAGACAGTTCTCTGGCGAGATTGCGGGTATCCTTGTAGGCGACAACGGAAAGTTCCATCATGCCCGCAATGAGGCCGTCAATGGCGTCCTGCGCCGTTCTTGTGCTGTTGCGGAGCCAGCCAAGGGCATCTTCGATGTTCGACAGATCAACCTCTGCGAACACCGTCTGATTGCCGGTGACATTGGCCGATGTTACCCACGGCGTGTAGGTTTTGAACCGGTCAGGGACCGTGCGGATTGTGGCGCGGGCGTTATAGAAAACACCCGAGATCACATCCTTCGAGGTCTGATACTCAACCCGCCCAAACTCATTCACGGTCTCCGGGTCTTTGCAGACATCGGTATAGATCGTCGTCTGGCCGCTGATCCGATATTCAAGGATAACCTCGATGATAGACGGGTCTTGCGGCGGGTCCCAGGAGAACCGGAGAACCGGCGTTTGGAAGCCTTCCGCGCCCTCAATCATGCCCGTTTCGACCGCAAAGTCTTGCACGGTCGTCAGGATAGAAGGATTGATCGGCGGCGTCGGTGGAATAACCACCGGGCCCGGATCAATGCCGCCGTCATCGTAGATATCGGCGCTGGTCTCGGAAAGCCTCAGCGTGATGTTGAAGCTCTCATCGCACAGCCACTCGGAGATCATCCATGTACGGCCATTCCAGACGATCCACTCGCCTTCCTGAACCTTCAGGCCAACGCGAAGACTGACAGGCAAAGTGGCCGTGCCGCCCATGCGGTTCTGACGATATCGGATCGTCAGAAGGTACTGCGCAATATCAGGATCTGTGACCTGGAGGAAGTCATTGCTCGTCTGCCTGTTGCGCCCATCGGCGGCCACGTCTGCATTCGAATATACTGGCTTCAGGCTCTGCGGGTTCCAGAGGTCCACAATCGAAAGGAACTGACCAGAGATATGGTTATAGCGCTCGAAAGCCGACTTCTTGAACTGGTATTCGCTCGACCGGCCGGTATCGAGATCATCCTTGGTGATTTCCAGAACCGGAATTTGCGGCGCACCTGCGATCACGCCAGACAGGCCACGACGATTGAGGCCGTAGCCAGCCATCGCGTCCTCAAACTCCTTGAGGATTTCCGTATGATCGTCAGCGCCTGTTACCCAGAGGCCGCATTCATATGTCGGCTTGCCGGCTTTGATGGTGTCGCACACGTTCATGGCGACGAAGTAAGTTGCCAGATCCAGTTGCCCGAGCGACTTGCCCTCACCAATAAGCGTGCGGCCAGAGTTCAATGCTCGAAGGCCGAGCTGATAGTTCAGGCGATGGACGGCAGGATTGCGCGTGAACACCCACGTCGCGGGATCATTGATGCGCTGTGGGCCGGAGCCGCCGGCAACCGTCGAATCCTTGCGGGGGTCATACTCGCGCAGACCACGCATGACGAACTCGAAATCGGGCTTGCCCTTCTCGAATAGCGCGCTGTCATAAAGTCGCTCGACAATCACATAGCACTGGCCAGCATTGACGCTCGTGCTCTTCCACGTGTTGCCGAGAGCCGCCGTGTCCGCAACCAGCTTGGCGTCAACCGGCTGGCCGGGACGTCCATCGTAGAACCGGATCGATATCTTGTCGCTGAACCCGTCGACACGATAATGTGCAGCTTCGCCGCCGATGTTGCCAACCTGGATCAGCGCGCGGCGCTCACCGTAGACGAAGCAGTAATCGAAAAGGCCATCGCACCAGCCGTTGGCCAGCACGAAAACCTCGGCGTTGTATTTGTTGCCCTGCCCCCACTTCGCATAATAGGTGCGCTGGCCTTTGGTCTTGCCGTGGCCGTAGAGCGCCTGAACATCGATATCGCCGCCGTATTGCGTCTCACCTTGGACAGCCGTGTAGGTGCGCTTCTTCGGGCGCTTGAGGTAACTGAATGCGAGACTAGTGCCGAAGGCCAGCGCGCCACCAATGACCGATGCGAGGGAGACAGTCGCACCGAATAACGATATCGTCGCCGTGCCCGCAAGCAGCGTGCCGATAGCTGTAAAAATCATTGGTGATTATCCGATGTGAAAAGCGGCGACGACGTCCCCGAGGCCGTAGTCCTCACGGCCAGCAGGTGTTTTCGTGACAAATCGAAGACCGAGGCAAATACCGACGTGTTCGGCGCCATCCGCGAGCCGGAGAATGACCAGATCACCCAGCCTTGCTTCAGCAGCACCCTTGGGAGCTTGATCCAGTTCGGCCTCGAAGAATGTCACCAGCGACTTGTGCTTGCGCTTCCTGAGCGCTCTCTGAGCGCCTGCAAGGGTCTTGTAGGAGCCGAGATACTTCTTTGCCGTCTCAGCACCAGTGAGCGCGTCGATCATCGCGCAGCCTAAGAAGAAGCAATCGGCTGTGCCATAGGCATACGGCTTCGCAAGCTCCGCGGTGAGCGTAGCTTCAACAATTCGGAATCGGTTCATTTGGTCAGCCCATCTCGATATTTGACTGGCTGACGACCAGCGTGCCAATGTAAGCATTCGAGATGTCGACGTTGCCGAGTTTCGCCGAAAGATCGGAAAGCGCGCCGCACTCAGTGAATTGACAAATGAGTGGCCCCTTCTTGAACGGGAATGGCATAACCTCCTGATTGTCAGCTATCAGTTTGGCCGCCGGAAGAATCGAGGCAGCACAAAGCGCCGCGAGAAACGATCTGCGGTTCATGGATGTTCTCCGATGTTTGGCTATCAGCCCTGCCTCTGGCCCCATTCCTCAGGAATGCTGGCGTTTGTGGCCACATATTCTAGGCCAGTGTCTGTCGGGCTGTTGTCGAACTGCTGTTCTGCTATCGAGCGCTTGACGCCCGTGGAGCCGCGCGCCGAGCGTCCCGGCGGCTGCAGATCAATTTCCATCGTCAGCGTGCGCTCAGAACCCGATACAGCACCCTTGTTGTAACGCACCTGGTCGATCTCATAGATAGACGACGCGAGGATACCCAAGACCTCGTTCGTGTTGGGTACGCCGCAAAGATGGGCGATGATGACCGGTGAGTTCTGGTAGTCGAACTCCTCGATCCGCGCGACCGCATCGTCTGGGTCAGTCACCGGGATATCCGAAAACGTGATGGTGCGGGTGGTCACCGCAGTACCGACAGCAGACGTCATGCTGCCGATGTCGAGAAATCGGTTCGGCAGATAGACGAGGCCGTTATAGGTATAGGATCGGCCGCCCCGATGATAACCCACCGTCTTGCCGGGAAGATCGAAGCGGATCAGGTCAAGGCGGGCAATCCTGCCCTTCTCGATCTGCGCTGCGACGACGGGATCAAGGCTCATGAGTGGAACACCTCAGTTGCGGTGAATGACGTTTCTCGGCTTCCCAGCGACTTTGGAGCCTGCGCACTGCCGGGATCGATCATCATCAAACACGCCGGCTTTTCGAGGTGGCCAGTGCACGTTGATGGGAAGTTCTGGGTGTCGAGCGCATACATGATCTGAACGGCAACGAAGCCGTTTGCATCGGCTACCGCAGGCTCAACAATGCGATGCAACGATCTGATGAGAACGGTTTTCCGAACCTCAATGTAATCGCCGGGAGAGAATACGAATCCCGCCGGTAGACCGCCGAGATAAAGGGTGTTTGCGCTTACCGACTGAAAGAAGACCTGACCATTGAACGCACCGCCTCCAGCCTTTGTGCCGGATAGAGGTGCGCCCGTATCCATGGCAATTGGCCGGGGCCGCCATACGTCATATCCCAGAAACGTCGTACCTCTGGCGTCGGCCTTCATCATGAACGCGTCAAACAAACCCGATTGGGCTGGCAGAAGAGTTCCGGTGGAAAACTTCGCTGTCCAGTAAGGCGTCCCGAATGCTTGAACTTCCGTCCGTCTGCCCTCCATCCTGTTGGCGGAAACGGGGCTTACGGGCGTGAAATCGACTTGGCTCCAAGGAATAACCGGAAGCAAAATAGGATCAGCCATCTTGCGCCTGTCCGTTCTGATAGAGGTTGCGCTGGTTTTTGTTGTTCTGGCCCACGATCTTGACCGTCTGGCCCTGCGCTTGTTCGAGGATTTGACCCACAAGCTCTGGTGAAAGGTTAACCAGCACTTCAGACGTGCCACCAGTTTGACTGGACGCTGACTGACCTTTGGTGTGGTCAATTACAGTTTCATCCGGGTGCATCATCGCCCAGAAGCCGCCCTTCCCATCGAGACCACCGCTACGCGAGCCTGAGCCCGTGTAACCGCCACCATCGAAGCTGGGGCGAGCGATAGGAACAGGACCGACCGATGGTAGCTTCGCAAATCCGCCAGTGCCACCACCGAACAATCCGCCGAACAGACTGCTCAGGAACCCACCACCGCCGCCCCCGCTGGAGGCTTTGTTCACGCTAAACATCGCGTCCAGCAGATCGTCCTGAATGCGGCTGATCACCTTATCGAGCGCGTTAAGAGCAATATCGGCCCACTCGTCCCAAGTGATTTTGCCGTCGTCCATAGCCGAGCGAACGTCATCGAGAACGCTCCCGACGCTATCCTTGTATTCATCCATGGTGTCGATCTGTCGATCACGGGCTTCTTGCTCGGCGTCGATCTGGGTGATGAGGCTGGCAATCGCTTCCCTCTCCTGATCAGTCGCCGCGGCACCAGCCTGTCGAATGGCTGCTGCCGATCGCTTGGCGGTCTCTGTGGCGCCGACGAGGCTCAGTTCTTCCTTCAGTTCGTCAATGAGGTCCGAGACGGCTTGCCGCTCGCGCTCTGCACGACTGATGGCGGCGCTTCTAGATCGGCTTCCTCTGCGAGCCTCACGCTCGGCATTAAGCTGATACTGGCTCTTCGTATTCTCTGCCCGCTCGTTCTGCAGCTGCATTTCATCTTGGAAAGGAGTCCGCTCGAAAGCATTCAGGGTATTGAGCGGCCCGAGCTGGTCGATAACGGCCTTAGTGCGTTGGGCATCGATAGCCGCCGCGATGTTATTTGCTGCCCTGTTTGCCTCGTTGGCGACTGAACCCATCGTCCCGGCCAAGGTAGCGGCAGTGTCGTTGGCAGTGCCTAGCAGTTTTTCAAAACGGGAAGCTTCAAGATAGGTCCTCAATGCCTCTTTCTGGACATCTCGAAGAGATGGGGGGAGCTTTGCGCCCTCATCTGCCGCATCCTTAAGCGTGTTCGAAAGGTTCAAAGCTGCGTCTGCCACCTCGCGCGGACCATTGGCTCTTTCAAGTTCGTTCAGGGCATTGGTGATCTCATGAGCTTGAATTGCTGTTAGCCCAAATTCACGAGCAAGGTACTGAGTTTCCTGCTGGGCAGCCATGATGGCCTCTCGTGGAAGGAAATTCAGTGTTGCCGTCTGGAAGCGATCCACAGACGCCTCAATGTCCTGCAGACTGGATTGGATAGCATCACTGGCCTGGCGTAGCTTGTCCCCATATTCAAGTTCACGAAGCTGCCGAAGAGCTTGATATGCGCGTTGTGCACCCTCTGCCTGCTCTCCAAACCGGTCAACCAGATCCTTGGCTGACAATGAGGCATTCGAGACCGCCTCTTCGTAGGCTTGCGTAGCGACTTCAAGAGCCTTAATTTTTTCAGCAAGATCGGCGGACTCTTCCTGAGTCATCGCTAGATTCGCAACCAACGGCAGGAGGGCACCCGCCGCAGCGCCAGCAAGAATGCCAACCGGCCCGAGGGCCAAAGCCAAATCAGGAAGTTGAATTGCGATAGCTTGCAGCCAATCGCCGGTCATAGAAGCCTGCTGTGCGACTTGGCTCAACTGCATGGACGTCATCCGCATCTGCTGGCCGGCAAACGTTGACTGCCTACCCACAGCAGTAAAGCCCTTGACCATATTGTCGGTGGCCTTGTTCACGCGGCGTTCCGCGCGTTCAGCCGTCGACCCGATGCTATCGAGATCCCTTTCGCCAGCCTTAAGGCTACGGGAATCCGCGGCAAGGACTAGCGTTGCGAAATCAGCCATTCGGTTTTACCTGTCTTGTGGGCAGAATTTGAGCCGCACCGGAGGAGAGTATGAATACAAAGATGAGGATGGTAGCCGCAGGTTTAGGCGGCGCTGCTATTTTGACCGCCATCGGCGCCTGGGCCCTTATCAGCCAAGAGCCGCTTACCGAGCGGCAAAAGGCTGAACAAAGTTTTCAAGCACTGCAAATCAAAGACGAACAGATCATGCGTGAACGCTGTAAGGAGCCGTTCGGCCCGAACCTTACAGAACGAGAAGAGCGTAACCGAAAGTGGTGTATTGCTAACGGCCTTCTAGACTAAGACTCGACTCCCGATTGCATCCATGCTCCTTTTCTAGCGCCTAGCTAAAGGAGTAATGCATGGAGTTGCTTGATCGTGACTTTCAACGGCAGATTTTGCGTGAGCTTTCGGAGATATATCCGAAACCTGCAGATATGCGGAGTTCTTTCAAAGACAGGGATGAAAGGCAGGTTAAGTACAACCTTTACTACCTGTGCGAACATGGACTGATTACCGCGAAGTGGCAAACATTTATGGATGGCGAGGTGCACGTCATCAATCCACAGATCACGGCGAAGGGCATTGATTTTATCACAGATGATGGCGGGCTATCCGCCATCCTTGGCGTTGTGACCGTTAAGCTTCACGAGGAAACCATCAAGGCCCTCCTCATTCAAAAGGTGAAGGAATCCGGAGCAAACGATACGGTCAAAGCCTCGTTGATAGCCAAGATCAAAGAGGCCCCCGCAGAAGTTCTCGGTAAATTAGCTGAGAAGGCTCTGGACTCTGGGCTTGATCAGCTTCCGGATCTGGTAGCCTCGCTGAGTAAATGGCTTGGCCTTTGAGGCAGCAGACGAACTGAAACCAGACTTCGCCGATACCCTGGACGGGCATAGCGAAAGGCTTACCAACTCCTGCCGGATCGCCTTGCGCCTGCTCATAAAGATCGAATGACGCCACAATCGAAGCCTCTTCCGTAGGCCTGATCTGTTCTATCCAAATCTCTTTTGCTATTGGCAATTTGCGTCTCCTAAAACAGTTGAGGCGGCCGGAGCCGCCTTTTCACCGGTCAGTTTCGCGTTCCATCGGCGGAATGCTCAAAGGCTCTTTGCCCGAGTTGAAACCAGACAAGTAAGCCGAAGCCATCTTTCGTATCAGTCGAAACTCCCAAGGCTGGAGTGCAAGGTCATTTGCTGACGCGAAGGCCACCAGCTCTTGCCAGTCCGGTGTTCCAAGACCCATTCCATTCGAGCGGATCGGGCCGAGTTCCTTGAGGGCATCAAGAAGATAATCGCCGGCCTCCAGTTCAGGCATCGGCGGAATAACGCCTGAGACGAGGTACTTTTGCCCCCGGCTCATCTTCTCATTGGTGATCGTGGACGCCAGCCAGCCGAGTTGCTGGGCAGCTAAGACTAGCTGGCGCTCTCGTTTCCCAGGATAGCCGCCCGATCGGTGGCGAAGTCCCTCACCTGCTCGACAAAGGATTTCTGCGCCCGGTTCCCGTTGACCACCTGCAGGTTCAGGAACCACTCAACGTCATCAGGCGCTTTCGCTGCCTTGTTGCCGCGGCTGATATTCTCGAAGCCGACGACTAGGGGCGCGAAGTCCTTCACGAGATTGGCATGGATGGATTCAACCGTTACAGGCTCGCCGGCCGATCGATCTTCCTTCATGCGGGCGCGCTGGCTTTCGAGGATGGACGTCTGGCCTGTTGCCCCTTCGATGCCGAGAACAAGAACCCGGCAGGGCTTCGCCTTGTCGTCCTCGTCATAGAGCAGCTTGCCAGTGCCGGGGTGCTTCAGGTGAAGCGCGCGGGGCTTCTCAGATGCCTTGCGGCTATCGAACTGTGTGAAATCCATCAGGGAGCCTCTGCGACAACGCTGTCATAGTTCGCACGGATGCTGAACGTGTACCCGGCATAACTGGTCGTGGAACGCTCGTTGCGCTGCCAGTCGTGGCAAATGCCCGTGATGTATTCGACATCGCCGCTGGCGCCAGGCTCCACGATCTTGAACGAATAGAGGTTATGCGGGCCTTCCTTGGCCGCCGCCTTCACAGCCGCCTGGCCTGCATCGCCTTTGATCTCGCGCATGGAGATAGCGGTAGCAGATCCGGTCTTGGCACCCTTGGCGCCCATGATCCAGCCGCTTTCCAGATCCGGCACGTCGATGATGGCGTTCGTGCCGCCGACCGGGCCGATGGACTGGATGCCGTTGACCTTGATTGCGCCCGTGGTGAACAGCGCCTCATAGCCAGCTTCGTCAAAAGTCGCTGGCGCACCAGCTTTGAAGAACAACTGGTGGCCGATGTCAGAAGTAGACATGCCCTTATCCTTTCAGAGTTAGGAAGCTTCGTAGTCGATGATGACTGGCGTTCGCCAATCCGCGTCTTGAGGGAAGCCCTCTTGAATGTTCGGCGGCGCGATGATGACTATCTCACCGTCGATTATCGGTATGCGCCGTCCCATAGGGTAGTGAACCGCTATCTCATCGGCCTTCATGTTTCCGTCTTTGCTCTTCTTGCCCTGCTCGGTGACAACGGTCGCGACGATCCGGCCTTTGTTGATGGTCGCTTGCCCTTCGAGGGTGTCGTCTCGACTGGACACACGCACAATCTCGAACCTGAGATAGGGCTTTGTCCCATCGAAAGAGACGTTCGGAATTGCGACCTTCCACGTCCCCGCGGCCGCAACAAAATCAGTTGCGAGGGTCAACTCGATATTCGTCTGGTTCATTTTTTCAGCCTTGCTGCGTTGGCCGTCACGAACTGCGGCCACTGCGCCACAGCCGAGCCCAGGAAGTGCGCGCCAGACTGTTCGTACGTTCTGCCCAAGCTGTCGGTCCCGGAGAACCCAAGCTCGATCCTTCGGGCATAGGGAGCCGTCCACGCGAACTGCGCGATATCGCCTATTTCCATCTGACTGAGCGTGACAACGTAACTGCTGGCATCTGGGGCGCCGATGGTGCCATTCAACCCGCTGGCCAGACTGTTCCGAAGGTTTCCGGTGTCGACCGGTATCCTTCCGCCCTTGGCGCGGGGAAGCTGCGCAGCGTCAACAACATCCTGCACGGACTCGGCAAACACGTCCCGCATCTGCATCTTGGTCATGTTGGCGAACTGCCGGACCGATGCAGAGAGGGTTTGCTTCACCATTACCTGATGTACCTTATCCTGATCCGTTCAAAGCAACGGCATCTGATGGTCTGCTTTGCCGGCGCTCCAAGCGAGGTGTCGCCGGGGAACATCATCCGAGAACCGTCAGGAGCGACGAATGGCGCCGACAGACCGATTACCTTCTGGCCTTCCATCGCCATATGATCCGGCCGCGTGCGCTTATCGCCGGTCGCGTCCCACGACCGTTCGATCTGGTCTTCAGATACCGTCCCGCTTTCGAGAAGTTGCTGGTATCCCTCATGCCGTCCTGCACGAAGCGCGGTCAGCGTCTCTGTTTCTGCGATCAGGTCAGCACGAAAGCGCAAGGCGCGAGACTTGTGATCCGCCATCAGCGTGGCGATCAATTCGGCCTTTGTGACCTTGACCGTGCGCCGCTTGTTGTAAGACTCAAGCGCCGCGTCCCAGCCATTCCGCCGCACAGCCTCAACGAGAGCCGTATAGCGCTTGTCGCGCAGCTTCATGCCGAGATAGTCAGAAAGCCCCTCACGGTCTCCTGTGAGCAGCGCATTGCGTATCTTGAGCGTCGTTTGTGCTTGGGCTGGTGTGAGGCCAATCAACCCATTCTCGCGAAGGCCAGTGACTTTGCTTTTCCGACCGACCAGATCAAGCGCGATGGCCTGCGGCGTCCTATTCTGCGAAATGCCTTCCACGATGGTCTCGCGAACGGCCTGCCTCACTCCTTCGGTAATGGAGGTGATGAGGTTTGCGACATGTGATCTTGCCCACAGGCCGGCGCGGTCATGTCTTCCATTGAAGCCAAAAACCGCTGAACCGCCCGAAAAGGGTCTGGTATCTTCGGGAGTGCAGCCAGCGCCGCCACTCCTCCCCTGTAGTAGGCGTCAGATAGAGCCCGGTCCAATGGCTGGAAGAATACCGGATCGACGCGTAGCGCCGCGATAGCGGCCTCTATGTTGCCGTTCTGGACATGGCCGATCACCGTTTGCAACTGTGCTTGCGAGGTGATCCGGCCAATGGCGTCAAGAAACGCCTTACGGACCTCGGGCTCCATCGCATCGAGGATGGCCTGAACTTCTGATGGAAAAGCCATTAGGCCCTCTAGCTCTTGATGATGGTGTACTTAATCGGTCAAACCGCCCGGTGACAACGGTTCATAATCTCTGCCTTGTCGTTTTGTCGCCGCGTTTTCTTCGAGATGGCCTTCACCTCATGGCGCTTGCCGCGCTTGTCGCCATTCTTTGCGCCATTGTGCTCTGTTTTCATGCCTCATCCCATCAACCAGCCACCAGCGGCCCAGCCAAGCCTTGCGGCGCATGCAATAAGGAAGCCGATGATCACGCCGCGCACGAGAATGCGGGCTGCGATCGATGGCGGCACGTTGTCGTTCAATGGTTATTCCTTGAGGGCCGCCTTGATGGCGTCTTGGTACGATTCTTCGCCGGAGCCGAACGAAAAGTTCGCCGCCTCTTTCATCTGTGGAGTGGGATCGCTCATGGCTGTCAAAGCTGCTCGCGCGATGATCCTGTAGCTTTCTAGTTCGTCAAGTTCAGCATCAAGAAAGCGGTCTTTGCCGGGGTTCTCACGCTCAAATCGGGCGCCAGCTTCCGGATCGATGTAGAGATTGACCGGCATATCGAACTTGTCAGTTTCGGCCTTGATGGCCTTTGCCACCCTGTCGATCATCGTTTCAGCCACTGGTCACTCCTTTAGCGCCGCATCGATCATCCTCGGCCAAACATCGGCAGAGGTTTCATCGATCCAAATGTAGGTCGCAGAGTTACCTGCATCCTCCATCGCCTCTGTAGGCTCGCGCATCGCGTTGATAGCCGCACGAGCCTCTGGCAGATACTCATGCCACGCGAACTCCTGCGGCTCGGTTTCCTTGCTGTAGTTTGAGGATGAGAACGGCCTGTCAGGGTCGAGCCCGGAGGCAACGCAGATTGCCCTAGCCACTCGTTCAATCATCGTCTCTGTCATCGCCTTACCCTTATCGCCTGCCCTGAACCTCGTAATAGACCACAATACCGGCCGGTGACAGCGGCTTCAGGTTCTCGATGGCGTACACTTCGCCAGCCGCAACGACCTTGTCGCTCTCTGCCAGCGCGATGCTAAGCCCAGCAGTCGAAACGTAGATCAGCTTGTCCGTCTTGCGGATCAGCGTGCCGTCTAACTTGGCGTCGTCATATTCCAGCGTGACCAGCGTGCACGGATAATCAGTCTCGGTGATCTCGGGGTCGTAGTCTGGGCCGGTCTTGACCATGCGGCGGATGGCGCCAGGCATTCCGAACTTGGCGATCAGCCTTTCAGCCGTGGCCCTTGCGCGGGCGTAGTCGAAGGTTGCCATTCAGCACCCCACAGACCAGATACCGATATAGGGCAAGTCTTCGTCCTTGAGGAACGGCGCCAGCATCCCATCGACAATGGAAATCAACGGGGTGATCGAGGTAGCCGTGCCGTCGCTCTGGGCGTTGGCATACTGAACCTCAAGCGACCCGACCTTTTCACGCACAACAGCGCCTGACGCCGAGCCGACCACGCTGAGGCTGCCGGGGTTCGTCGCTTCCTGCCATGCCGCCTGATATGAGGCGTTTATGACGGCGATCGGCACCACATCGGAAGGCAAAAGCTTGCCATTCACGATAGCGCCTTCACGCGGCCATTGGCGTTCCTGCGTGGCGTCTACAACGGAACCGACAAACCGAGAGCCATACACCGCATCGATGTACTGGCTCCCACGGTTGCGGAGAACGGCAGGCGCTGGCGCATCGGCGGGGAGAACATACCCGTTATCGGATAGCCACGCCGTGAAACCGCCGTCATCACCATAGCCTGCCATGTCTCGTTACTCCGTTTTCAGGTTCGCGACGTGCGCGGCCTTGTCTTCGTCGGACAGGGCATTGAAGATTTCCGCGTCATCCTTGCGGAGAGACTTCACTTCCTTGCCGTCGGCGTCATAGATGGCCCACCAGCCGCCGCCCTTGTCCTTGGCCTGGAATGGAGCCTTGGCTTCAGCGGGATTGATGATGGCCGTCTTCGCGCCGCCCTTGTCCTTGGCCTTGTCTTCGCCGGCGCCGTCGCCTTCGAGGATGTCATAACGACCAGCCCAGCCCTGCGGCTCTTCCTTCAGGTCAAGCACGGCGCCGACTTCCATTTCCTTGCCGTCTTTGCCGTAAATGCCGGTGGAGCTGAGACCAGCCGGCGCTTTCAAACGAATCTTCATTGGTTCGGCCTCCTTACAGCCGTTGATGATGGTGGCCCCGCCCGAAGGCGAGGCTCATGATCAGGTGGACGTGCTGTAGAAGACGCCGCTCTTGCCGTTGTAATCGGCCCGGATTTCGAGGCCCATCGCACCCATCTTGAGGAACTGATAGTTCGCCGTCGGGTAAAGACGGGGCATCGCCGTGGTGTTCACCGCCATGCCGACCAGCGGGCGGATGAACTCAGCCGAAGGAACGAACCCGAAGAACTCGTTGCCCGAGAGCTTGAAGGTAACTTCGATCTTGTTGATGCGACGATTGGTGAGCAGATACTGCAGCAGCGAGCCGCCCTTGAAGCCGGCCGAGCCGGAGTAGGAGCGGTCGAGGTTGCGACCGATCTCGGGCGAGACGTAAATGTTCACCTTGCCCGTGATCAGATTGGCATCGAGCATCGCACCCAGCGTCTGGGTGAAGAAGTTGTCGATGGCATCCGATGTGGTGGCAGTCGACGTCAGGTCGATATTCGCACCGGACGCGCCGATGTTGATCGCCTTCGCCAGCGGGTTGCTGCGGATGCCCGTGCCGGAATAGCCCTGGAAGACGATGGAGGTATCGCCGTTGAGGACATAATCGGCCTGATCCTTCTTGATCTTGGCGTTTGCCGCTTCTTCGTCATCTGCGATGGCGTCGAAGTTTTCCGACTGGAGCGTATTCCACTCGCGCCATTCACGGCCGTAACCGTCCTGAAAGATCGGGATCGGCGTGCCGCGGAAGGCATAGACCACCTTGTCCATCGGAACCGGCACCTGCCCCGACATGGAGCGGATGACCGGGTTGGAGGAATCGGAGGCCACGCGGGTCATGCTGACGAGCTTGCCGATATTGATCGGGCGAGCCAGAGCCATCAGGTCGCGCATATAGACCTCACCCTCATCGTCGCGCAGAACGCGGCGGGTGATGCTGTCGATATCGATCCACGCATCGCGCGGGAGGATAGCGGCGGCATTCGAGAGCGATGCCATATGCTCTTCCACCTGATGGAAGTGCTCACGGTTCATGGAAACGTCAGCCCACCATTCCGCATGCGGTCGGGAGTTGGCGACGAGCTGTTCGTCAAAGTAGCGCATGTCGACTTCTCCTTATGCCTGGACCGTGCCGGGCTGAGCCTTGCGGGCTCGCACCAGCTGGTCTGCGCCAGACGTGTTGTTGTAGGCCTCTTCGGCCACCATCTTGACGTTCTGACCAGTCGTCGCGAGGACGAACTTGCCAGAGCCGTTGGTAGTCAGGTTGGCCCCGCGGGTGACGTTGGTGCCGGTCGGGACGCGGACGTTGAAGAACTGCTCATCGAGCGGTTCCATGCCGACGATACGGTCATTGGCGAGCGTTGCGTCATCGACACCTTTCATCGCGAGGTAGTTATCCTGCGCGATGTAGATTTTGCCGGCAGCGTTTGCGCCGGCCTGGGCGAAGCTGGAACCAGATTCCACGAGGGCCGTGCCAGGGAGGATTGCAGCAGCGCAGATGCGCTCCTGAACCTGCGGCAGAACCTCGGAAACAGGACCGGCATAGATCTTGTTGTAGCGAGCCATCGTTTACTCTCCCTTCGGAAGCTTGAAGGCAGGCTTGTCATCGCCATTGCCCTTGAATGCCGAGTTGAGGCCGGTTGCCTTGCCGACTTCAGCCTTTGACGCCAGTTCCTTGAGCGCATTCAGCGTCAGTTCCTTGGCAACGGGTTCGGTGAGCAGGTTCGCCTTCACGACCTTCTCGACCAGTTCAGCCTTTTCGGCGTCATCCTTGGCTTTCTGGTTGGCCACCAGATCGGCCTGTGCGTCGAGTACGGGCTTCAATGCCGCCGTCACCGCATTTCCGATCGTGTCGCCGATCTTGGCCATGCCTTCCGAGAGGGTCTTGACCTCATCGGAAAGCGCCTTGAACTGCTCATCAGAGACAGACATTTCGTCTTCCTTTCGATTGGTTGAGGATTCCCGCTCGGAAAAGCCTAGGGCTTCCAGTATCGCGGCTTTCATTCGATCCAGAACGCCAGCCTTTTGCCGACGGTCCAGAGCACGGGCGAGATGTTCCACTGCCCAATCCAGGTCACGATCCGCGTCTTCGACGGCAGAGTTGATGACCTCGATTTCTTCTTGCTCGCCTTTGGAGTTGACCATCATGCCGACGCCATCAGCAGGCGTGGCCGCACCATCCTCATCAAGAAGGATAGCGTCATGGTCGAACTCGATCTCGCGAGCGATATTCTTGTACGGCACATCGCCGTTTGCAGCCTCAAGGAGAGCAAAGAGGCCCGTCGAGGTATGAACAGGCTCGCCTTTCTCGATCGCGTTCAGGACACGCTTACCGCCTTCCGAGCGACTTGCCGTCTCCACGTCGATCACCTTGTCGAGAAACACCCGACCGTTCTCCCGGCGCAGGTTCTCATTCCATGCGCCGATCCAGCCGAGATTGATGCCTTCAGGGTCTTTCGCGGAAACAAACTTGCCGTTGATGGTCGGGTGACCTAGCGGCGCCGGCGTGCGCTCGAGACCGGCGAAACTCTTCTCGATCTCGTCGGCGGGATACATGATGCCGTTCATCACGATGTTGTCCGGCAGCGTGGCGCTGGGCACGATAACTACGTCACGGCCGTTTCGCTTTTCTTTCCGAATGGCCGTTGTATTGGCAACCGAGCGAATGTTGATGCGAACTGTTTTACCCATCACAGCAGCCCCACTATATTGGAGGCAGTCGTGCCGGTCGCCCGAACTCTGCTTGGGCGGACAGGAAGCAAAGTCCCGTCAGCGACGTTCATAAGCGTCACATTCCCAGATGCCATTGCCAGGGCGATATTGCCGCCCGTTCCCACCCAGATAGCGCGCGGGACGTCGGTAAGGTCGACGGTATCGCTGGGCGCGATCGAAAACGCATCGGTGGCGCTGTCAAGCGAACCACGCGACGGAAACTGGTTCCGCGGAGCCATGACTATTCCTCTTGTGTTGGGGCCGGCTTTCCGAGCGCGGCTTGCGTCTCGTCGTCGGCCTCGTCGCGATATTTTTCTGCGTCGGTCAACGGTTCGTAACCGACGGCGGCGCGGATTTCGTCATCCGTGAAGACGTAGGTCTGATTGCCCATCTTCTGGTTGGTGTCCGCCATCTTGTTGGCGCGGTCCACCTTCTCGGACATCGAGCTTTCGGTAAGATCCGCCTGATCGAGAAACCAGTCCTTCTCCGGCAAGATGCCCCATGTCACCAGTCTGGTGACAAACTCCATGACGTTCGGGTGTGTGATATTCACCCGGCGTGCCATGTTGGTCTGGTTCCATTCGTCTGCGTCCTCAGTCGAGGCGCGCTCCCCTGTCTGCATTCCCACCAGTATTTTCACCGGCATGGTTACAGAGGCTGCGAACGATTGAAGCGGTGCCGCAAAGAAATGTTCCGGGCTGGGCAGCGTGACACCGAGCGTCTTCGCCTGCATACCCTGCAGCATCAGCATCTGGTCGAAGCCCTTCTGGAAGTCCTCCACCTGCTCGTTCATCTTGTCGGCAATGTCCTGAACCGTCACGCCCATCGCCTTGGCCATTTCCGCGATACGCACATCGGCCGGCATTTCCAGCACCGGTGCGCTCTTGGCGTTCTTCCAGAACCCCTCACCGCCTGCGCCCTTGATCTTCTCAAGGTCGATCAGATCGTTATAACCCGGCTCCAGCAGTGAGCGACCGTTCACCGTGCCATCATCAGACCAGATCAATACCCGGTCAGGATGAATGCGAAGGCTGCGCTTGTTCGGGTTCTCGTCGGCTACATTCGCCTCGTTGAACTCGTACATCGTCGGCTCGCCATAGGTTTCCGACGTCGTGTCCGTATTCCAATCGGAAACCTTCAACTGTCCAGCCCATACAGGATCGATGCGATAGAGACCTTTGAGCCCACCTCCGACCCGATCGACAGGTTTGTCAAAGCCCTTCCCGTCGCGGAGCCTCAGAATAACCCCTGAGTAGCCGCCCACCATCGACTTGCGGTCCGCCTCAGCCAGCTTGGCCCACAGGCGCATGGAAGCGAATTTGAGACGGATTTCCTTCTCAAGCTTCGTTTCCTTGCTCTTGCCCTTCTGTGAGCCGTCACGCTCCTGTTCAAGCAGGTATGGCGTGTCCTGCCATGTCTTGAGCGCGGTCTTGTCTACTGCTGCCGTCGCGATGCCGTTGCGGCGGTACATCCGGTAGAGCAGATCGAACGTGATGGCGTCGGGATAACCGAAATCCTTGTTGTAATCGTGCTTCTGACCTGGAAAGAATCCGGGGAACATAGCGCCCAGCTGGCGCACTGCTCGGTTCGCCAGCGTCACAACATTGTTCATCGGTGCCTCTTATCGGTGACGTGATGTCAGGAACATGGCGACCTGCGCCGTTGGCTGCACCAGTTCATTGAATGCTCGGGACGATGCGTCCACGATGTCTTTCTGCTTACCAGCCGGGAACACTTCGACCTCATCGAGGTAGTCTCCGTTCCACGGACCTTCGAGCATAACCACGTTGCCCGCCTCTGCCTGTGCAGCGAACGGCTCTGCTCTGGTCACCTTGTCTCCGCTTTCAGGCGTAGCGGAGGCGCTGTGACCGGCCAGCATGGCAATCATCTGCTGCGATTGGTCCTTACCTGCCTGCCCTGGGTCTTTTGGTAGGGAGACCCTGCACCCGTCAGAATGCGCAGCGTCATCTTGCTCAGCTGTGTTCTTTATCAGCGCCCTGACTCCAGCAGGGCTAAGTCTATCGGCCACACAGTGGGCGATGACGAACCTGCCATCTGGCATGCGACCGATCTTAACACCTGCCGTTCTTGCGCCATCTCCGCCTTGTGTTGCCGCCAAGTCCCAGCCTCGGACAAACTCCGTCCCCGCCGGGATAGCCTTCACGATGCTGAAGTATGCCCGCTTGAACATGCCACCACCGCGTGGCGCCGGTCGCTGCTGGTTTTGTCCCGCGTGCCCTACCGAGCCGAGCGATATCTTATCGCGCTCCACCACTTCACGAGAGAAGCGCTTGGTGAATAGAAGCTCGCCCTCTTCCGTCCGAATATCTTGAGAGTAAACCGCTTTCCGTTCCGACTTTTCGACATACTCTCTCCGGTTCTCGGGGATGTCGTCGCCTTCGAAGTACCAGACCTGCTTTCCAGCGTCGTACCGGCCCAAGCGCGGCTTCTCGTCATGGAATGAAGGCTTCACCACAGTGTAACAGCGCCGCTCTGGCTCGAATTCCATGGGGAGCATCAGGTGCTCGTACCCAAGGTTCTTTGACAGTGCTACGCCGGTCGTGTCTTCTTCGTGCAGGCGCTGCATGACAATGACAATAGCCGAAGTCTCAGGGTCGCTCAGACGAGACGGCACAGCCTCTAGAAAGGTTTCCTTTGCTGTGATCCTGTCAGCGTCAGATTTTGCCATGTCGACGGATAGAGGGTCATCAATGATCACCCGGTCACCGCGCTCGCCAGTCAGAGACTGGAAAGACATGGCCGCTCTGAACCCAGCCAGATCATTCTCAAACTTGAGCGTCGAGTTCTGATCCGGCATGAGGCTGAACTGGCTACCCCACCTATCCCTGAACCACTGCGACTGCACCAGGCGCCGAGCCTTGATGTTGTCTCGCTTGGCCAGACCTTCCTTATAGGCCGTCGCAATCGTGCGAAGCCAAGGCTTGTTCAGCGGCCCCCACTCCCACGCCGGCCAGAACACACCGACGGTCAGAGACTTCATCGTGCCGGGCGGAACGTTGATGATGAGGCGGCTTAGCCCGCCATCAGTGATCGACTTCAGATGATCCGATATTGCGTCGATGTGCCAGCCGTGGACGAATGCCCTACCCGGCTCCAGTACATGCCAGCCACCGCGGATGAAGGATGCAAGGGAGACGCCAGCCTGCGCCGCCTCTTCTTCAATCCTCTTGTTCGCTTCCCTCGCCTGTCTCTCCGCCCGGATCGCCTGCAGCGATAAGCCCGAGCTTCTGGAGAACTGGATATGCTGTTTCGAGAGCGGCAAGTTCATCGTCGTTCAGCGCTTCCAGTTGCTTTGCCGTTATGTTGATGACCTGCAGAGTCCCACTAAGGTGCCGCTTCTCTACCCCCAAACCAAAGAGCTTCGCCTTGCCCATTGTGGCGCTCACAGCCGCGCTCGACTGCTTCTCGGCTAGGGCAATAGCGCGAGCCTCTTCAAGCTCCTGTGCGAGGCTGTCTACGGTGATCTCGACCTTCTTGACGGCCTTGGACTGCAGTTCGGTCACGCGTGTTGAAATGTGTTCCTCACGTGCTAAAGCGGCCGCGTTGTGCCTGTTCTGCTTGAACCCGGCTTCGACGTGCGCCTTCTCTGCCGACAGACCCTTGGCGAGACCTTGCGCCATCCTCTCGTGCCTTGGGTTTTTCAGAACTGGCATGATGCCTCTTTACCTTACACACCCGCGCCGGATTATCGTCTCACCCGCAGTCTTTCGCTTGCCGCTCTGGTCGACCACCTGCCATTGAATGACGACTGGCGCTCGATCCACGATGCACGGGCGGTTCGGTCGGATCGCGATGGCTTCCGCTTCCGCCGGTCTATCGAGCCTCGGCAGATATGCGACCTGCTTTGCGTCAGACGGCCGCCACAGCGCAAAGAGAACAACAGCAGCCAGTAGACCAAGATTGACGATCCAGCGCATCAGCGGGCTCCTGTGGGCGAATACGGTCAATGTCTGGATACGACCACGAAGCCGTTTGTCATTGCGACCTGGCGAAGCGTCATTTCTGGACCGATCGCGAGTGGCTCGCCCTCATCGTCAAACAGTGCTGACCTGATATCGCCGTTGTCGTTTATCTTGCCGATGTATGCCGCGTTGGTTGGTTCAAGGAACCGGGTGCAAGCTTGCTCGCGGGCGTCGTCGGTGTCATGGCTATTGCACCCTACCCGGCCGCCGTGCTTTTCTGGATGCCGGCCACGCTACCGTGGCTTGATCGTCCGTTCATCTGCCTACCGAGGAGGTCTCGCCCCCTTGATCGGAATTAGGCTGGTGAATTCAAGATGAATTGCCCATCCGAGACCCGGGCCTACGATCACACCTTGATGCGCTTCTGCGTTTCAGCGCCGCCTCGCATTCCGTTGCCCTGTTGGGCGAATTACACCTTTGCGCCAAGGCTCCTGTTTCGTTCAGAATGCCGCGCCCGGATATCCCGGTGATCGATGTATCTCTTTTCTGGAAGAGCGGTATCGATGAGCGGCTTGCCGTCCGGTGCGATCCAGTGTGTTTCCCTGCGGTCGCGACTTTCGGACGATACCGTTGTTGACGCGATATCTACCTCGTTTTGCGACACGTCGTCCAGCGTCATTGTTAACCGAACCGAATACAATCGGTTGAGATTGTTCGCAATTAGTTGACAAGCCCGCTGAATTTTCCGTTCGAAAGTTCGGCGTACCATGTCGTTTTTCTCAAGATACCGCTCAAGGTAAACACCTTTCCGGCTTTTGATGAAGCCATAATCGTAGACCAGCTTGCGATCTGCTTCATCGAGGTAGGAATTGATCCACGTCCAGGTCTGTTCCATCCGGCTGAGTGCGCCTGCCGAGATGACCCGCCGATAGGATGGTGCCCTGTCGTATTCAGTCGCGATAACGGCGGATACCATCTCGCTGAATGCACCTTGGCTCATCCGTGGCCCAAGTGCCGCAGGAGATGCCAAAAGCGTCTGTGCGGCCTCTATGACCCGATCTCGCACCGCCTCATATGTCCATGCCTGATAGCTCACGCCGCATCTCCTATCATGTCGATTAGATCGCCCTGCACGGGCTGAAAAAACTTGATCCCGATGAGTACGCGCAGCACATGGCTCGTCGGTATTCCGCAGTTCATTGCCCTTGCCTTCCGGCGCAGGCTGCCGAGGTCTATTTTATCAAAGTCGTTCAGTAATGTTGAACGCTTTTCCAGATCAGGGTTCCGAATTATGACCGATGAAACGGCCTTGATCATGTCGGAATACAGCTCGGCCGCATTGTTTCTGTTGCCGGTCATCAGCATGAAGACGAGCTTCAGGTGTTCTTCACCATGCACCGTGCCGATTTCCCTCACAGTGGGCTTGCAGTAGCACTCGAATGGCTTCCGGCTGGTTGGGCTATGCAGATGCCCGTCAAAGAGCTTCACGCCACACTGACGGGCAATCTTATAGATGTCGCATCGGTGGGCGTGGTGCTTCATTGTGCCCTCGCCTCTTGCTGCTTCCTCCACTTTGAGACAAAGCCCTTTTTGACCGTGCCTCGCATGTAAAGGATCGTGGTGTGGTTCTTGCGAGCCAATCGACCGAGGAGAGTTGCTTCCAGACCGGGGAATTGCGCATCCGTGTCGAGAATGATCTGCCGGCTGGTCATAGAGGTTTCCCGGTCACGTTTATCGGACTGGAACCGTTCATATGTCATCCCATAGGCGATGCAGCGGAGTTTAATGAACTTCCGAACCTGATTAGGGTCGCGCTCTGCATCTCGTATAGCGCGCTGGTGGAGAAACCAGGTGTTAACGTGCTCTCGCGGCTCTCGCATTCTCATCAATGCTGTTGGAGGAAGGTGTTTGATGTCACCATCAACCTCGGATGAGTGAACCTCGGTCAGAATGTTGACGATCTTCCCCTTGCCCATCAATCGTTGACGGACAGCCTTGGCTTTCGCTTTCAACTGCTCCTCATAGGAGATTGTCACCATCTGGTTCATGCTGCCTCGCTTTCCGGCTCTGGGCCGTCGATGAACGCGACACGCGGCAAAGTGACCTTGGCACCGGTGAATGTGGTTCTGACCACGCAGCCAGCCTTGAGAGGCGCTGGCGCCGGCGCTTCATCCACCTGTTTGACGATCGGGTCTGCGCGTCGGGTATTCCTCTTGCGGTACGGGAATGTGCCGCGGCGCGTGCTGGTCATGTTCTTGACCGCGCTCCAGGTCATGCCGAGCTTTTCCGCCATGTCGTACATCGTGTAGCCGTCACGCCATAGCGCAGCAGCAGCGGCTATCTGTTCCTTGGTGTATAGGGAGCGGTGGTGGGTCATGCTGCGGCGCTCCGCACCATTTCACGCTCCAGCATATCGCGAGACGTTGCAAAATCCGTGTGAAGGATGCCAAAGCCGCCCTCCTCGCGCCAAGCCTTGATATTGCGCTCAAAGTCATCGATGAGGATGTCACCACGCGAGTGCATGAAGAGAGGCTTATTGCGCCCACCCATGACCGGGAGGATATGGCAGGTGCTGGAAAGGTGTTCCCTCACCCATTCGCGCTTCTGCCGCGCTACGTGGGCGTAATTGGACTTTGGGCACGCCGTCAGGATGATCGGGTTCAGCCAGGATATCCGGTCGAAGAACTCTTTTGCGCCGGGGCACTGCGGCATGTCTCGGAAATACGAAGGGTGGGCATTGATTGTCGCCCACATGTCGTCATCAAGCATCGTACGGTGATCGACACCGAACAGGGCCGGAAAGTGAGCGTCGAAGTCAGCCATGACGCCGTCAAGGTCGAGGTATACGTTTGGTCGCTTCATGCTGCTTGTTCCTTATCCATCCATCTGCCGAAGTGGACACGGCCGTGCGTACACCTCCATCCGTTCTTGCGAAGACAAGCCAAAAGCTTCTTCGCCTCGCTGCGCGTCATGCGGAACGAGTCCCAGCACCAGTTGCCAACCCAATACGACCGGCCAATAACCTTGAAGGTCCGACGATGAATGCGGATGAAGTCTTCGCCGGCGGTGAACTTGATGTCGCCCATGCCGATCGTCTCAAGTTCATTCTCCCCGTAGGAGGCCGCACACACTTTCCCAGCGAAAGAACCGTCGTCGCCATCGTTGCAAGCGAAATGGATAGTGGCGTACTTCTTCATGCCATTTCCCTCCTTTCCACGCTGGTCTCTTTGCCCTTGCGTCGTGCCTTCTCGACAATGGTTCGCTTATTGCTGCCCTTGGCTTTGACGAATGGCTTGAGGTTGAAATGGGCGTCGGCAGTGCTGGTGGCTGGTTCATCGTTGAAATGCTCGCCGCGGATCGGACGGCCGTTCATGAAGCCGACGACGTGAGACAGCAGTTCTGTCAGGGCGGCGGCTCTGGTTGGATAGATCTTCGGCTTGTCGCCCTTGTCCATCACGGGGTTCGGCTTGGCTTCCCGGCATACCCGGATCATGGCTCTATATCCGCCTGGCACTTCTTGAACGTATGCCGCGTACTGGTTGGTCATGCCGACGCCCTTTCATAAATTGCCGCCAAGGCTCTTTCCGTGCGCAAGATGGCTTTCCCTATTGCTTCCGGGATTTGCGGGACGACTGCGTCACCGAACGCTTCAACGATAAGACTTGCTGCAGATGTCCCGCGCGGACCGCCGACTGCAATGCGCGTGCCAGCCAGCCAGGTGGAAAGCCCATCATCCAGCCGTATGTGATTGGTAATGCCGCCGTTCCACGAAGCCCATGGTTCTGAAGAATTTCGGCCAAAGCCATTGCTCCCAGCCACCTCGGATCGTTGTTCTGGAGACGCGCCTTGATGTTCGGGCTGTGCGACGTCATATCTGGCCCGTGGTAGGCCTCCGAAGCCCGAGGAGTCGGTAGGTACGATTCGTGCAACATGTGTCTCACTGTACCGGTCCGTCCTGGCGCTCCGTGACCGCCAGCTTTCATGTCTGAGGCCCGCGGCGTGGAAAGAATCATTCGAAATGGATAAGTCAAACCCGCACCACCCCCGGCTCCATCCTTCATCCCGTCTGAAGCCATCGGCGTCGGCAACTTGCTCTGGATCGCAGCCAATGATCCAACTTCTGGGCCGCTCGTGATTGGCTCCGATGTCCCCAGCACGTACCACGAACGTCCAGCAGGTGTAGCCGAGTGCTTCCAGTGCAGCGAGGACGGCGTCAGCTCCCCGAGTTCGGAGATTAGAGCTGTTTTCAAGAGCGAACCAACGAGGTCGGCCCTCTCCGATGATGCGGATGGCTTCAAAGTAGAGGCCGCTTCTTTCCCCTTCGACGCCTTTGCCTTTTGTGTTGGCGCTGGAGATGTCCTGGCACGGGGGGCTTCCGACGACGATGGGTGGGAAACGTCCGGTATCTCGAATAATTCGATCTGCTGTGAGTGTGCAGACATCGTCATAGATAAGGACATCCGGGTTGTTCTCCTGATAGATTGCGCGGCGCCACGCGACGTTTTCGCAGGCCGCAATGGTTTTGAACCCGGCCCTGTGCATTCCGAGCGACCAGCCACCGGCCGCCGCGCTGAAAAGGTCTAGGACTTCCATCAGAACATCCTCCCCTGATCGTGGGGATTGAGTTCGGTGAACATGGTCTTGCCGCCGTTCCAGCCAACCTCCTTTCGCTGTGGCCAGCGGGTATGGCGGGACAGGGCT
Organism: Agrobacterium sp.; assembly: GCF_059499945.1. NCBI lineage: Bacteria > Pseudomonadati > Pseudomonadota > Alphaproteobacteria > Hyphomicrobiales > Rhizobiaceae > Agrobacterium > Agrobacterium sp. Next base: position 155,750 of record NZ_JCABZP010000002.1, on the reverse strand, counting down.
AGGATAATTTCTGCCTTGTCTTTCACTTGGCTCATGACGGCTTCCCAATCTCCGTAGTTGATGGAGCCTTCGACCGGCTCAAGCTCCTGCAGGATCGGCTCGGCTCGGAATGGAATGATGACGTGGTTGGCGTCTTTCTCGACGGAACCAAGGATGTCCGCATATTTCGGCCGGCGGTTGATGGCCTGCTCGAAGGTCTTGCGGGTGATGGTGCGGTCCTCGATCGCGAAGGTGTTCTTCTTTAGCTGTGCCGCCGCGAAGATCGGTAGCGAGGCCTTGTTCGCCAGCATCTTGAGCGTGCGTGTGACGAGCGGGCCGAAATCCTGATCGGTGAGCCGCATGTTGCTCTTGTCGCGCTCCACGAGGCCGATATGGTCGACTATAGCCATGCCCCCGGGATGACGGGCGGTGAAGTTGGTGACGGATCGCTCTATCTGTGTCAGCGTCATCGGTTTGTCGCGGATGATTACCCGCTCCTGCCATGTCATGGCGTTGGTCTTGGCGATCATGAGCTTCTCGACTTCGGATTCCGAAACCTTTCCGCGTATCTGGCGCCACGCCTGAATGTCGGTGATGCGGGACAGCGCGCGGTGGGCAAGCTCTTCACCCTGCATTTCCCCGGAATAAACCCAGACCGGGTGGCCGTTCATCGCGGCACCCATGACGATCTGCTCGATGAGCGTTGACTTGCCCTGCTTGGTGCCGCCGCCGATCACGATAAGCTGTCCTGGCATTGCTGGCCCGATCAGGCCCGACAGAGGCGAGAAGCCATAATCGACACCTGTATGCCCATTGCCACGGAAAGCGTTGTTGGTAGCGCTCAGGGCGCGATCGGCCGCATCCGCCAAGGTCAGTTCATCATCCGATTCCAGACCGCGCACGATGCGCTCAAATTGTTCTCTAAGAGCGTCTGCCTGTTCGATGAACGTCAGTTCGTCGCCGCATTGAAAGCCAAGCTCCCCCGCCTGCTCACCAACGGAAATGAGACCGCGGCGCATGGCATCGAATGTGATCGCTTGGGCAAATCCGGGAACGTTGATGATGGAAACGGCCTCGGACGCCATGCGCGCCAGATATTGAGAAGTTGTGAGGTCTCCGATCATGGCGCCGGTATCAACGCCCGCCTTCACCGTCACAGGGTTTGCGCTCTTCCCCAATTCCACAAGGCGCTTTATTTCCCGAAACACAGACTGGTGAAACGGCTCGAAGAAATGCCGATCGTCAAACGAGCTCGGAAGAGCTTCCAGCGCTTCGTTGTTGATCAGCAAGGCTCCGATCAATTGCTGTTCAGCGTCGATGTTCGCCGGTATGGCAGCGAATTCTTGTGGCATGGCGTTCATGCTGCCACCGCCTCTCTGGCGAAGAACCGAGGGCCGCCGACATGCTGGCTATGGAAACGGTGCCATGCTGCATTGTCTTTGCCGGTGAACTTAGAGTCCTCGATCCATTTCACCCGTCCAACGCTGACGATGTGGCTGCACTGGTCGAGGAACGGCAGAGCTTGGCGCGTATGAACCCAATCGGCGTCAAAGAGCAACCACGTCGGCGCGATTGACTGGAAGCGTAGAATCATTGGGTGCAGTATTTCGCGCGTCCATGGCGGGTTAGTGATAATAGCATCGAAGCGGGCAAGCTCCAGACTGTCGTCAGTAAGAGCATCAAAACCGTTCTCGATGTCATCGAAGAAATTGCAGACGAGGCCATAGCTCTCCAGCGCCCTCACAAGCTTTCCTTCTCCGGAGCAAGGCTCTGCAAAGGTCTTGATGCCGCGAAGATGAGGGATGAGCGGAAGGACTGCTGGCGATGGTGTCTGGTACGCGTCGTTTTTCCGACGCTCGAAATCAGATCGCTTGCCCACTATGCGCACCTCCTGGAACAACGAGATTGGAAATCAGTTGAATCGCACCGGGAGGTATCGCGTCATGGACCCGAAACGATGGAACAAGCCGGTTACATTTCAGACCGGCAAGATCGGCCAGTACCGTACGATTGATAGCACCAGCGAGGCCGCATTTACGCTGATGAACCAATGGCCGACGGACAGCGGGGAGAAACTGACCCGCGCGAAGATGATTTGCCTTGCTGTGCTGGAAGGCCGAGAGGAACCCGATAAGGCCCGCAATGCCTTCCTGAAGGCTGCAGAAGAGGCGCATGTGTTTGTTCGCGACAAGTGAGGTCATGCGCCCACTCCCGCGAACAGATCTCCAGACGGAGCGCGCTCGTTGCGCTGCTGCAGGAAGTCTTGGAATGCCGGACGGTACCGGCCCGCATGGATCTCGACGCCGCGCCAGCACACAGCGAGCGCAGCAGCTTCTGCCGCATTGTCTCGGGTGGCCTTCTTCGCCGGCAAGATGATGCCTTCCAGTTCGCACTGCTCAATAGCGGCGCGCTTCCAGTCGTTCTTGCCGTGATTGTCGAGTGGCGGCTTGTAGCCAGCGCCGAAGAACATCTTGCGCCAGGTAGCCGCACTGATCGTTCCCCATGGCTTCCCCCAATTTCCGAGCGTGGCATAGACCGCGCCGTGCAGCATGCAGGAGGATACCGTTGCGGCCGAACCCTTGGGGCTCATCTTGAGCGCGGTTTCGAGAACGATGAAATCCGGCTTCTCGTCCTTGATGAGCTTCGTCACCTTAAGCCCCATCTGATCGGCACAGTATTCGATGGATGCCTTTGCCGGGAATTCCATCACGTCGCAGCGGATCGATGCGAGAGCATTCTTTGTTTCCCAAAGAGCCCAGCCAGCGTGTTTTGAAACGTCGAGACCGAGAACCCTCATGGCGTCACCTCGATCGGCGCCAGGCTGTAATGCGCCTTGTTGCCAGAACCACGACCGATGCTCTTGATCGTCCAGCCGTAAGGCTCGATGGAGTTTTTCAGCTTGTTGACCAGCACCGAGACAACGTGGTCCGCGCGATCTGGGCCGCCGTCGGGGTCGTCACCATAGATGTGCTCGACAATCGCATCCTTGGAAACGAAGCGACCTAGGCGTGAAGCAAGCAGGGAGAAGATGCGTTCGTTATGCCCGCGGGAAATCTTGTCCTTGACCATGTCGACGGGAGCCGCCGTAGCGATGGTGTTTCCGCAGCACGGGCAAGAGAACTGGCTTGTCTGAGGTATGTGGTTCATTGCCATCCTCGTGGAAGAAAGAACCCGGTGCGGGGTCCGCTTTACATTCTCGCACCGGGTTAGTTGGGCCAGCGCTTGGGAGGTCTGCTGGCCGGGGGAACTCAGTTCGTCTGATCGAGCTCGAAGGGATCATCGCCAGTCGCCGGCGCTTCCTCCTTCGACTGCGCCGCAGTGATGCGCGCCATGATGTCGGGAATTTCAGTGTCGTATTCGGCCTTGCCGGCGTCGTAGGATTCGAGCCAGAGCTTGTCGTCAACCGAGCCGCCGTCGTAGCCCGAGACGCGATCGAGGCCAGTCAAACCAGCATGGAAGCCTTTGGCCTGGATCATCTGCTCATTGTCGACACGGTCGATCTGGGCCAGCAAGTCGCCGCCGGACGTCGCCGGGATGTAGCCGAGCCATTCAAGGTTCTCGCGCTCGCTCTTGAGCTTGTCGACCGGCTTCTGGTGATCCTCGGCATTGAAGGATTTGAGGTAGTGGTCGAGCTTCTGCGCCGGGAAGCCGGAAGCCTTGGCGTTCTGCCGGTTCGATGACTTCTCGGCCTGCAGAGCCTTGATCTGGGCCGCGACATCGCGGTCCTTCTTGTGGTAGAAGGCGAAGAGAACGCGGCGCTCGCGTTCAGCCTTTTCGGTGTTGTGTCCTACTGCTGCTGCCATTCTGAATTTTCCTCTCGATCGTCGGATTTTTCCGAAGGTTTCAGGCAAATAAAAACCGGAGACGCCGAAGCGCCGCCGGTCAGTCGAACAATTCAGGAGCGATCCAGCGCGCGAATGAATGCGCGGAAGCCATCGACCAGCGGGCGATAGAAATCCGCCTCAGGTCCAGCCAAGAGGGCGTCCGCTTTGGAAATGAGCTCTTCGATAGTTCTGGCTTCTGCTCGGCCGTATTTGACACCTGCTGCCTCCTCGATGACCCGCAGTTCTTCGGCAGAGATCGACACGCGCGGGTCCGCGTACCAAACATCCTTTGTGCGAGAGACAGACCATCCGAGACGCCTTGCCGCGCGAGTGATCCTGTCCTTGACATTGTGGCCGCTGCCCTTCGGCGCGACGTATCGTTGCAAAGCTGTTGACGCAAAATCGACGCTAGACATTTCGGATTTTCCCAACTGATTTTCGGACATTTTCGATTTTCCCTGTGCGATTAATCCGGTGTCGACAGGGTGATGATTGAAACGAAAGGTTCACTGACCCGCGATTGGCGAAAGCCAGTAGTTGTCACGAGGCGTTCCGCCCGACCGTTCAGCCCGCCAGCCGAAAGGTTCGATTGCCTCGTTGATTTTGATGAAGTCGTTGCAGAGCGACACGAAAGACCAGATCGGTTCGGCCCGCCAAGACAGACCCGCTCTTGCCATAAGATGCTCTGCAGAAATTTGACCCGGATAAACCGCGCATAAGGCTTTGAAGACAGAGCCGGCGCGGGTGTCCGTCGTATGAGTGACCAGTGCCGGGAGTGGATATTGCTTGAGAGCTGCCATCACTTCCGCCCCGAGAAAGCCAGGTGCGCCAGCACCGCCGACACGATGAATGCCGAGAAGAACCATGCCACATAGACGAGGAACTGTTGCTGATCAGCGTGCATGGAGGCGATCATGCCAGCGCCCTCTCAATGAGGAGAACGGCGTCCGCAACGGTTTCAACTTTCTCAGCTTCTTCATCCTCAAGCTGGATGGAAAACTCATCCTCAACAGCCATAAGGATTTCGATGCTGTCCAAGCTGTCCGCATCCAAATCCGCTTCGAGGTTTGACGCCATGGTTATGCTGTCAAGCGGCACTCCCAAGCAGTCAGAAATGATCGTGGCAAACCTGTCGAAAATCATAGTCATTGCTTCCCCTCACGAATTTCGACCGGCCGCTTCTTGCAGCGGTCGCAGAAGTGTTCGATCTGCTCGGCAATCGACAGGACGTGATCGCACTCGTCACAGCGGATTGCTGGGCGATATTCAGCGCGGTGCGATTGTATGGCCGCTTCGAGGCGGGCGGAGGTCATGGTTTCCTCCATCCGAAAGGCTGCTTGCCATTCTCGATCAGCACGGCGTCAACATGCCTGATGAGTTCTTCCCGGCTGATGCGCTTCGGCACGCCCCGGAAGTCTTCCTTGTGCATCGAGTAGAGGCATCGACCGTGATAGGTCAGCTTGAAGCCGTATCGAGCCATGAGGTTTTGAAGAAATCCCCAGTCGCTGGAGAATCCGCGCTCGAATTTCCGAGGCTCGCCGTTCTTGGCAATCCAGTCTTCCTGCATTGCGTTGATCGCGCTGCGGTCGGGGATGAATCGGTTGGGGGATTGGAGTAATGTGTCCATCATGCTGCTACGAGCCTTTCAGCCTTGCGCACCTGCCGAGCCGAAGCCCAAGCGATCTGGCGACCGCAGCCTTCGCACTTAACGCGAGCGGCATGATTGGCTGGCTTGATTTCTGGCGCTTCTTCAAAGGTCGCCGTCTCCCCACCACACCAAAGGCAAGGCTTGAACGCGCCTTTTGCTCTGGTGAGAGGAACATGATTGATGGGGAGAACGGCCATCATATCGCTTACTCAGCAGCTTCTAGCGGCAGGGTGTGGAAATACTCCGTGCAAGAAGCAGCGTACATTTCTCCCAGGTTGCGGCCGTCGAGTACTGATCGAGCTTCATCGATCGCTTCTACAAGCTGTTCATTCGCAAGAACGCGGGCATTGAGCTTTCCGGTGCGCAGATCGCGCATTGCGGCGAGCTCCATGTCCGTTGCGCCGTTTTTGGAGACGTAGACATTGGTGACGCCCTTGCGCGCAACAGGAATGAGATCCCCGAGAGACTTCCAAACTGTCTCGATGGCATTCGCCCCATGGACCAGTTTCATTTTGCCGATCTGGTTGAATTGCAGCGAGCTGTACGCTCTCGCTCCCTTCGGGTTCATGACGTGGACCATGTCCTTGTCGAGCGTGCGTCCGTCAGCAGCAAATCGGTCGATCAAAGCCTTGACGATCTGGGCGCCAACGCTGACGCTCACCTGTCTCGGGCCGATGCCCAAAACGTGCTTGTTCTTCTTCTGCGAGAAATCGGCCATGCCGATTGCCTCAGACCGGAAAGCAGAACGGAACTCTTTCTCACTCACTATGCGATTAGCCATTGTGCATGTCCTTCACAGATTTGAGCTGAGACATCACGGCATCGACCATGCCCATGTATTCAGCGATGAGAGTTTTGGAGGATCGCTTCACGATGTAAGCGTAGACGGCAGAGGGGTCGGCTTTCGCGCTTGCCATGGCGCGAACAGAACCAAAGAAGGCAACAGCCCGCTCGGTATCGGTAGCGACCTCATTGAAGTCGGCACCAATCATTTCATCGCCGGAGGCGTCTATTTCTACCGCTTCATCTTCGGACAGCTCGCGATGGAACTGGATGATGTTGCCGGTCTCGTTATCAATAGTGGTGATATTCTTCGGCTTCCGAAGGTCTTCAATCTGGGCCTTGAGCCTCTCGATCTCATCTTCATAACCGGAACGGATGTTTTCAGACGCCTTGGCGACCTCAGCAGAAACTCTCTCGTCAATCGACTTGTTGAGAGTGTCGAGACCTGTCTTAAGCGCCTCTGCCTTTTCCTCCGCGACAGTCGCATCATGGTCTGCAAGGTCGCGGCCTTTTTTTGCGGACTCGATCTCAGCGGTGAGTTTTGCGACGGTAGCTTTGGTGACAACCTCACCGGCCTCAATCATCTTCTCGATTTCTTCGCGGACTTCGATCGGTGTTTTTGGCGCTGCGAGTTCATAGAGGGCAGACGGGTCCAACTTGTTCACTTGGTGAACTTTTGCTCCATATGCATCTGCCACCGCCATGAACTTCCAAGCGGTTGTTCGCCCCATTCCAAATTCGGCTTCGATCCATGGCAGAAATTTTCCGTGGCCAATCGACGCCTTTACCGCGTTGAGATCACGACCAATCTCGATGATGTCTTCTGCGGAACGGCGAAGCCGGAGCTTAATACGCTCGGCTGCTTCACGCGCTTGAATTGCTACCGGAGCCGGCACTGCGTCGTAATTGAACGACATCTGTTCGTTTTCGATTACTTTGAGCATCACTCAGCTGCCTCCGCACTCGCGAACAGATCGGGGCGAAGGACATCCTGCGGAATGCCCGTCACTCGGTTAACAGCACCGAGGCGCTCGGCAGGAACCTTGTCCCACTGCGCTACAGCGCCGCGGGTGATGCCAAGTTCGCGCGCCAGGCGTGCCAGCGGCATCCTGTCTCGTACTGCATCCATTCCAGTCAGCTTCTGCACTTCCGCACTCCCTGTTTAGCGAGAATATGCAACATGTACAGTTTAACTAACATTCCGTCAAGCACCCCTGATAGTGAGACTATCGAAGATTTGTATAGCGGGACGGAATATGTTGCCGCCATGGAACTGAATCAGCGAATTTTCACCGCTCGCGACAAAGCGAAGATGACCCAGCAACAGCTTGCCGACGCCGTCGGGAAGACGCGCGGAGCCGTTGCCCAGTGGGAAAAAGGCGATGTTGTTCCAAGGAGATCGACGCTTGAGGCAATCGCCAAGGCGACAAAGGTCAGTATCTTCTGGCTGGAGCGCGGCGGGGATGAAGCTTTTGCTGATCTGGGGCCGCAGGAATCAAGGCCGCTTGCCGGCCTTCCGGTCGTCGGTGAGGTTTCTGCAGGCGTCTGGCGCGAAGGGTCATTCCGCTATGAACGCAAATATGAACCCGTCGCAGCTTCCCCGGAATATCCCGGATACGGCCAACGTCTCTACCGAGTCGCGGGAGACAGCATCAACCGGATTGCTGACAATGGCGAGTATCTGCACTGCGTCGAATTGCACGCCGGCGGCATGCAGCCTGAACACGGTGATTTGGTTATCGTCCAGCGGATGCAGCACGGGCTGGCTGAATACACAGCGAAGCAGATGATCTGGAAAGACGGCCGCTGGGTATTGCGCCCATTGAGCGACAACGAAAACTGGCAGGACGATATAGAACTCGACGGTGACGACGATACCGAGATCAAGGTGACGGACATCGTTATAGCGAAGTGGTCGCCCATCCCTCGGCGTAGCTTGGTGCCACGAGACCGGGATCCATTCCGATAGGAGTTCGCTATGAAGCGCGAGGAAGTGAGTGAATTAGTTGCCCATGTGCATATGGCTCACGTCGTCTCGCTGATGGCGCTCGTGAAATCTCTTGAGATGTCAGGCGCCTTGAAACGCGAAGATTTCGTTCACGTCATGGAAACTAGCATCAACGCGATGCATAAGCGTAACAATCACGAGATAGCTGCTCTTGTCGGAGACATTCTCGACAGATTCCATTCACCAGAGAAACATTAGATATCTGGTTTTCTTCGATATTGAACTTGATGAGAGGGAGGGAGACAGCAAAGCTCCCCCTACCCCTCAGGACCGAATCGATCCCAAAAGGCAGGGAGAGCGTTTGCTCGACTTGAACCGTCAGGTCGGTCGGTCGATTTGCAGGACGCCTCTCGGCTAATCCGTCCTCATTTTCTGGCAGCACAGTAGGACTTACGCTCCCCGCGCTTCGGGCTTCACCAGCTCGGGAATTGCACCCGGTCGCCCGTCATCTGGCGACAGAGATATCCTGTGCTCGCCTATACTGTCTAGTCCGCCTAAACTTTTTTCTCAGCCCCACTTGCGCTATGTATAGTTTAACTGTACAAGAAGTCATCAGCAGCGACGAAGAAGCACACCCGCCGATCTCGCTGCCACCACAAGAACCGGAGATGAGCCAGCATGGGATGCGATATCCACGCCTACGTCGAATACTCAACAAACGGAACGCACTGGTTCGATCTCGTAGAAAACGGCGGCAACCGCAATTACCGCATGTTTGCCATAATGGCAGGTGTTCGCGACTACGACGGCATCAAGCTTTTCGAAGCGAAGGGAATGCCGGAAGGCCCGGTTAGCTTCGCCGTCGAAAAAGACCATTGGCTGAGGATCGTCCCTGAGAATCATCCAGAGTGGGCAGACAGCGATGGCTGGACATCAAAAGGCTCGGCGGAGCGCTGGGTTGCTGATGGTTACTCCACGCCGGAATTCAAAGACGACGTTCTGGAGCGCGTAACAAACCCGGATCACCACAGCCACAGTTGGCTTAGCTCCAATGAGCTTGAGCAGTGCGTCGAGAGGTACAAAGAGCTTTTCGATGGAAAGGCCCCGGCTGAGTGGGTCGCGATACTCGCTTCGATGAAAGCCATCGATGGCAACGGCGACAAAGCTCGATTGATTTTCTGGTTCGACAACTGACCGCATCCGTCTCCGGGCGGATCTCCAATTCGATCTCAACCACTGAGGATGAGCAAATGCCACAGGTAACGCGCTTCAACGTCGAAATGCATACCCGCAGCGGCAGGTCCATCTACCTTTGCCAGTACGGCGACGGGATGGAGTGGACATCGAACGGCGATGACGCCTTTGAGTACGACGATGTTGATGAGGCTGACGCAGACGCCCAGCGCTACGGCGGCGAGGTGTTTGAGTTCAAGCGCCATGCCCGTCCCGGCGAGATTGTTCTTCCCCGGTTTGATCGCAACCCCATCGTCCACGGCGCCGTCATCGGTCGTCTGGAAGCCGCGGAGTAAGGCGATGAGCGCTGATCCAGAAATCAAACCATGCCCAGCTTGCAGTGGACTTGGATACTTCCGCTGCGACTTCTGGCCCGGTGACTGCATCTGCGGTCACGACGAGGAGCCGTGTTTCGAGTGCGGCGGCGAAGGCTGGATTGATGCCAGCTATGACGATGATTTCGACCCGTATTTTGACGATCGGCCATTTTGAGCCGCCCCGCATAGGGCTTCAGACAATGGATAGGGAAATGGTCCTTAAACACCCAGAATACGCAAGTGGGATTTCTGACGCCGAGTTGGTGAAGGAATCTCTGGAATTTTGTGACAAAGAACTATCAGCCTTCGGCAGCATGGATTTTGACAGTGACAGCGAGGTTTGCTGCCAGCGTTCGGAAACCTTCATCCGTGAACTTGTAAGTCGGTTTCAGCGCTTCCTTCCTGATTTGGGCTACACTGCACAGCACATCAACGGCGGGGCTTTCCGGCAGGTCAGCATTGATGAGTGGCGAGAACTCGGCGGTGACGGAAACCCCATTTGCGATTGGCATGAGGGCATTGGCTACGTTGTCTACGACGACATCGCCAAGGAACGGCATATAGCCCGCCACGGTTCCGATCCGCTTCTGATCAATACGCGTCATAAAGAACCATTTGGTCCAACTGGAAGCGTGGAAGAATTCTATGAGGGAGACGAGGTGACATACCTTCGAGACACCTTGAAGGAAGTTACTAAGCAGCGCGACCACTTCTACCGACAGTTTCGAACCGCATGGGCCGCTCTGACGCCTCAGAGCGAGAACGAAAAGCGAGGCATGGAGCGCGTTCTAGCCATCCTGAAAAGCAAGCAAAAAGATGCTGTCGATGAAGGAAACGGCTTCGGCCCGACGTGGAGCGCACGCAACAAAGCGTTCAAAGAATGCGCCGAAATGTTGCGTCTCGCACTTGAGGCCTCCTCCGCCACCCCCACCAAGTAACCACAGCACAGCGGGAGAAGAAGATGAGCGATATGCAAAAGCATGGAACGCAAAATGGTCTGTTGGACGAAGTAGATCGCGTTCTTGAGCGAGCGATTGAAAACCGACAAATCGATCCGTCTTCCGACAGAACCGCTAGCTTGACGCAGTGGCAGCCTATTGAAACCGCACCAAGAGATGGCACCGATATCTTACTATCATCCACAGGCTGGTTCGGAGATGTCCTCGTTGGGTGTTGGAGCTTCGGAGGTTGGCGGGATCGTGACGATTCTGATCGTCTTAATCCGACCCACTGGATGCATTTACCAGAAGCTCCCTCCGCTTATCGGCCCACACCGTCAGCCTCAGAGCAGGAAGAATAAGATGAGCGCCGGAACCATGACGCTTAACCTTTCGCCAGTAGAGATGCAGGCGCTTGAGCAACTTTGCCTTGAGCATCAGATGTCGAAAACAGCCGTCGTTCGGCAAGCGCTCAGGACATACCAGTATCTCCACAAGCGCGCCATGAAAGGCGAGCGGATCATGCTTAGCGGAGATACGCAGAGGGCCATAGACTTCATTGGCCCCGGATTTGGTCAAGACCTCCGCAATCCCACCAACCCACCGGCTTTGTCAGAGTAACCCGAGATATAAAGGGGCAGGAAATGACCGCAGATCGCAGAATTGATGATACCGGCCCAGCATCGCCGCTGATCCTCCCTAAGAAATTGGACGGTCGTGGCAATGTAATCGAAAACGATGTGTTCACAGGGCTTACGAAGCGAGAGCATTATGCAAGCCAAGCTTTGGCCGCTCTAATCCAGGGATATGCAATCGCTTACGGTTCTCCGACCAATGCTCCTGACGAAGTGGTTCGCGAAGCAATCAGCTACGCAGACTTGCTCATCGCCGGTCTGAAGGCAGGTGCGTGATGCCCTCCGCTTTCTCCACCACCAATACACAAGAAGTGGATGATCGGGAAGCTTACCTCGAAGCGCTCAACAAGCGAGCTGCATCGAACTTCCGCAAAATCAAATTCATCGAGTTTGTAACGCTGGTTCTCGTGACCTGCACGCTCATGCTCGCCATCTCGCTGGCTTCGGAAAGCTACCTCAAGGCGGATGCGCTCGAAAATCAGGAGATCATCGCGTGGAAAAGATAATCGACAAAGACCAGTTCGAGCATATCACCAGCCCGATCGATGCGATCCTGAAGCGCGTAAAGCCGGTCAAGGGCGAAGTGCAGTATGACGGCGGCGTTATCTCCCAGCCTGGCGCATACCGGAATGTTCCGATTGAGCGCTACCACCACGACCGCGATCTGTTTGACGGTCCGGCCGTATCGAAGTCCATCATCAAGGAAATTCTGCCGGTCCACGGCGGCAGCCCAAAGCAATTCTGGGGCCGGTGGAACTGGAACAAGGATCGTATCGACCCTAAAGACCCTACTGAGGCGCTGATCTTCGGCAAGGCCGCTCACTGCCTGCTGCTGGGAGATGAGGTGTTTGAAGAGAACTTCGTCGTGCGTCCTGAAAAATATCAGGATGAAAAAGGCGTGGTGAAGGTTTGGAACAACAACGCCAATGTCTGCCGCGACTACATGAAGGAGCAGAAGGACAAGCGCCTGATGGTCCTCACGAGCAAGCAGATGGAGACGATCCAGCGCATTCGTGCCGACGCCGCCACATACCCGCTCGTTCAGCAAGGCATCCTTAATGGCCGCGTAGAGCGCACACTGGCAGCTAAAGACCCGGAGACGGGGATTTGGCTGAAGGTTCGCCCCGACGCGATGCCGAACGCCGATGGCGTGTTTGCCGACCTGAAAACGATTGGCAGTCTGGATGAAGACTTCATGCAGCGCCAGATTTTCGACGCGGGATATTACCTGCAGGCGGCGATGACACGCATGGTCTGCCGGCTCCTGAAAATCCCATTCGAAACCTTCGTGCTCGTCTATGTCCTGAACGACGACATTCCCGACACGGCGCATGTCGAGATGAACGATCAGTCGATCCTTCTTCCCGGCGGCGAGGAGATCCCGAGCGAGCTTGACCACGGCGAGGCGATGATCCGCTGGGCGCTGCGCACGATCCGCAAGTGCCTCGATGATGGCCATTGGCCCGGACGCGAACCGTTCCAAGGCGGCGAGCGCAAGATCACCATGCTCCCTTTCCAAAAGAGCAAAATCACCAGATTCCTGAACGGCATCGAGGGCGATGTTCCTCCTCCGTCAGATGAGCAGGAGGCCGCATAACCATGAATGCCATCATTGACCAGAAACAGCCTACCGCAGTCCGTGAGCGCATTGAGGTGATCGACGCTGTTCCTCTGTTTGATACCTCTCGTTTCGAGCACATGCAGCGCGTAGCGACTGTTATGGCGCGGTCCACGCTGATGCCGGAAAGCCTCTACATGGAAGGCAAGGCGAACGATAAGAAGCTTCTTCCCTACGACACGATCATTTCGAACTGCTTTCTGGTTGTGAACCAAGCCGTTCGCTGGGGGCTCGATCCTTTCGCGGTCGCGCAGTGCGTTTCTGTTGTTCATGGAAAGCTCTGCTACGAAGGGAAGTTGGTCGCCGCCGTTCTCCAAGCCAAGCTCGGCATGAACCTCCATCACCACATTACCGGCTCTGGTGACGATACCCGCATCTACATGAGCGACAGGCCTTTCAATGAAGAATTCACCGTTGGTGACAGCACCGGCCCGCTCGTCTCGTTTCTGAAGCCAGGCATTCGCATCCCCGGCGTTCGTCTCTTCGACGGGTCCGTAGGCGAGTGGAAGACAACCGGCACCAATTCGCCTTGGTCACCAAAGAATTTCCCCCGCATGCTCATCTACCGCGGAACTCGCGACTGGTGCCGCATCTATGAACCAGCCACCATGCTCGGCGTCTATACCGATGACGAGATGGTCGACATGGAAGATACGACCCGATCCCGAGCGGCGCGTGACATAACGCCGAAGCCATCACTGTCTGAACGGCTTGCAGTATCGCGGGAAGCCACACAGCAGCCGAGTGACGAGCGCGAAGGATTCACGGCCTCTATCACCGCCGACGAGGACCACGACGCTCTCACGGGAGAGATACTGCCCAACACCAATTCCGACGATGAACTCCCTGCCCCGTCGTCGGATAACGCTGGCATGACGCCAGTAGATGAGGCCGGAGCGGAATCCCCCTCCGACGCTCCGGCCTCTACCGATCCAGAGCGCGACGTGCTGATCCGGTTCGCTCGCGAGATGCTGCCGATGGCTGCCAATACCAGCGTGTCGCCGTCTGTTCTGAAAGAGATCGAAAGCGGCTGGGCTGAGGCTGAGATCAAGCACCTGTCGCCCGCCGGCAAGGAGAAGGCGCGATCGATCAGCATGTCCATCCGCGCTATTGCCAACAACCAGACCAGTCTGGAATCCGCCGCCGAGTTCCATGCGGAAGGTCTTGGCTGTGAGGTGTCGAAAATCTTGGGGGCCGTCGAATGAGACACGTCATCTTCGGCCTCTTCTACGTCACCATCGGCATTGGCATCACTGCTGCGGCAGAAGCGCGAAGCGGCAGGCGAACCGATGATCGCAATCTCTACATGGCCATAATGGTCTGGCCCGGCACTGTGGCGGCAATGGCCTACACGAAGTGGACGGCGCCAGCGGCGTGTGAAAAGACAGGTGCGGCATGAAGATGCGCGCAGCGGATCGCCACTCGAAGGCCATCGTCAACGATGACGGAGGAATAATCGGCTTTGCTATTGAGCTTGCAAATGGCCGATGGGCTCCGTTCGGCCAGGACTCGACCACGCGGCTTGTCGAGACAGGCATCAGCTTTGAAAAGCCGAAGGACGTGCTGAACTTCTTCAAAGCCGCAGCGGCAGGCAAAGGAGAAAAACCATGAACCGCTTTATCCGCCGCGCCATCCACCACTGGCTCACTTGGAAGTCGAGACAGAACCTTGCCCGTGAATACAACTGGCAAACAGAGATCGACGCCGAGATCCGACAGGCAAAGCAATCCCACGGAAAGACAGGACGAGTACGCGATCTGGAGCGCCGCAAGCGGGACATGATGACACGCGCGCTGGGAGGGCAGAGGTGATGGTCAGTGCAATATCAATCGTCCTGTACGCCATCTCTCTTTGCTTCGCGGCTATGTTTGGCACGATGGCCGAGATGGATAAACGTGGCCAAGTCACCAAATTTCACGGCAGGTTTGTTGCCAGCTTAACGGCGATCTTTTTCGTGATGGCAGCTACTTTGCAGGTGGTGTCATGAGCCGGACCGAGTTTACCCGCAAGACCAAGCAGGAAGCATTGCAGCGTTCCGGCATTCGCTGCGAGGCCACAGGCACCCGCTACGGCTTCGAGGAAGGCCAGCGTTGTAATTGCAGCCTATCACTCGGCGTCCAGTACGACCACGCCGTGCCGGATGCTTTGGGCGGCGATAACAGCCTGGAGAATTGCTTGGCGATTTGCGTCCAGTGCCATCGCTTCAAGACGAAGAACGATGTGAAGCAGATCGCTAAGTCGAACCGGCAGCGCGATAAGGCGTCTGGCGTCATCCGTCCGGCGGGCAAGATCAAATCGCCGGGGTTCCAAAAATCCGAAAAGCCCAAAAAGGCCGTCGTCTACCGGCCCGTCACGTTCTATCGCGAGGATACGCCATGACATATGACGAGGAAAAGAAGGTCGCAGACGTAATCGTGGCGCTCACTGAGCGCATCGGCGCCTTAGAGAGCGAGAATGACCGCTTGCTCACCCTGACATCGGATTTGAAGCTCCAAGCGCAGACGCACGCTATGGAGGCGCGCAGCGCCAACTCCACGGTTGCCGAAATATACCAGATCATCAGCGGGGGCAAAGGAGAGCCGGGAAACTGGCGTGGCTCCAAGCCCGTCCGGGAATACGTCGACGCAGCCAAGGGCGAAATCATGCGCCTCGAGACAGAATTGGCGCTGTCCAAGCCCGTATATTCCCGCCGACAGATTGAGGAGCGCGTGAAGTCTCTTGAAGAGGCATTGAAGCCTTTCGCCGAATACATGGGCGACCATTTCGACAAGGACAACCACGGCAACCCTCTGCCTGATGATCTAGGCGTCGGCTGGATTTACCTGACGCACGCAGACTTCCGACGCGCCCGCACCGCCCTCGCCAGCACAGGAGGCGAACACCATGGTAACTGATGAGATGATGAAGCGGGCCATTGAAGCTTACGCGAAGGACACAGGCGCAGAAGGTTTTCAGCTTGAGGGCTGGATCGAGCCTGCAATCCGCGCCGCCCTCGAAGCCGCCCTGTCCGCTGCGGAGCCGCGAGGCTACCTTATTCACGATAAAGACAATCCCGATGGACGTTATTTCAAGCATAAGCCATCGATATCCGACGATGACATGAGCGAGTACGAAATCTGGATCGAACCGCTGTACGCAGCCCCTCCCGCGCCATCCGTGGCAGTGAAGGAAGCGGGACCAGTTGCATGGCGGTGCAAAGATTTTGCGGGCGGCTGGATATTGGACCACAGCGAACGGTCAGCGCGAGAGTACCAGAGCAATACGGGTTGCGCCATCCAGCCTCTATACACCACTCCGCCAACGATATCGGTTGCGATTGAAAATCTATCGGACGAGCAAATCCGGCGTATCGCCGATGCAAAAGACGTGGCTTCGTGCCGGTCACGCATTCGCTCCGCGCTCTCCGCACAGGTGCAGGACGTGGCGGGGTGGAGGCCGATTGAGACAGCGCCGAAGGATGAAAGCATAATTATGCTTTTCCGCGCCGATGAAAAGCACTGGGCCTCAATAAGCACCGGCTACTTTAAGAATGACAGGTTCGCGAGAAATCCTAAGCCGTATTGGGGTGGACCTCATGAGCGGTCTTTGGGAATCCGATGGTATCGGGAAAATCCACCAACCCACTGGATGCCTCTGCCCGCAGCACCCGCAAAGCAGGAGGGCGGCAATGACTGATATCCCCGACGACATCATGCAGGCTGCAAACGAATGCGTGTCTGAATTCCGTTGGAACAACGACAATCGCTGGCACATGTTTGTCGCCCGCGCCATTCTTACCGAGCGCGAACGTTCCCGCCAACTCCTATCCGAAGCAGGAAAGCGAGAGAAGGAGGCAAGGGCGAAGGCGCTGGAGGAGGCTGCTATCTTGGCAGACCACCACGCCGGTATGGCAAGGAAAGAAGCAGACGAGCTGCGGAACGTCAAAGACTATACGCGTGCGGCTCAATTGGTTTCTGAGGTGGATGCATTGTTGGCCCTATCGCACTGCCTCCGCGCCCTGCAATCGGAGGAGCGGTGATGGAAAGAGCCAGCCCCGAGATGATCGCCGCTGCTTGGGCCACTTGGCATAAGCGCCACGGCGGCAAACTTGGTCCCGGACCTGCCTTTGTGGAAGCGATCAATGCTGCTTTGTCTGCCGGCCGAGCGGCGCTTGAAAGGAGCGAGGGATAATGGGAAGACGTGCCGTTGCCTTCACTGAGGATTCCGTGTCGCGAGCTATTCGCGCCGTGAAGAAGGCCGGCGTGGAAGTCAAGTCTATCCGCGTCGAGCCTGATGGATCGGTTGTGATTAACGGGGATAGTGGGGGTTATTCAGAAAAGGACTTTGAAGAAAGCGCTTCGGGGTATCTCTGATGGAGGTTATGCCGAAGCCAAGATACCAATATGTTCAGCGACAGATTACCAGGCACGGAAAGGTCGTCTGGTATTTTCGCATTGGTGATGGGCAAAGAACGCGCCTGCCGGGTGAATACGGCTCCGACGAGTTTGTGAAAGCTTGGAAATCCCTGATAGCTGGCGAGACAATAGCGCAGCAGCCAGCGGGCAAACACACGCTGCAATGGCTGGTCGATAAATACCAACAGAGCGCCGCCTTCCGCGGCCTGAAGCCGTCCACGCAGGCAAACCGCCGCAACATCATGAAGAAGGCATGCGAGAACGGCGGGAAGATGCTGATCTCGGCAATCACCAGAGCCACCATCGCCGCTGGCCGCGACCGACGAGCAGACACGCCTCACGCGGCAATCAATTTCATGAAGGTTATGGGATATCTCTTCGAGTGGGCCGTTGACGCCGGATATGCCAAGAGCAACCCCGTCAAGGACGTGAAGCGGCCAAAGGTCAAATCCTCCGGCTTTACGCCCTGGACGGAGGAAGACGTCATTGCGTTTTACCGTAAGCACGAGGCAGGCACGCAGGAGCGGCTCGCGCTCGAGATCATGCTGTTCACTGGCCTCCGGCGATCGGATGCTTATCGGCTTGGCCCGCAGCATATCAGGAACGACGTGATCGAGATTAAGGCGACGAAGAACGGGGAAGATTTGTTTATCCCGCTTCACCCTATTCTTTCGGCAACGCTTCAGAGCGTAAAATCCGGCCATCTGGCGTATATTGTGACGCCAAAACAGGGTCGACCGTTCAAAAGCGCAGCATCATTCGGGAACTGGTTTGGGGAAGCGTGCACAGCCGCTGGCGTGTCGGGTAGAGCGCATGGCATACGCAAGCAGGTAGCTCAAAAGCTGGCAGAAGCTGGGGGAAGTAATGCAGAGCTGAAGGCGCTGTTCGGATGGAACTCGGATGCCATGGCTGCACTTTACACGAAGGGTGCGGACAAGCGAAGGCTGGCGCAGGCTGCTGCGGAAAAGCTCTCGGTTTCGAGAGACTATGGTGAGGGGAGTGGCTAAAATTCGATAACGAAATCAATCGTCACGAAACTCCCCTCACCTTTTGTCTAAATATCTGAAATACATATATATTGCGGCAAAACTGCCAGTTCTGCAGGGGTCGCCACCGCTTCTCACAATTTCAGATGAATGACCGTCGAGGTGATTTCGCGGGTTTGGTTTGTCCCTGCGCTGGCTGATTGGGGCTACTCGCGGCATTTGATTTGGGCATGTCCGTTTTTGGACTGGTTTTGGCGGTTTGACTCAATCATTGCGTCCCAGATGTCGCGGTGTATTCAGCTTGAACCACCATAGAGCGCGGTTCAGAGCGCTCACATGCCGCGAGTGGAAACCCATGAAAGCCCGCCTCGGCGATTCTTTGACGGTAGAGCCAGCGAATAGCCAAAGCCCCGTTCAGGCTCGTGCTCGGACACGGATCACCGAACCCGCTCATGCCGAAGAAATTATCATCTATGCTGTAAACTTCCAATGCCGGGCTGAATTGCTGGACGGTACTGACGACACGACGAGAGATATCTCCGTAGAGCGAATAGTTCGACGACAGGACCTTGATCCCGTGGCGTTTCACCTTGTCTTTGAAAAAATGGAGAGGCTCAACCATCCCAACGCCCGCGCCTTGGCCTTGGCGTGCGGGCGACGGTACAGCTGTCGTTGTTGCTCAGCACAACGACAGGAATGTTGTGAAGGCGGGGATCGAAAATCCGCTCGCAGGAAACGTGGAAATTGTTGCCGTCGATTAGGGCGATTGGCTCTGGCATCGCATCACTCGATGGGCATTTTGTGCGCCAGGCCCGCCATTACACCCCAGATCGTCGTGTCCTCGCCTACGAGGATCGGAGAATAGTTCCGGAAGGCCTCGAGCCAGAGCCGGCCGTCACGCTTGTCGATAATCTTGATGATAACTAGCCCTCGTGAACGGCGAGGACGACGCGACCAGGGCGAGCCTTTCCGGTGCGGTCTACCCCGATCCAGTCGCCGTCCTGGATTCCGATGTCATGAAGGCCGTCGCCGCTGACCTTCCACCAGAACGTCGATGCCTCGTGCCTGACGATCCATGACACGAAGTCCAGACTTCTTCGACGTCATCGCCCGCAGGCGACGGGAAACCAGCTGGCACAGGACACGGTGCCAGAGTAACCGATTTCCGAGTACATGTGACGTCGAAATACGTGATCATATAGAACCTCGGATTTTGTTCTCCAACCGTTCTCGTTTTCGGGTGGAGTCAAGTCACATTAGATTTTCGGGGTCGAGGTCCTCGGTCTTCTTCCACATCGATTCCTTGTGTTGCTTCACGACCGCGAACCTCTGGAAAGCCAGCCTTGCCTTGGTCAACTCGACATTTTGAAGGTCGCCGATGGCCGCCTCAACCTGGTTTCGGTTGATGTCGCTCTCGGGGCCGACGACAACCTCGGACAGACGAAGAGCGGGTTCGAACTGATGAAAGTAGAGGCCGTTCTCTTCCTCTTCCTGGGAGAGCTGGAAGACCATCCGCGCCTCGGCCTCGTAGGCCCACGCCTCGTATTTGACAAACCAGGTCCGCATATAGTCGAGCGTGTTGATGTCGTCGATTTCTTTGACCTTGAAGTCCTTCTCGGCGAGCAGGTTCGGCGTGTACTCGATGGGAATAATCGGGCGGGCGTTTACGACGTCGAACCCGAGGCAGACGCCGCGATGTCGATCCGCATAGTGCGACCACATCATCGGATGCGTCCAATCGGTCGTGAAGCACACGATGCCATACTCAGCGTCCGCCAGACGCTTCATCTCTCGCATCCCTGTGCGCAGCGCCCGGTCTCCCATGAGAGGGATAAATTCGTATGGGTCGTTGAGGTCCTTGATACGGGCGATTTTGATCCGGCGGCGGCGGATGTTCTCGAGCCCGTATTCGGCCTTCGTGAAATAGTAGAGCCTCATCGTTCCTCCACCTCAGTACTTTTCGAAACTAGGATCATAGGTCTGACTCGCAAACTCACCGAGGATTGATCGAGCCTCGCCAAGCGCACGTAGGACAATCTTTGTCCCGATGCTCTCGAGGGATGTCTCGCATTTCTCCACGTGAACTATCACCCGCAGAAGGGTGGCAAAGGACTGACGCACAAGGTCGAGAGTGTGTACGTCCGCCCAAAAGTCACCAAAGACCTTTTTCCGCTGTTCTCCATGCCACTGAGGATTCCTCGAAAAGACAAGAGTCGTCCCAAGCCTTGACGGTACCCCATGCGAAATGTTGTTCCGGATAGTGAAGCCCGACCGACACGCCGCACACCATGTCGCCAACATGCCTTTCTCGATATCGGACGGAAGAGCAACCGCAATCTGCTCGACCATGTCGATCATCGCCGAAATCCTCTTGCCATCGGTTTCGGGACGGATGCCCTTGGGATCGATACCTTTCAGCTTCCATATCGCACGTTCCAGATGGAACTCTACCGCGCCAAACAGGGCGACTAGAGATGCGACCTTCTGCCCTGTGATCAAATCGATTCCCCAAGCCTCATCCAAGTCGTCAGCCCTACCGACCTGGTAGACAGGGTGAAAATCATGAGGGCTGTTTGAGGATGTCATTTCCCACGGCCTCGATAGTGAGGAAGAGGCATCGTACTGCGGCACTCGTTTTTGCTCACGATGATGTCCTCGCTTTCGGCGGTTCCTTGGATCGAGGCTTCCGCGTCAGAGCCTTTTCAAACCACGCCGGCAGCGTAGTATTCTTTCGTACAACAGTCCTACTAGGGACGTACTTCCAGAAATCACCGAATGCCTCATGGAACAGCGACAAGGCGTCTTCTTCGACCTCAAGCTGGTTGTAGTGCAGATAGCTTGATCCGAAGGAAGTACGCCTCCCGGAACTAGGAAGATATTGCGGATACTTTTCCTTCAACTGGCTCAACGATGGACCATGACCATGCTTATACACGTTCACGATCAGACGGCAGGAATCAATGATTTCATGAAACGGTTGCGCCCTAAGGTCCCATCCCCACATTTCAAGCATGTCGAAAAGCGTGCCGACGTCCTGCTTCCATAGGTCAGGCCTTAATTTATCCAGACTGAAATTATGACCTAGCTCGCGGTCCAGCCAGTCACGGAACTGCTTGTCCCACTCGTGGTACATTCCGGCCGCTATGCTAAGGATCATCTGCTTCCTTAGGTCTTCAAGAAGACCGTAGTGCATGATACCATCATCCCACGCGGCCTCCGCCGATGAGGCTGGATCGTCCGTGTCGGGATTGAACCAGTGTCCGCGACGGTCATACGACTCCTCTGCGTACCGCTCTGCTTCGCCTTCAATATCTCGGAACTGCTCAAGTACGCGCTTCTTCGCCTGCTCGTGGTAGAAGTCTAACCGCTCAATTAGTTGCGCGCGGCTGTCCTCCCAGATGTTCAGGATCACGAATTCGTCCTTCCTCAACATCACAGCTCCTATTTTTTGTTGCCTCTGCCGCCTTCGGTCCAGCGTCGATGGCGTTGCTTGAACCAGCTTAGGTCCGGCACCTCGCGAGCCTTCGGAGCTACAGCTTCCTGCTTAGGCAACTGATATTCGGCATCCTGAGCCTTCCCGCAAATCGCTTTCAGACGGCCAAGAAACAGCGAGACGTCACCAAAGTAGTTCGGAAATGCCGAGACGATTGACGCAGCCTCCTTCGCGTCCACGAGGACGACACTGTTCTCGGCCAGCCCGGCCTCTTCCATCGCCATTTCTTCATGTTGTAGGGCAATAGCTCCCACGGACGGGTCTGAGTAACCTTCCACGCTGACAGTGTGGTTGACGTTGTCGTATCGGATAAGGAAGACCCGCGCATCGCCCGAGAGTATGTAGGATTTTATGTACCGCGTCGTTGTGCGGTGATTCTCAAGCACTTCCATTGCACGAAGAGCGTTATTGCATTCTCGGATTTCAGTAAGCCTGTGTCGTCGTTCGGGTGCGACGCGGTCAAGCTCACAACCTTCCTCAAAGGAAAACTCGTCGGACATCAAGCGAAAGAAGCGTAACCACTCGGCGCTGCCCTTACCGGACTTCAGTTCCTCGAGCCGCGTTTGACCGACAACTTCGACAGCTGTGGCCCAAGAATGCTGGAGCTTCGTGCGGATTTGGAGTTCCACGCGACGCCCACGGTACATAGCTCGATCCGCCTCGCCATCGAACCGGAAGATAACGTGATGACTGCGGTATCCGTCCGCCTTGGCATGATCGACATAATTCTTGTGGTTGCGAACCTCGTGAGGCATCCGCTGGCACTCGGCCACAAGCGCGTTGACGCCGTTGATATCGTCCATAATCGCGCGGCACCCTCCCAGGTCCTGCATTTGGTCCAGCTTACCTGGATGCCGTCTCAGCTTTCCACGGATTGACGACATTCTCTTCGCGCGCGCCACTACGTCGCCCGAAAGCTTGAGATGACGCATCCGGTGCGCGATGGAAAGACGAATGCTTTTCATCGGAAGCACGTGACTGTCACGCCAACTATTCGCTACTGAGAAGACCCGACGAACCTCATCATCATAGTCCTCCCAAGGAATAACGTCTTTCAGACGCTGTCCCGCCCTCGCTACATCATGCATGCTGTATTCATAGACCGGATAACTCGACAACGTTCGTCACCGTGAATCTGATTTTGTTCACGCAGACAATAGTAGAGTTCAGGATCGTTTTACAACTCGGCTTCCAAGCGATCCCCCGTTGATTGACGGGATGGTCGGCCGGCTATTTGGCGACGCCTCGGTGTCCGGCATTATCTCGATGCGACTGCGATCGGAATTACTCGATATCGTTCATCATTCGATTCAGCCGCTCCGCGGAGTCACCCTGTAAAGGAGTGCCGATCGGGACATAGCCGGCCACCATCCCCATGCGGTGGATATTAATTCCCATTACCGCGAAATCGACGTCGAGTTCGCCCGAATCTCTCTTGCGAAAGAACCGTTGCACAGGGCGAAGCTCGACTCCATCAGTCTGTGACGTTGCCGCCTGGATTTCACCACCAACAGACGGAACTTCTTCGCTCGCTATGATGAAATCCATGAGTTCCCAGGGGTCTATCGGCGCATCGTTCTTCTCTAGGTGTGCGATTACCTCGCGCGCGTACGAGGCCCCGCTACCAAATGGATGGACTTTTCCTTCTGGCAGCGAGAGTTCGTCAAGAGGAGCAACACAGTTGCCTTCTGAATTAACGTGAACGTTGAAATGATAGGCTTTTGAAGTCGAGTTCTTGTCGGAGTAGCCGAACACAACGCCCTCGAAACCATATCCATCCAAAGCCTTGTGCCGTCTTCTCTCTTCGACGATTCGCAGTCCACAGTCGGCGTAGTATCGCGCGACATCGGCCACGTCCGGCTTCATAGTCGTGGTTGGCGCGGCAAGGTTTTGGAGGCAGGTTGACGCAAGCGCGTGCGCGAATTGGCCTGAGAGGACGTTGCCGGCAAACGCAAATCCCATATTGGGTAGCGTTTCCTTTTTTGCCTCACCAAGGTCAGAGATCGCGATCGGGACAGGGAAAATCTTTGGGCCGATCGCGGAGCCTTCACCGTGTCCGCCGCCAAACAGCGTGTCCGCAATAACGGTGATCTCGTCTCCGTTCTTCCATAGAAGCAACAATGTCATTGGAATTCCCCTACTTCGCCCACGTCCGCTATCGCAACTGGAAGTTAATATCGAGTTTCATGGCGTCGTTCAGAGCACTATGGTCTGGCTGTCGACATGGAAGCCTTGCAGGTATCCGGAACCTACGTATTTCCCTTTTGCAGCGCCTGTTTCTACTATTTCCGTATCGGATTGAGGCCGTACGGAAACATGATCGACGATCTATTCAATATCGACAAAGTCACCCAGACACATGCGCGCACGCAAATGTTCGGCAATGTCGGAGAGTAATTCGTAGTCGAGATCAACACTGGGAAGCTCTCCCATGCCCCCGGCACAGTAACTCTCTACCAAATCGGATGCCGTTTCCGCCGTAGATGAGCGCCGTCCACAGTACCTAGTTGAGGACGAACTTCCATACATCGTTCTTGAGTGCCTATTGGGTCTGAAGCACGGACTTGGATTGTCCTCAAGAGTCGGCTTGCTGGAAAACAATGCTTTGGCCAGAATGAGGTTGTCGAGAAGCTAAAACTGCTTCCCCGCCATGTCGGCCGTCCACACGAGTTTTCCCTCCTCCAAGTGTATGCGTTTGGTGAGGAGTTGCTTGTTCACAGGTCGCGAATATCGCTTGCTTTCAGCGGCCCGTCATTATCCAAGATATCGTCTAGGGATTTCCGCCCTGTTTGTCTGAACGACACCTCGAACTTGCCATCGGGGACAATGATGTATTGCGACGACGTGCGTGCCGCTTCCAGAAGGCTCGGCAGGTCGGCAGATGCTTCATCGATCGTCCAGGTTCGTGACATCGTCACCGTCTCTCCAATTTTCGAATTACGACTTCTATACGTCGACGTTTACGGAAAACCGGCACATGCCGGCTACGACCTTTGGTGATTCCGTTTACATCCGAGGGTTTCGAAATGGCAGGCCCCATTTTTTTGCTGGATACGAACATCCTGAGCAATGCCGGTTTGCAACGACCTCCGCCAGGGTTGCGTGCCTGGATGAAAGCCATGGGAGCGGATTCACTCGCCATCTCCTTCCCCGCTATAGCAGAGTTGAGGCGGGGTGCCCATCTGGCCTCGAAACACGATCCACAAAAAGCGCAACGACTCCACAACTGGATTGATGACATCCTCTCCGTCGACTTCCAGTTCGCCGAACTCACAGCCAAAGCCGCCAATCTCTATGCCGAAATGACCACCGTCGGACCCCTCCGACATCTCTATGTACCAAGCCCGGAGCAGAAGAAGGATAAGATTGGGCATGATCTCCTGTTCGCGGCCCTGTCGATCGCCCATCAAATGCCGATTGCGTCGTTCAACGTGAAAGATTTCATCCTGATCGACAAGTATTTCCCCTTACCGGGCGTTTTTCATCCTGTTGAAGTTCAATGGCACGTTCCATGCCGCGCTGTGATACACGACGACGATTACGGAATGACGCTGCCTTCATTGCCCGAGTTCGTATCCAGCGGTTTTGGCTTTATGAGGTAGACCGGCGCTCTCGTTCCTTTCTACGGCAGCTCTCACCTCCGCGGCGGCCAAACTGCCCTCCCGCAAAAGACCGGCATGAAGATCGAGAAGGGAATCCCTATGTTCTTCGAGCAGGGATTTCGCGCGCCGAAACTCCGCTTGTAATGTCGCCTCGACTGATTTGCTGAGAGCCTTGCGGCGGTGACGGAATGCCGACAATTCACGTGGACTGTCGCCAGGCTCGACAGACAGGGTTTTCCCAAGACCCCACTTGATTTCCACCATTGTTGCCAAGTCTGTCGCGCGATTGAGGTCTGCGGAGGGATCGCCACCGGCTCCATTCCCAAATTCGCCGAATAGCAGCTCTTCTGCGGCGATACCGCCAAGCAATGTAGCAATCTTGTTTCGGAGGTGCGTCGAAGTCTTCCGACTAAACAGCCGCTCTTCGAATTCCGTGTGGCCCAGAGATTGCGAGGACCGGCCGACTTGAATGCTTCTCTGAATCGAAACCGACACCAACGGATCGGCCTCGAGCAAAACACCGAGAATGGCATGTCCGAGTTCGTGGGCAGCGACACAGCGCTGTACGGCCATTGGAACTGGGATGACTGGTGGCATGGCAGTGGCGAGATCACTGAGCAACATCGAGCGTTTTGCTCTTCTCGCATGGCGTCGGGCATCACGGACACATCGTTCGATGTCGGCACCAGACCAGCCCTCGCTCGCCGACACCACGTCGTCCAGCGCTTCGTCTGCAAGGTCTCCCCGGAGATAGAAACGGTAGATGTCGTGGCGCGCTGTGTCATCCGGGAGAGGAATGCAGAAATGGCGCTCTAGGCGTCCTGCTCGAAGAAGCGCCGGATCGATAATCTCCGGGTGGTTCGTCGCACCGATCACAATAACGCCTTCGTGTGATTGTGCCCCGTCCAAAAGTTCCAGAAGACCGTTGATCACCTGACGATGGTAGTTGTCGTTGCTACTGCCGGTTCTGTCGTCGCGGCTAGTGAAACTGTCGAATTCATCAATCAGGAGGATCGACGGTGCCTGCCGCGCAGCCTCGACAAACGCCTTGCGCATTGCCTTCAGCATATCGCCGAGGTGGCCCGTCGCCTGCCAACGTGCTGCCGAACCTAATACGAGCGGTACGTCGCAGGTCCTCGCCAACGCAGCTGCGTAAGATGTCTTACCCGACCCCGGAGGGCCGGAAAGCAGGACGCCGCAATCGACATCATCCCACGTGAGAACTCCCGCCTTCCATGCCGTGATGTCCTCGGCAAGTTCGAGACCCCAGGCTTTGGCCTCACCATATCCGGACAGGTCGTGCAGTGCCGGCCCCGCCGACGAGGGGTTGGAGGGACGTTTTCCTTTTTCGATATGGGGATACCGACGGAGACGCCCGATGCTCACAGCTACGGATCGTCCGCGCCGCCAACCGAGTTCGACCCGTTTGGGAGATTGGTGCGCCAAAAAATCGGCATCGGCATTCGTGATAGTCCCGAGCCTCATCCGCTGCGCCGCGATCCGATAATCGTTCGGAGCCGGTAGGGCCAAAGAGACCACGATATCGGCGACGATGCGGACCTCGTCAGATAGAAGCTCCTCGTCCTGGAGAAGAATGATCGCCCGCTTGAGTTCTCGAAGTTTCCTGAACGCCTGGAAATCGTCGGCAAGTTCAGTCTCTTCGCCGATGACGACAACGTAGTTGTTGCCTTGTTCGCCACCAACCGGCACAGTCCCCTCAAGCAACCATTTGGCGGCCATCTTGTGGGCGTAGATGTCTGCCTTCGGCGGCATGACGAAAGCCGCGACGAACGAAGATCGCCTTTTCAGCAACTGGCGGATCGATCTCGACATTGCGATGATGGCTAGATGGGTTGGCAAGGTAAGCTCGTACTTCGAGCTATGGAACGGATCGCGATTGGCGATCAGGTTATCGCTATAAGACTGCATGTATGCCTCGGAACACGGGGAATGATGATGACGCTGACGGCCGTTCAGGTCCGTATCCGCCGCACCATTGTCTCGGGGCCGAGTAATTCCGTATCGAGATCGACTTCGACGAAACCGCGCAAGATCATCTGGGCCAGTCCGGCGACTGGCTTGGTTTCGGTAAAAACTGTCAGGCATTCGGCGACCGTTAGAGTGCCGTGCTCTTCCAAGACGGCGAGTAACCGCAAACGGTCACCGAGCGCTAGAACCGTACCGCCATACCGAAGCAGGTCTTTGGCATTCTGAAGACGCGGACCGTCGTAGACTTCATCGGCGACCAGACGTCGATATCTGTACCCTTGCCGAGAAGCGATGACTTCAATTTCGTCGGCTTGGGCTGACACTACTCGATCCGGTGCGTCGACCAATAGCCGTGTACCCTCATCATCCAGGACACCAAAATCAGGGACGTGGACACCTTCCCCGTAATCAAGTGAGAGTGGCATGCAGTGCCACAAAGAGATCGAAGGGTTGAAGTCAAACAGGCACGCTGCATCTCGAGCCATCTGGGAGCGGTAGATTGGCGGACCGTCGCATTTGACGGTGGCCGTTGGATAAAATGTGCGAATAGATGCTGAACTGCGGCTTGCGCGAAGAGACTTCGCGCGCTGTGCGATACCCATTTGAAACCTCAAAGAAACACGGATGATCGTGACCGCGAGCGTCGCGGCAGGTCGGGATCATCCTATTCGTATGAGGCGGGCCGAATTTTTCATGATCGAACAAATAGAGAACAAATTCAGTGCTGTCAACGACGAATTTGATCCTTTTTTAAACACTGCTTTCTCCAAAAATCGACCATGTCACCGCAGGAGATGAAACTCTATTCCCAAATCGAAGTAAAAGCGGTCCAGTGGCCGCAGAGGGCCCAGGACTCAACAGCTCTGAAGCAGGTCAGATTCGCCAGGGTATGTCCCGTCAGGACGCAGCAATGGTCGATTGGTCCACAGATGTTTTCGGAGTTAAGGAGCAATCACCACCAGCGGAGGGGCAGCAATTTGGCCCGACCGGACTTCAATCAGCGGTCGAGACAACGAAACTTGAGGAGCGACAACAGCTTCGCCAAGCGCAGAGCAGCCTTTCCACGTTCACATCAGCGCCATCCGTGGATTCCAACTCGATGTCATACGTCTTGCCGACGTGTATCGTCTCATAATCCCGCTGGGCACTGCCGACCGGCCTGTCTCCACGCGCGGTTTCGCGCTCAATCGACGATCGTTAGACTAGAATCGAGGCGGTTGCCGAGATGACGGGTTACATGTACCGCGTGTAATCGGAACTCACCTTGCCGTCGCCTACATACTTCAGGACTTCCCCCACCTTGCGCGCGGCCCGGATCGGGATTGGCAGCTTCTGGTTCATCTGGGTCGAGTTCCAATTGATTTTCGTCATCGACAAGACCTCCTTGGCGATCTGCGCAACGGTGCTATCGCTGGTCTTGTGCGGACACAGCAGCAATGGCCGAGGATCGTACATCCCGGGATATGTACCGTAGTAGGGGATGCTGCCGTTGGTGTAGAGAAGCCCTTTTCCATCCAGTTCGACGAAAGTCCCGCGCAGCACGGGATAATTGCCGTCCCGCAGTACTTTGATGGATGACGTTTCCTGCACCCACACGAGGTCCTTCATCTCGGTGCCGACTTCTTCAAGGGCCTCCATGATGCCGTCAGCTTCGTCGTCCCGGAACCGTGACGTCTTCAGAACGATGACGCGCGCAGGAAAGTGCTTATGATGGCTCTTGTAAGCGGCGAGGACTTCGGCAACCAGCGCCTTGGCGTCGTCCTGAATCATGTAGGGGTGGCGGCCCCTTGTTTCGGTTTGGGCTCGCCGTCCCTTTAGGATGAAGCCGCGCCCGCGCTCGTCGAACATTTGGGCGGCGCTGGTGAACAGTTGTTGCCCGCCTACTTCACGGTAAAAACTGATGCCGATGTAACACGCAGAGAATTCGCCTTCCTGAGGCATCCGCCGCCACGGAATGCGTCCAGACCCCTTGTAGTAGAGCGACGTCATAATGTTCCAGCTTCGGCCTGCCTCGTCCTGGATTTTACGCGCGCTGCTTTCCTTCACCTTACGTGGGATGACGGCCCTCTCGTCGAGGACGTCTTCCCACACGATCTGGATCGGGAACCTCAGGTGCATTGCCCTCGCCTTTAGCAATCCACGGAAGTTCGGCGCATCGGAGCCGCCGTCGTCCTCTTTTTCGACCGTGCCGTCGGAATCGACTTTGGCATTCCAGACTCGTTCAATCAGGGCGACGGGAAGCGCGACGATTGCAACGTCGGGGCGGCTACTGCCTTCCTCGATAGCGGTAAGCAGTTCCATGACTTCGTCGACTGCCATCTCCACGGCCTTGCCGTGGTGAGGCTCCTTCCTGATCTTTTCTATCTTTGCCTGTGGGATGGCGGCCGTCGCATCCTGGGCAATCTCGAACTTGCACCGATATGGGTTCTGATTGCCGAGGCCCGGGAAATCAGGATGCATGTTCGGATGCTTTTCGGACTTGCCGAGGAAACCGACTGATGCGGCAGCGAGAAACTTCTCCGTGTCTTCGACGGTCTTCGCACTTCCGACAACCGCAATCTTGATGGCGTCGCCGCTCGCAGTCTGCAACGGACCAGCGAGGAAGAGGCCCCGCCGGGGATCGGGGTCCTGATGCTTGTCGCCGAACTCGAGCTGAGGCTCTTTGAAGATGGTGGATGTAAACTTCATGCCCAGTTCAGCAAGTCCCTCTCTTCGTCGGTGTGGTCGTCCTTCTTCGGCGATCCCCAGACATCTTCGGGAACTCTTGTAGGCAGTTCCAGCGTCGGCGGAGGCCCAAAAGCGAGCCAAGGGTCGCCCGAAGTGACCGCGAAGAGATCGTCGGACTTCGGCTCGATGCTGGCCAGAAAACGATGCCACATGATGACCTGACCTCGCAGCGCCGCACTCTTGTCCAATCGCTTCTTCCCGGCCAAAAGCGCATCGGGATAGGTGTGCGGCGTGAACCCATCGGTCGTGAAGTGATAGGTCGGCTCGATGACCAGGAACCATTCGTCGTAGAAGCTTTCGAACCGAGGGACGAAGGAATGATGCCGAACGAACTCGACCCTGCCCTTCTCGCTCTTGCTGGTCACCACGTTTACGACGTCGGCTTCGGTGGCCTTTTTCGCGGATTCGTATTTAAAGGTGCGCGCTGTGTTCTGGGCCTTGGCCTTGAAGTAATAGAGCTTTTTCTCTTTGTCCCAGGAAAGGTCCTGTCGGACTTGGTGGGACAGCGCCTGCTTCAGTAGGTAGGCAAAGTTGTTGCGTTCATCGACGTCATCGTGAAACGCTAGGGATTCGACATCGATCGCTTCGACTTGATCGAGATCGACGATGTGCCTGCAGACGGAAGTCCTCGGGTCATGAAATGACCAGAACGCATCGCCCTTGATGACCCAGTCGAATCGCGCCGGCTCATCCGCATCCAGCAATATCGCTACGGCCTGCCTTCGCGAATACGAAGTGGTGGAGACATAAACCTCGGACGGCAGCTTGACGGGAAGGATGTTAACCAGGGCCTCCTCGCCTCCCCCTAAAGGCGGAACATAATATCCGAAGCCCGCTTTTGGAACTGTGAGTGCCGCCAAGCGATCAACGGCGTCCGTGTCGAGCACGTCGTCCCGCTTACTAAAATTCAAGCGCCGATCTTGGAACTCTTCGCCACGTGGGATTTCTTTCCAGAAGAACGAGTTGTCCGCCTGTCGGTGCAGGACAATGATGATCGGTAGATTGCTGCCCCGCCAGTAAGCAAGGTCTTCGCTCTTCAAAAGATAGTGGAAGCCGTTGTCGTCCTCGCCGGCATACTTTCCTGCCGCCGTTGTCTTTACCTGGACCGCGATCATCTTAGCCAGCGGCTTGCCGTGATCCATGACTTCAACAATAGCATCGATACCCGCCTCGAGCCGCGACCGGGGGTCGAATTGGAAGCCAATCTTTAGAAACTGCAGCTTCGCGGCCGTTTCACCGATCTCGCCAACAAGCTGATTCTGCGTAACGTTCTTCGCCATATCGGAATCATAGGCAGACAAACTGTAGAATGCCAATGCTTGCAACCGAGTATACCGGTTATTTTTACTTCAATCGGCCTGACTATTGCGCCGACAACGTTTAGATCGCACGATTAACGAACAGTTTGGAGTCGCCTTTGCTAGCCACAGAAACCACCGTCCCCGTGCATACGGACCCATATGACTCCCTCAAGGAACCGCATGTCACAGGAAATAAAAGCCTGCGGTGTCGAGCTCAGGGATCGAACTTCATCGGCCCTGAATACACCGCGCTATTGGATCGAATTGTGCGTGCAGCTGAACACACACAGAGCCATGGCAGTCAGTATCCTATCACCCTAAGTTCCTCCAAGGACCAGCTTCGGTAAGACCGATACTGGAAGCCGTAGTCCTGCGGTGCCCATACCCCATCGGAAGATATGAAGACAGCACCTGGCTCGAGGTGAGTTATGTCCTTCGCGGCGAACGCCGTGTAGATGATCGTGAGGTCAATAATTGCCCGATCGAACTGAAGCCAAGCGTGGTAGGCCTCCACGTGTTCTGGGGTCAAAGCTGGGGGAGGAAGGTCTTCTGCATGCCTCCTCGCGACACCTTCATCGAATTGCAAGACGCCATCCACAAGCAGGTTGCCAATTTCGAGAGTTAAGGAGTTAGCTCTGAACCGAGGCAATCGCTCTTTGATCAGCATTTCGACGCCAGAAGCGAGTTTCGCCGAAACAACAAGACACTGAGTTGCGACCGGATTATTCTCGGCATACCGATCCAGCATGATCTGAATGTACGGAGCGAACTCCATAACTTCGTCTATGTTCATTCCAAGCACCAAATTCTCTGACGGTGGTGCAGTATCGCAGAAATCCTAACAAGCCGTTGGGATGTAGAACGAATCAGTGATCACCCTACGGTCGTGAGCGTCAGCCTGAGAAAACCTTGACTCCGCCATCACCGTGTATCACTTCTGGGCCGTGACAGGGTGCGTGACCACTTATCCTAAGCAGATATGTATACATTGGCGAGGCTCGGGACGAGTTGTACTGGTTCAAACCTCCACGCTGACCATCAAGTGGATTTGCGGCCGTCATCGAAACCGATGCTACCAATGTTGTTGTCAACGTCTGGCGACGGCTTACTTTGGTGGCATCGTTCGAGAATGCGTTTAGCTTTGTGAAGTGCAAACGGTGCCGGTAGCGCACTCAGTCTTTGCTCATCGATCATCGTCTCTAGCTGCAGGATAGCCCGTTCCAATGGGCTAACGGTAGTTGGTGTGGGTCGCGGGAAATGTCTGGCATGACCCGAGTTGATTGACATCATGTCACCTCATCGGTTGTTGTTCTCGTCGGATACATAATGGCAAAGACGACATATACGCGCCGTCGAATCTGGCAATCCACCTCGTGGTAAATGAACGTTTGCGTTCGTTCCGATTTGAAACCCTGGTCAATGCCGCGTTCTGTCCACCAAGGGGGTAATATGGGCAGGAGAAATGGAGGTAGCGTGTCGATCATTCTGACAACGGAGCGACTGTGTCTACGCAGGATCGAGGAGACCGATCTCGTTTCGCTTGGGAGGATATACGCCGACCCCGAATGTATGCGGTTTTATCCGGGTACCAAGTCACCCTCAGAAATCCGCACATGGTTTCAAAAACTCGCGTTCGATACCTACGACCGACATGGCTTCGGCCTTTGGGCCGTCATCGATGCGTCCTCAGGAGAAGTCATTGGCGATTGTGGTATTACACTACAGGAAACCCCCGCGGGTCCCGAGCCTGAAATAGGTTACCATCTGTGGCGTGATTTCTGGGGAAACGGTTTCGCAACCGAGGCAGCAATTGCGTGCCGCGACTATGCATTTCACAGCCTCGGTTTACCGAGAGTGGTCAGCATCACCAGCCCCGAAAACACACCATCGCAAAAAGTCGCACAACAAGTGCACGACAGAAAAGAAGTTTATCGGAAACAGCTCCGGGAAAGCGGCGTCTTTGTCGACCGTTACCTCTACATCAGCGAGAAACGGTGATTGGTTCAGCAGAAGAACACTCATCGAATTGCAAGCTCTCGCCGCTGCTTGGGCAGCCGCCTGTTCAACAGCACGAGCAGCGAACTCCGATTTTCCACCCGTGTAAAATTTCCAATCGCCATCGGCATCTCGCTCACCCTGGCATCGAACCACATTGACGAATCATCATTCCGCTACCATCCTGGTCTTGGCGTGACCTGCGCCAAACCTCCCAGACTCTCCCCAGCAGGGTCTTGAACGGAGGCAAAGGGACTTCCGTCTCAGGTCATTATCTTGGTCCGAGCGTTTCGGGCGGGTTGCTGGGGAACTGGGTCCGGGACGTGGAAGGCTCCAAGATGACGAAAAACGGTAATCTCAAGCGCCGTGTGCGTGCTCGTGCCGCGAAAACCGGCGAATCCTATACCTCAGCACTCCGACATATTCGGCAGCCAACGGATACCTCCGCGATCCGTTCGATACGATTAGCTGTCGGGCAAACATCGTTGTTCGATGATCCCCGTGACATTTCGGCGCTTCGGGCCGGTGGGCGGGAAATGCGCAGCCTGATGGAAGAGGCGCATAACGCGGGTGCGCGTCTTGTGCATTTCCCTGAGGGGGCAATCTGCTCGCCCAATAAGCGGATCATGTCCGCAAATGGACCTAGAGAAATTGGTCCTTCTGCCTGGGCCAAATTCGAATGGGCGACCTTGCGTGACGAACTCAATCTGACCAGCCAGCTCGCGAAGGAGCTTCAGCTATGGACGGTGTTTGGTTCAGTTCATCAGCTCACCGCTCCACATCGGCCACATAACAGTCTGTACGTCATCTCTGATCAGGGGGAACTGGTGACACGTTACGACGAGCGAATGTTGTCGAACACAAAAGTCTCATTCATGTATTCGCCAGGAAGAACTCCTGTGACATTTGACGTTGGTGGCGTCCGCTTCGGCTGCGCGCTTGGAATGGAAACGCATTATCCAGAGATATTCACCGAATATGAGCGGCTTGAGGTAGATTGCGTCCTGTTTTCGACCACGGGCGAAACGCCGTCCGCTGCATCAGGTTTTGCCGCCGAGGTATTGGGACATGCGGCCAGCAATACGTACTGGATCAGCTATGCCGCTCACGCGCCGCAAAGCATGCTGGCCCCTTCGGGAATTGCTGCGCCGAATGGTCAATGGAAAGCACTGTGCACGGCAGATGGCGGAGCCGCGATCACTGTTGCGGACATTGTGATTGACCCGGAAAATCCGGCTCGACCGTGGCGGCGAAAGGCGCGTGCCCAACTTTACGTTCCTCATCAGGTGGCAAACGACCCGAGGAGCGACACTCGCAATCTGTTCTGAAGACTTTGTGTGGTCAACGGAACACCCGCCACTGACCACACAGATAATCACATCGGATCACCTCCGGGCTTCCATATACTCGCTTGCACGGAAGCGCCCTATCGGAGACGTCGTAGAAGGTAGATGTGTTCAACCCCGACGTTGGCCATCAAAACTATTCATTGGAACGATACACCACCCGTGATGGATTTCTCGGTCGGGAGAAAATAGCCTGACAGCGACAAAATCACCCACGAGGTTAAACAGGATGCCGTTTCTGGCCGGCTGGCATTCGAAAGGTTCTGTATGGCTCTTCTCGACGCAAATGCCATCCATCCGATTACGCTGCCCGACGGGACTATCTATCGGGACACGGTGTACCTGAAGAACGTCATAGATCATCCGCGGATGGAGATCGGTGATTTCAGCTATTATACGCATGCCGGAAAGCCCGAAGACACTGCCCTGATCCTAGCTCCTTATCTCGGTCACGGTGTGCGCGAACGACTGGTAATCGGCAAGTTCGTGCAGATCGCGAGAGGAAGCTACTTCATTACCAGTTCGGCGAACCACCCGATGACCGGCTTCACCACCTACCCGTTTCGTATCTTCAAGCCGGAGACCTTTGGTTACAAAGACCTGCCCGTCAAGGACACGATCGTGGACCACGACGTCTGGATTGGCCAGAACGCGGCAATCATGCCAGGCGTTCACATAGGAACGGGTGCGATTGTCGCTGCCGCTTCGGTCGTCGCACGAGATGTACCGCCCTACGCAGTTGTCGGCGGAAATCCAGCATCTATTATCCGAATGCGTTATCCCAGCGAAGTCATCGACGAACTGCTTCGTCTCGCCTGGTGGGACTGGCCTATCGAGAAAATCGAAGCCAACCTGGCGGCGCTCAGCAGCGGTGACATGGCTGCGCTCCGGCTGGCCTACGGGTGAATGTTCGGCATTTCCACCACCCGCAAACGGCTCATTCTGTCCCGACTGGATTGCGCCGTACACCAGACGTTGCGGCGACAGCGATTCAAACTACCCATACCTATTGACCTCAAGACGGGTTCAGGTTGCAAACTGGCTGAAACTGGAGCTTCGATGATGGCAAGAATATTGAACGACGGCGGCCTGCTCGCCTATCCTGACTGCTTCGCCGACATTTCGGCTCGCCTGATCTACTCGAGGCCGTCATTGAGCGCAGTTTAGCCGCTTTCGATATTGCACGTAGTGATTGACACGATAGCATGCGTCTCGAGGCGAACGGGGGCAGAAGTCGTGTTTCAGCGTATACTATTGGTATCGACAACAGTGTCGATGACCTGGGTCGGAGCCGCACTTGCGGACATCACCCTTGAGCGTGTTCCAATCGACAACTCTTCGCCTGTTCTCCTACTCAAGGGTGAGTTCACCACATCGGACCATCCTGACCAACTTGCACGTGAAGTCGCCGCAAGCGGTGCCAAACTGATCACCTTCAACAGCAACGGCGGCAACGTCATGACGGCGATGGCTTATGGGAGGATGATCAGGTCGCTCGGGCTATCGACGCTCCAGCTTCGGTCTGCCGAATGCGCTTCGGCTTGCGCACTCGCTTTTGTCGGAGGCGTGAATCGCCAAGCAGAGCCCGGCGCGATCGGTGTACACCAGTCTTCCTTCTCTCCGGAAACCACTATCGAGGGACATACTGCGGTCGCAGCGGTTCAAGCGCTGACCGCCCAGATCATGACGTACCTTGTCGAAATGGACGTCGACCCCAAACTGCTCCAACTTAGCCTGTCGGTTCCCAGTGACGACATGCGGTATCTCACGGCTAGCGAGATGCAGAGCTATAAAGTGACCTGGGGAAGTATGGCCGATCTGACTAAATCCGTTGATGCGTCCAAGGTCGCCCCAGCGGCGGTGCCTGCAACCGCGCAAACCACTGACGCATCTCCGGCCACAACTGAGGAAAAGGCATTGGCGTTCATAACGGCGTACCATGATGCCTGGTCCAGGGGGAATGAGGAAGCGTTGAGCTTTATGGAAAAGGCTTACGCGGAGACCGTCGATTTCTACGGTAAAGCCACGCCGAAATCCGCTGTCGTTAACGAAAAACGGAACTTCGCGAATAGATGGCCGGTCCGCGCATACAGCGTGAATGCGAGTGCAACGAAGGTGACTTGCGCGGAAACCTGCAAGGTTGACGGCATCGTTGACTGGTTCACGAAACGTGATGTCGGGAACCGGACCTCATCCGGCTCCGCCGAGTTTTCTCTGGTTTGGGACCAGAGGGCGGGCGTAATCCTCTCGGAAATGGGCAAGGTTATCCAGACCGACAAGGGGGTCTCTCAACCCGTACGTCTAATATCCCAGTGGGCGGAACAGAATTCTGCCTGCCGCGGAGACCGCGGTGATTTGCCAGAAACAAATGTGGCCTGTGAACGGCGCGAAGCCATTGGCAACAAGCTTGAGGCCGTAGGATGGTGTTACGGTCGTGAGGGGGAATACGGCTATCAAATGCGCTGGCACGCGTGTGAAGTAACATCCTATAAACAGGAAAGGGCCGTAGGGATTGCTCCAAGCGCGACGTTCAGGAGGCCAGACCTTTCCAGCTATCCTGCTCGAGGTCGTCTTTCCGGAAAGACCGTCATGCCCGACTTCAAGGGGCGTGATCGCGAATTCAACAGTTTCAGAACTCGTATTCGCGACGGTATGCGTCAAGGGCCAAATTTCGCTGGCCAATATACCCTTATCCAGATCGGGTGCGGTACGGGGTGCTCATTCGTTATCGTCGCCAACAATCAAACGGGCCGCCCGGGTTCATTCCCCCGTGGCGGGGAAGAGCACATGTATCTGAGTTTGGACTTTCGTCGCGATAGCCGACTGGTCGCTGCCCAATGGTTGAACTACGAAACCAACACCTGCGTCGTCGAGTTCTTCGATTTTGATCGAGACACGTGGAAGCCGGTTGCTACAACTAACGTCGGAAACGATGAAACCTGTACTCGGACGATCGCTGAAAACCTGAAATAAATAGGATGGCGGATTCGGTATGGGCCTTAGGTCATCTTAGAGGTTAAAAGTAAGGATTTTTTCGAAGGACCCCATTAACCAAGATCAAAGAAGTGCACCAATCCGGGGCACAAAATGCCCCGATCCGGCTCTGATACTCTATGCAGTGCCGAAAAAATCGGTATTGGGAAATCGCTGACGCAAGGAGCCAAGCATGAACGAGATAGGCATACGAACAAAGTGATCATTCGGGCGGACAATTCCGTCTGGAGGCACCGTATGTCGTCATCTTGTTCGAGCCTAAGGAGGGCTTCATGCATTTTGCACGTCAGGTTTCCAAACACATTGCGCTTCACAAGGCAGGTCTCGGCTTCCTGAGCATGCCTCCAATCCAGCCGCGCACCTTCGGTTATGCCAACCGTATGGCCGAGAACGGGCCATCCGATGCCGTGGAATGCGGAATAACGCGGAATCGTCGTCGGAACGACGACTGAAACCAAGTTCTGGAACGAGCCGGTAGCCGAACGTGCCGTGCGCAAGCCGCCGGCTACGCACGCCAAGACTCTGCGCGGTTTCTCGGTCTTCAAGGAAACGGTGGTCTATCACGAGAGCGATCTCGAGCGCCGCGTCTCGAAGGTCCTCCAGCTCCGCAAAGACGTAAAGGCTATCTACTCGCAATTCCCGGTGCTGCTGTATCGCGATGCCGACGGAGTATGGCGCGAGCATATCTGTGACTTCTGCGTGGTTTTCGACGATGGCGAGATTGTAGCCGTCGCGGTGAAGCACGCCCGCAAGTCGGATGCGATGGCGGACTTGCTGAAGCGTATCAAGGCGGAAGGCTTCCTCCGGAAGAACCGGAACGGCTCGACGACGCTTGGCGCGGTCCACGGCATCCGTCTCATGACCGAACGGGAGGCGACATACGGTGCTTATGAAAACGCGGAACGCATCCTGCGCGCCCGTCGAATGCGTGTCGACGCCGAATACGACCGAGCTTTTGAAGCCGTCCAGAAGTTTCATGGCCCCTTTCGCTTCGGTGAACTTCTCCGCGGGTGTGAGAACCGGGCAGCTCGTCGCACGGCACTCCTGTTGCTGATCGACGAGTGTGTCCTTCTGACCGAGACACCCGGCCGGATCGACGATCTGACCATGCTGATGGTCCGCCGATAACCCCCACCCATCACCCGACTTCCGATCGCCCTAAAAGGAGCCTGCGATGCTGACCGACTTCCAGAGACCCAGCCTCTTCCGCCACGCCATCGTCAGAATGCGTCACGCCGATCGCTTCACCGATGACGACGTTAACTGGAAACCCAAGAAACGAGACGCCGACGGGTGGACCTTTAGCAACGAGGCGAACGTCAGCGACGAACGCTTCGTGTTGCACGGTGAGGTCTATTCGAAACTCGCCGGCGGAGTTGCCAAAATCCGCTATGGCTACAACGATCCTGAAAACCAGCGTCTGCGCGCGATTTTCGGCGACAACACGTTCTCAGACATTGTCGGCAAGCGCCGTGACCTCGCGTTGTTTCGCGAAAAGCTCATCAAGCGCTTCGATGCAGAATGGCTGACTCTCGGCAAAAAGCCGCGATGGTCGAAGGAGATGTTCGAGGCCAAGCTCAGAGCCTGGCGCAGAGAAATCATCGCCGAGATGCTAGGTCTCGATGACGAGGATACAGACGTCCGCGCCGACGCGATGGTCGAAGTAAAGACCTTTCCGACACCGTCGGTGAAGACGTTCCGCCGCGACTACAAGCGTTATCACGCCTGCGGTGGCGATACCCTCGGAATCGTCCACCGCCATCACGGTCCTGGCCTGCACCTTCGCAAGGTTGACGCGGATTCAACGGCGTTCGCCCACAAGCAAGCCCTCAATTACATGACGGACCGTAAGCCCACAATGGCGCAGGTCTACCGTGACTATCTGGCAGCACTGGAGAAGGTGAATGCAGAGCGCACCACGCCGCTCCTGAAGGTCACCCGCCACAAGTTCGAGACTATGATCTCGAAATTCGACGAGTTCGACAAATGGGACGGCCGCCACGGTCGTGCCTCGGCGCTCAAGCGCTTCGGGATGTCGAAGAGAGGTGGCATCCCCGCGTTGTTCGTCGGCGAGCGCATCGAGATCGACTTCTGGAACGTCGATCTCATGGCCCTCTTCGTTGAAACCGGGATGTGGGACATCCTTCCGCCATCGTACAAAGAGGCGATGGTCGGTAAGCGCATCTGGTTTGTGGCGGCGATCGATGTTGCCACACGCTACATTCTTGCGTTCAGGGCGAGCGTCAACCCGAACGCCGTTTCGGCAGCGGCGGCCATCCGTATGATCATGTCCGACAAGCGGCACATTTCCGACTTCGTCGGGGCGGAGACGCCGTGGATCGGGATGGTCCAGCCGCGCAACATCTTCAGCGACAACGGCACGGAATTCGCCAACGCGCTTGTCGAAGGCATCATGCGCGCGGCGAAGATCACGTTTAACCGGCCGCAGGCGGGCAATCCCAAAGCTCGTCCCTTCATCGAGAGCCTGTTCCACTCGATCGGCCCGCTGATCGCGTCGTTCTTCGACGGCAGAACGTTCGGGTCGATCGCCGAGAAGGGTGATTACAACCCGGAACATCAGATCAGTCTGCAGGTCGACGAGATGATCCAGCTCTTCACCCTGGCGATCTGCGACATCTACCACAACAAGCCGCACAGTGGCCTTGGTGGGGCGTCTCCGCATAACGCCTGGGTTCGCGCCACCCAAGAACACGACATCGAGTTCCCGAGCCAAGACCCCGAATTCATGCTGCATGTCTTCGGTACGAAGTTCAAGCGCCGCATCGGGCAATACGGCATACCATTCATGGGCATCCCGTACGCCAACGAGGAGCTGGACCGCCAGCGCAAGAAGTACGGACAGATGGAATTCGAGATCAAGGTCGATCCCGAGAATCTGGAGCACATCGCGGTCCGGGGTGACAAGGGGTGGTTCGTCGTCGAGAACAAGGTCGATATCGCGCGCAACCTGTCTCTGGCAGAGTGGATTGTCGCCCGCCATGACCTCCGGACACAGCACGCCGCCGAGGCGGAGGCTGGTCTCGCTGCGATGAACCGAACTATCAACCGCCTTGCCGAGAGCGGAAGGGCCGCAGCGCTCCGCGCGAACCTGACCCCGCGCAACATGACGGCCGAACACTATGAAGCCCTCGAGGCCGAGTTGTTCGGCGCGTGGGTCGCCGTGAAGTCGGCGGACACACCAACCCTTACGACTGCCTTCGCGCTTCCCTCGGACCCTCTCCGTGACGGATCGGTCTCCGATTCCCGTTTGATCCCCGAATTCCACGCAGAACGCGAACGCGATGCGCGGAAGAAGAAGCGTGCCGCCGCCGTTGAGCAGACGCCGGCCGAAACGCCGACTCCTGCCGAAACCACTGACAACTACTATGAGGAGTACTGATATGGAAAACGCTACGAACGTCATCGCTTTCGACGCGATCAACGACAAGAAGGCCGAAGTCTACAGCGGCTACATCGAACACGCACGCGACACGCGGCTGGACACGATGCTGCACGACCTAGCCGACAATGTAGAAGCTTGCCGTCGCGGCGTAGGATCGCGCCGGCGCGCTCTGTTCCTCATCGGGGCCTCGGGCAGCGGTAAGTCCTTCGCGCTCCGTCATCACTTCAGCCGCATTCCCGAATTCCAGCCGCGGAAGAACGAGTTCGGTGAGACCGTGCGGCCGCTGCTGAGCATCGAGGCACCGAAGCCGTGCACGACGAAAGACTTCGCCATGGCGATCCTGGATGCCATCGGAGTACCGTCTAAGGCGAGGATGACGGAAGGCCAGCTCTTCGCGACCGTGAAGGCCCAGTTGCGCGAGCGCGGGATCATCTATCTCCACGTGGACGAAGCACAGCACCTGCTGCGCCACAGCCGCAGCCGCGCGATCCTCGACGTCCAGGATCGTCTCAAGAGCCTGATGCAGATCGATGACTGGCCGTTGCACACGATCTATTCCGGAATGCCGGAGCTCGCGGAGCTGCTTACGGGCGATCAGCAACTGGCCAACCGTTCAATGGTCATGCGCTTCATCCCGCTGAGCCTGCACGGAGACAAGGCCAGCATCGTGCAGGTGTTGGCCGACATCGTTGAAGGCAAGTGCGGCCTGAGCCTCCCCGAGGAACTCCGTACCGACGATTTCCTCGGCCGTCTGTGCGCCGCCAACAGCGGGTGCTACGGGAAGATCATCGAGGCAGTCCAAGCGGCGTGCTTCCTCGTCATGCACAAGGGCAAGGGTACAGTAGATCGCCGCGCCTTCGCTTACAACTACCAGCGGGACACCGGTTGCCTTCCGAGCGATAACGTGTTCACCGCCGCGCGCTGGAGCGAAATCGATCCTGGCAACGCGCTGGCCGACTTGGCCACCGCTGGCAAGGGAGGCAAGTGATGGTTCTGCCCGTAACGCTTGCCCATCACGAGGACGAGGCGGCGATCGATCTGGTCGCCCGTCTTGCCGCCGCCAACGGATATCCGTCTCTGCGGGAGTTTCTCGCACACACGGACACCACGGCCAATGCCATCGTCCACGGAGAGATGGATGCCCTGTCGTTGGTCAGCGAGTGGTCTGGGGTGCCCGTCGCTGCGCTGGGAAAACTGACCGCGAGGGCGTCTGGGGCTGGCGGCACCTGGCAGATGGGATGTGCAACCCTCAGCAAGGACATGCGTCCGGGCCGAATGCATCGCTTCTGTGCCCAATGCGTGCTGGAAGACCGAGAAAGGGAGGCGGGACGTTTGGCGTCCCGTGCCTATCGCCGTGCGTGGTGGACCATTCGCGGGATCGAAGGATGTCCAGTTCACGGCTGCCGGCTAACGGAAGTGGCAGTGGATGCCGCTGGCGGCATTCACGATTTCCCGCAATTCGTGAATGCCAATCTCGAATTTATCGAGGACGCCGCGGCGGCTTATGCGCCGAGCCGCCAGCCTCGACTGGATGCGTATATGCGCGACAGGGTGTTCCTGGTTGGAGGGGATGGCTTCCTCGGCAGGCTCGACGCACATGTCGCTGCCGAGTTCACCCGCTATCTCGGTGACTTCCTGGTCCTTCACGACATCAAGGCGTGGATGCACGACGAGACCGACCTTCG
Organism: Agrobacterium sp.; assembly: GCF_059499945.1. Taxonomy (NCBI): domain Bacteria; kingdom Pseudomonadati; phylum Pseudomonadota; class Alphaproteobacteria; order Hyphomicrobiales; family Rhizobiaceae; genus Agrobacterium; species Agrobacterium sp. The sequence goes on along the minus strand of NZ_JCABZP010000002.1, from coordinate 112,912 downwards.
CGAATGGGGATTCAATCTCGCAGTATCGGGCGAAGGTGAAATCCGTCGCGTCATCGGGAAAGTCATCGATGATAAGCGCCCGAAAATGCAGTATGTCGAGTTGGTTCTCGGGCCGATGGTGAGGTGGCTGCGCCGCAACCTCGTCAAAGAAGCGTATGGGCCTGTAATCGATCTCATGCAGGATATCCTCGAGCGCAACATGCCATTCGGTGAGGGGCAGACCATCTTCAAGCCCGTGCGGACCAGACACTTTCACAGTGTGAGCTCCGCACACGCCGAGTATGGTCTTCCCCACGATCGGATCAGGGCCTTGATGAAGGCAAACGATCCTAGCTTTCGTGACGGCCTCTCTGACGCCTCTACATACTTCGATGCTGCCACCTTGCGGCCGATCCTTCAAGCGGCACGCGACACGCTGAACAGCAGGGAGGCAGGAGACGTGTTGGGTGTCAGCGAAGAAATGGTACACGGTCTTTTGAGCGTCGGTGTCCTGACGCAAGTCGAGAAGCGGGTCGACGGCGAGCGAGCCTTCGTCAGAATCGAAATTGGTGCGTTGGACGCTCTGGTTCAATCTCTCGAGAACAAATCGACCGTTGTAGCATTCACGGAGGGTTTGGTGTCGCTTGCCTCAGCGGCTCCTGCATTTCGTCAGCCGTTCAACCGACTTGTGGAAATGGTCTTGGACGGGGGTGTCGAGGCGTTCATCGTTTCCGGCGACGGACCAGTCTTCGAACGGGTCCATATTGCTTCACCGACGCCCGCGTCCGCAGAGGCCCGAAAAGAGCAGAAAAAAGGCACCCCCCTGGCGGGAGGCGACGCCGAACTGATGCGGCTCAAGGAGGCTGAACTCGCGCTCGGCACAACGACCATCACGGTCGCGGACCTCATCAAGCGCGGTTACCTCCGTCAGCGGACCGTCCGCCGGAAAACGGGGCATGTTGTGAAGTTCATTGAGCGGCAGTCCTTGGCAGAGTTCCATGCGGCGCATGCTTCCCTGACGGAGATCGCCAAATCTCGCCAAGGTTACAGGGCCGCAATCAAGGTTGAATTGGAGGACGTCGGCCTTTCGCCGATCTTCGAACCCGAAGGATTCATCGCCCGTTTCTACAGAAGGTCGGACCTGATCCAGGCTGGCATTCGTCTCTAGCGAAGTCTTACATTTTGACTCTTTGAGGCCCGCTCCGGCGGGCTTTTTTGCGCCCTATCTGGAAATGTGCCCAAATCAAACGCAGCGGAATGCCCGCATCTGTTTGGAAGGTCAAAAAATTCCCATGTGAATTCAATGGGTCTATTTGCAAAATGGACAAACCAAGACCGCGTAATCAGTCTGTTCAAGCTCAAGCACATTTCCTTCCGGATCGCGTGCATAAGCGATCAGATAGGGCATCTCCGGCGTCCCGAAATCAGTAATCTGCCCGATCTGTGCGCCGCCGGCTTCGATGATGCTGGAGAGGGTCGCACTAATATCTTCCATCTGGAAAGCTAAGTGCCCAAAGCCGGGTTCATTAACCCTTGGCTGTTCACGGGGATGGGTGACCCTGTGTTCGTGAATCTCCAGAAAAGGCTGCTCCAGTTCTGGGAATCTAAGCCAGACTGTACGAATTTCTGAGTTTGAAAGCCCGTTTCCCCGGGAAACCTTTTCGCCGGATAATGTCCTCGGTTCGCGAAGAACATCGCATTTCATGACGTTCACGTAAAACGTGGCAAGTGCTTCCACATTGCGGGCAACAAGATTGATGTGAGCAAGTCTCATGGCATTCGGCGTCCTCGTCTCCAGGGTGACCATTCCGAGGCTTCCCACGCTCACCGAACAAAGTCCGCTTAGGCCATAGCCGTCATAAACAGGCCCTCACAGCCCTACCCCTGCCCAAACAGTGTGAAATACCCCCACACCGCCACAAAAAACGCGATGACAGCCGCAATCGTCAAGGCCTTCCTGGCTTTCGGCCCCAGCGGTTCGCGTGGCTTCTTCGGCGGCACCGGTTTGCGGAACTTCACCACATTGTCGTTCATTTCATCATCGTCCTGAATGTCGCCGCTGAAAGCTCAGCCGCGTTTATGGCATCGATATTTCCGGATTTATCTCTAACAGACCAGAACTATCATAAATATTACCAAGTTTTCACTTCACCCTCAGGGCAAGCTATGTCACTTCCCACAATCAGAGGAATACAACGGCGACAGATGGACGGACAAACCGGAGAGCGGAAACAACCCTCTGTGGTATTTTGAACTTTGCGGGTGATGAGAATGAATGACGCCAATACGAGTGGCAGCGATACAAAAAACAGCCAGCCCGATCTGCGCGAGATTCTGGGAACAAACAGAAACGGCCGCAAGAAAAAGTCGCGCCGATATCTCTATGCCGCAGCAGCCATTGTGCTGATTGGCGGGGGCCTTGGTTATTATTACCAGTCACGCGCAGCCGGCGTCGCCTATAGCTACACCACGGAGGCCGCGCGTCAGGGCGATCTCTCGGTCATCGTCACCTCCACGGGCTCGGTTCAGCCGACGGATCAGGTCGATATATCGAGCGAACTGTCCGGCACGGTGCGCAAGGTCAACGTCACCTATAATACGCCGGTCAAGGCCGGAGACGTGTTGGCGGAACTGGATACCAACAAGCTGGAGGCCGATGTGCAGAGCGCCCGCGCCAAGCTTGCCTCCGCCAAGGCCAATGTGCTGAAGGCGCGCGCCGATCTCGGCTCGGCAAAAACCTCGATGGAGCGCCTGAGATCGCTGGTGCAGAACCGGGTGTCCAGCCAGCAGGATCTGGATGCGGCGCAGTTCACCCATGATGCCGCCGCCGCCACGCTGCAGGTCAACGAGGCAACGGTGCTGTCAGCGGAGGCGGATCTGAGGCTCGCCGAGGTCAATCTCGGCAAGGCAAAGATCGTCTCGCCCATCGATGGCGTCATCCTCACCCGCAGCGTCGATCCCGGCGCCACCGTCGCCTCCTCGCTCAACGCCCCTGTTCTCTTCACCATCGCCGGTGATCTGCGCCACATGGAATTGCAGGTCTCAGTGGATGAGGCCGATGTCGGCAAGGTCGAAACCGGCCAGAAGGCCAATTTTAACGTCGATGCCTATCCCGACCGCAGTTTCCCGGCCGAGATCGAGACCGTGCGCTTCGCGTCCGAAACCGTGTCCAACGTGGTGACCTACAAGGGCATATTGACTGTCGACAATGAGGAACTGCTGCTGCGCCCCGGCATGACGGCGACCGCCAATATCATTGTCGAGGAAATCAAGGACACGCTGCTGGTGCCGAATTCCGCGCTTCGTTATACGCCGCCGCGCGAATCCGCCTCCCGTGGCGGCGGGCTGATGAGCCTGTTCCGCCCGCCCCGCATGGGCCGCTCGCAGAACCGCGACGCCGGCCAGGCTGCGACAGGCAAAAGAACGGTCTGGGTGCTGCGCAACAACAATCCGGTCTCCGTTTCCATTGAAACCGGTTCCACCGACGGCCAGCATACCGTGGTAAAATCGGGCGAGTTGAAGGCCGATGACCAGGTGATCACCGACGCAACGGCCCGCAACGCCGGCTGACGGAGGACAAGCGCATGCAACAGCCGCCGCTCATCGAATTCCGCGATGTCGTCAAGCAATATGGCCGCGGCGAAGCGACGATCCGCGCGCTCGATGGCGTCAGCCTCTCCATTCGCGAGAAGGAGTTCGTCGCCATCATGGGGCCGTCAGGATCGGGCAAATCCACCTCGATGAACATCATAGGCTGTCTGGATGTGCCGACATCAGGCGAATATCTGTTCCAGGGTGTGCCGACCAGCAGTTTCGACAATGAACATTTGACGCTGCTGCGCCGGCACATGCTGGGTTTCGTGTTTCAGGGTTTCAATCTTCTCTCGCGCACCTCGGCCGTGGAAAATGTCGAGCTGCCGCTGATCTATCGCGGCATGAAAGCCTCGGAACGGCGCGAGCGCGCCATGGAGGCGCTGGCGCAGGTAGGTTTGAAGGGCCGCGAGGACCACACCACGCAGGAGCTTTCCGGCGGCCAGCAGCAGCGTGTGGCCATTGCACGCGCCATCGTCACCCGCCCTGCCCTGCTTCTGGCCGACGAGCCGACCGGCAATCTCGATACGAAAACCAGTGTCGAGATCATGGAACTGATCACCGCACTCAATCGTGACAGGGGCATCACCGTCGTCATGGTCACGCATGAAGAGGATATCGCCGCCCACGCCGGACGCCTCCTGCGCTTTGTCGACGGCCATCTCGCCTCCGATAGCGCCGCGGACAAAAAGGAGACATCAGATGTTCTTTGAAACGTCGCGTCTTGCGCTGCGCGCCATCAGCCGCAACCTGCTGCGCTCCTTCCTCACCGTGCTTGGTGTCGTCATCGGCGTGGCCGCCGTCATCGCCATGGTCACCATCGGCAATGGCACGACGGAACAGGTGAAATCGGAACTGTCACGGCTCGGCACCAACATGCTGTTCGTCCGCCCCGGCCAGTTCGGCCCCGGAAGGGCGAGCACCGAAGCCAAACGCTTTGACGACCGCGATATCGAGGCCATCCGCAACCAGATATCAGGCATCCGTGCCGTTGCGCCGCAGAACCGCAGTTCCGCCGCAACCGTCATTTTCGGCGGCAAGAACCACCAGACAAGTGTCATCGGCACCACCAACGATTATCTGATCGCGCAGGACTGGACCATTGCGCTCGGCCGCGACTTCCAGCCCGCCGAAGATCGCGGCGGCCAGATCGGCTGCATCATCGGCGAAACGGTGCGTCAGGAACTCTTTGGGGCAGAAAACCCTGTGGGGCAGACGATCCGCGTCAGCAACATCTCCTGCCCCGTCATCGGTGTGCTGGCCAGAAAAGGCCAGTCCGGCCTCGGTGACGACCAGGACGACACGATCATCATGCCGCTTAAAATCCACCAGCGGCGCATTGGCGGCACCACCACCATTTCCTCGATCATGGTTTCAGCGCAGGATGGCGTTTCCACCGCCAAGGTGCAGAGCGACCTGCAGAACCTGCTGCGCGAGCGCCGCCGCATCGGCATCGGCCGTGAGGATGACTTCACCGTCAACGACATGACGCAGATCGCCTCGGCCATGACCGGCACGACGACGCTGCTGACCGGGCTTTTGGGCGCGGTCGCCGCCGTCAGCCTTCTGGTGGGCGGCATCGGCATCATGAACATCATGCTGGTCTCAGTGACGGAACGCACCCGCGAGATCGGCATTCGACTTGCCATCGGCGCGCTGGAAAAACAGGTGCTGACGCAGTTTCTGGTGGAAGCCGTCATGCTGTCGGCCTTCGGTGGCCTCGTCGGCATCCTTACCGGCCTCGGCCTCGCTTATGCCGTCGTCAGCTATCTCACCGTGCCCTTTGTCACCAGCCCCTCGATCATCTTCCTCGCTTTCGCCTTTTCGGCGGCCATCGGGGTGATTTTCGGGTATTTCCCGGCACGGCGGGCGGCAAGCCTGAGCCCGATAGAAGCGTTGCGACATGAGTGAAAGTCGGCGTTCAAACCGCAACCGGCTTTGTGTGAGAAGAAACGGCAAGCTGCAACTCCTCCTTGGGGATTGACCCGATCCGCTCTAATCGCTCACCGTGGAGCACGCATATCCACCCATTCTTCGAGCGCGCGCTCTATATCGTCCTGATAGGGCGGCAGGTTTTCCTTCTCACTGATGGCGCGGAGATACGCTTCCACGGCATTCCGTTGCAGCAGAGTCAGTAAGGAAAATTTCTCCTGGCACCCGCACGAATAGGGTGCGAATTCGTGCCTGTAGTCGCCATCGAGATCAGCAGTCATATAGGCGGGCAGATGAAATCGCATTCCTTCAGCATCAAGGAAGGCGGGGCTGCCGGAATGTCTGTTGAGGTCCTCCACGGGGATAGCGGCCCAGTCATTCTTCTCGTCGCCAGCACGACACGCGGCGCGAACCTCATTATTCGCATAATCGTCAAGCGCCTGCGCCTCGGAAAGGCCGACGCCACCACCCAGGGTGACACCCGCGAATGCTTCTCTCACCGCCGCTTTCGCGTTTGCGATAATATCTGGCTCCGGTCGCATCAAATAATCCGCCTGTTCAATGATGCGTTCCCCCGTCACCGTGCACCGTCGGCCATTCTCCACCCTCGGTCCGCTCGAACTGAAGGCCATTCTGCGTGTCACCCCTGGATGTCGCAGACCGCGCTCGCAGGCGCGCCTTCTCCTCCCAGTAAAATGTAAGATAAATAATGCCGACGATCAGCGTCAGACCAGCCACGACGCCGGCGACGATCAGACCTATGGTCCAGATATCAATCGAGGCGCTATTGATTTCCATCCCGGTTTCCTCCCCACGATCAGTCCTGTCAGCTGTCCGAAATACCTTTTCAGTATGGGTGGCAGGTGGTCACGCACCTCCTGCCAAACCTCGCGGAATATCCGATAACCTTGCTTCAGGGCGTCAATCGGATAGGCTCACCCTCAAGTTTATCGGATGGAGTCTGGATGTTCAAATCGGTATCGGACAGCGCCGCTGCCGCGGACGGCGGTTCGCTCGCTCTCTTCGTGGAACGAACTGACGGGCAGACGGAAGTGTTTGTGATCAATCGTTCCCTCGCGTCACGCGGCAAGCCCGACTATAACAAGGTCACTTCAAGCCTTCGGCCACTTTCCGCGGGGGATTGCGGGATGATCGCGGCGGCTCTCGAACCTCTATTGACGACGACGCCATCAATTCATCCGCTGGCGGATTTTATCGAAACCCTCAAACAGCAGTCATGATCCTTCGAAAGCTGATTTTTACGCCGGGCGCAGTTTGCGGAAAAAGAACCTCAAACCTCTCATCCATCATCCTCGGGCTTGACCCGAGGATCTACAAACGTCTCAAGCGATTTGACGGGGATGACGTCGCGTTTGTGGGAGCGCTGCGTGCATAAGAAAGGTCTGCCTCTCCATCGCAGAGATAGCCGTAACCAATCAGACGCTGGCCTCTGCCTCGCGCTGCTTTGCCAGCGCTGCCAGATCGGCAGGCTTCAGCTCAACCGATTCACCACAGCCGCAGGCGGATGTCTGGTTCGGATTGTTGAAGGTGAAGCCAGAGCGCATCTTGGTCACTTCGAAATCCATCTGCGTGCCGAGCAGATAAAGCACGGCAGAAGGCTGAACCCAGACCCTGGCGCCTTCGAATTCGACCAGATCGTCCTTCGCATCCGCTTCGGTCACAAGGTCGATCGTATATTCCATGCCCGCGCAGCCGCCCTTCTTGATGCCGACGCGCACGCCCTTGGCATCAGGGCCGGAATTTTCAACGATTGCTTTAACACGCGAGGCGGCAGCCCCGGTCATGGTCATGATCGCAAAGCCCATGGGCCCATTCTCCTTCGACAATCGAGTTCAAGGCTCGATGCTTATGGAATTCAACTTAATAGCGCCTGAGAGTGTCATCAAGGGATGACACCTGTCAAAATCACGTCAGTACCAGCCGACGGCGACCTGCGCTTCTTCCGACATGCGGTCCGGCGTCCACGGCGGATCGAAGGTCATTTCGACGGTCACACCGGAAACACCCTCGACGGCGCCCACGGCATTTTCCACCCAGCCCGGCATTTCACCGGCCACCGGGCAACCCGGGGCCGTCAGCGTCATGACGATCTTGACCATCCGGTCGTCTTCGATATCGATCTTGTAGACGAGACCGAGTTCGAAAATATCGGCTGGAATTTCCGGGTCGTAGACGGTTTTCAGCGCCGCAATCACGTCGTCGCTGAGGCGCGCCAGCTCATCCGGCGGAATGGTGGACACCTTTTCCTGGGCTTCGGTCGCATCCTGGGTCTTTGCAGTGGCTTCGGCAGTCATGGTCTTAAACCTCAATCCTGATCTCTTATTCCGATATCAGGCGAAAAATTTGCGCGCATATTCCAGCGCCTCAACAAGAGAGTCTACTTCGGCGCGGGTATTGTAAAGGCCGAACGATGCCCGGCATGTGGAGGTGACGCCGAACCGTTTCAAGAGCGGCATGGCACAATGGGTGCCGGCGCGCACGGCAACGCCGCGCCGGTCGATCACCATCGAAACGTCATGGGCATGGATGCCCTCGAGCTCGAAGGAGAAGATGCCGCCCTTGTCAGGCGCATTGCCGATGATGCGCAGCGAATTGATCTCGCGCAGCCGCTCAGCGGCGTAAGCCGCAAGATCTGCCTCATGCGCGGCAATCGCGGCACGGCCGAGATTGTCCATATAATCAAGCGCGTAACCGAGACCGATGGCCTGCACGATCGGCGGCGTGCCGGCTTCGAAACGGTGCGGCGGCTCGTTATAGGTCACGTTGTCTTCGGAAACGTCGAGGATCATCTCCCCGCCGCCCTGGAACGGCCGCATCTCGCGCAAGCGGTCAGCCTTGCCGTAGAGCACGCCGATGCCCGAGGGACCGTAAAGCTTGTGGCCGGTCATGACGTACCAGTCGCAATCGATATCGCGCACGTCGACCGGCATGTGAACCGCGCCCTGAGAGCCATCGACAAGCACCGGAATGCCGCGCTCATGGGCGATGCGGCAGATTTCCTTGACCGGCACGATGGTGCCCAGCGCATTCGACATATGGGTGATGGCAACGAGCTTGGTGCGCTCCGTCAGGCTTTTTTCGAAAGCCTCGATATGGAACGCGCCGTCATCATCGACAGGCACCCAGACAAGCTTGGCGCCCTGCCGCTCGCGAATGAAATGCCACGGCACGATGTTGGAGTGATGTTCCATGATCGAGATGACGATCTCGTCGCCCTCGCCGATCTTTGGCATGCCGTAACCGTAAGCAACCGTATTGATCGCCTCGGTGGAGGATTTGGTGAAGACGATCTCGTCCACCGAACCGGCATTCAGGAAACGGCGCACCTTTTCGCGCGCCGCCTCATAGGCGTCGGTTGCGGCATTGGAGAGGAAATGCAGGCCACGATGCACATTCGCATATTCATTGGAATAGGCATGAGAAACGGCGTCGATTACCACCTGCGGTTTTTGAGCGGACGCGCCGTTGTCGAGATAGACCAGCGGCTTGCCATAGACCTCGCGCGACAGGATCGGGAAATCCTTCCGCACGGCTTCAACGTCATAAGGGGCCGCCAATGCGGCGCGTTCGCTCTCAGGCATGATGTTCCAGCCAGCCGGAGATGATAGTCTCCAGCGCCTCTACCAGATTTTCTTCTTCCAGTTCCTCGGCGATCTCAGCGACGAAGGCGTTGACAAGCATCGCCCGCGCCTTTGCCCGCGGCACGCCGCGCGCCATCAGATAATAGAGATGGTTGTCGTCAATATCGGCAACCGTCGCACCGTGACCGCACTGAACGTCGTCGGCGAAGATTTCAAGCTCCGGCTTTGCCGAGAACTCGCCATCGTCAGACATCAGCAGCGTATTACACGCCATCTTCGCATCGGTCTTCTGGGCATCGGGGGCAACCCGGATCATGCCCTGGAAAATGCCCTTTGCACGGTCGAAGACCACGTTGCGGAACACTTCCGTCGAGGTCGTGTTCGGCACGTTGTGGCCAAGAACCATCGTCACGTCGGTATGGGTTTCGCCGCCCAACAGGTTGACGCCGCGAACGATGAGGTCAGTACCCTCGCCGTCCACGTCGATGCGCAGTTCCTGCCGTACCAGCTTGCCGCCGGCATTGATGACGAACAGACGAATCTTGGCGTCCGCACCGATTTTCATGCGCAGCTGGCCAAGATGAATATCGGCCGCGCCCTGTTGCTGCAGGATGATCCAGGTCACTTCCGCACCGTCTTCGACAACGATGTCGGTGACGGAGGAAACCAGGGCGGCATCCGAAGTCACCGAAAGGTGACGCTCGATGACGGTCGCCTTGGAACCCTTGCCGAAGCGCACCGGGAAGCGGCTGTGAACCTGACCTGCGCCATGAATCGCCTGCAATTCGATCGGCTTTTCGATCTCGGCATCAGCGGGAATGTCGAGCATCAGGCCGTCGCGCACGAAGCTGCCGTTGATACGGCCGATCACGTCGTCCTTGCTGGCTTCCGCAAGGCCTGTGGCGGCCGAGCCGTCAAGCAGGCTCTCGGCAAAGCTGGAAACGCTGATGTCTTCGATCTTGCCGACATTGGCCGTGCCATGCAGCACGTAGGCGACGGACGAGCCGGCGACAACAGACGCCTGCTTTTCGATAACAGGTGCGGGCTGGTCCTCGGGAATGGCACGCAACAGGCTCTTGAGATCGGTATAGTGCCACGCCTCGATGCGGCGGGTCGGAAGACCGCCGGTCTTCAGATCGTCGAACAGCACGTCACGGGCGGCGACAACCGCACCATTGCCCGGCAATTCGCTGAACTTGGCGGTATAGGCGTCGATCAGCGCGGTTTCCGCTGGCGTCAGCCGATTGGTCGTTTGAATGTTCATGGACATCACCTCCTGGCCTCTGGCTTAGGCCGCTTCACCGATGATGTCGGCGTAACCATTGTTTTCCAGCTCCAGCGCCAGGGCCTTGTCGCCCGAACGGATGATCTTGCCCTTGTAAAGAACGTGAACGCTATCAGGCACGATGTAATCGAGCAGGCGCTGGTAGTGGGTGATGACGACAGTGGCGCGATCCGGCGACTTCAGCGCGTTGACGCCATCAGCCACGATCTTCAGCGCGTCGATGTCGAGGCCGCTATCGGTTTCGTCGAGAACGCAGAGCTTCGGCTCCAGCAGCGCCATCTGCAGGATTTCGGCGCGCTTCTTCTCACCGCCGGAGAACCCAACGTTCAGCGGACGCTTCAGCATGTCCATGTCGATCTTCAGGTCGCCGGCAGCTTCCTTGACGCGACGGATGAAGTCCGGCGTCGTCAGCTCGGCCTCGCCGCGCGCCTTGCGCTGCTCGTTCATAGCAACCTTGAGGAACTGCATGGTGGCAACACCGGGAATTTCGACCGGATACTGGAAGGCCAGGAAAATACCCTTGGCAGCGCGCTCGGCGGCATCCAGTTCCAGAATGCTTTCGCCGTTATAGAGGATGTCACCGGAGGTGACTTCATAGTCTTCGCGGCCCGACAGGATGTAGGACAGCGTCGACTTGCCGGAACCGTTCGGGCCCATGATGGCCGCAACTTCACCGGCAGCAACCTTCAGGTTGAGGCCCTTGATGATCTCGGTTTCGGTATCGGCGATCTTTGCGTGCAGGTCGATGATTTCAAGCATGGTTTTATCCTAAGAATAGTGTGAGCGAAGGTGCGCGAAACCGCGCACTCAAAGTGCGTATTCGTATGACGATCAGCCGACCGAACCTTCCAGCGAAATGCCGATCAGCTTCTGCGCTTCAACCGCAAATTCCATCGGCAGCTGCTGGATGACATCCTTCACGAAGCCGTTGACGATCAGTGCGATGGCCGACTCCTCGGGAATGCCGCGCTGCAGGCAATAGAACAGCTGGTCTTCGGAAATCTTCGACGTGGTCGCCTCATGCTCGAAATGAGCAGACGAGTTCTTCGCCTCGATATAGGGCACGGTATGGGCACCGCACTTGTCGCCGATCAGAAGCGAGTCGCACTGCGTGAAGTTGCGCGTGTTGGTCGCCTTGCGGTGAGCCGAGACCTGGCCGCGATAGACGTTTTCCGAGAAACCGGCGGCAATGCCCTTGGCGATGATGCGGCTCGACGTGTTCTTGCCGAGATGGATCATCTTGGTGCCACTGTCGATCTGCTGATGGCCGTTGGAAACCGCAATCGAATAGAATTCGCCACGGCTGTCGTCGCCGCGCAAAATGCAGGACGGGTATTTCCAGGTGATGGCAGAACCGGTTTCAACCTGCGTCCACGAGATCTTCGAACGGTCGCCACGGCAATCGCCGCGCTTGGTCACGAAGTTGTAGATGCCGCCCTTGCCGTCCTTGTCGCCCGGATACCAGTTCTGGACTGTGGAATATTTGATTTCGGCATCGTCGAGTGCCACGAGTTCGACCACGGCGGCGTGAAGCTGGTTCTCGTCGCGCTGCGGCGCGGTGCAGCCTTCCAGATAGGAGACGTAGGCGCCTTCTTCGGCGATGATCAGCGTGCGTTCAAACTGGCCGGTGTTCTTTTCGTTGATGCGGAAATAGGTGGAAAGCTCCATCGGGCACCGCACGCCCTTCGGCACGAACACGAAGGAACCGTCGGTAAAGACAGCCGAGTTCAGCGTCGCGTAGAAATTGTCAGTCGTCGGAACGACCGAGCCGAGATATTTCTTCACCAGATCCGGGTGCTCGCGAACGGCTTCGGAAATCGACATGAAGATCACGCCGGCCTTGGCCAGTTCCGCCTTGAAGGTGGTGACGACGGACACGCTGTCGAACACCGCATCCACGGCCACGCGGCGGTTTTCCACGCCGGCCAGGAGTTCCTGTTCCTTCAGCGGAATGCCGAGCTTCTCGTAAACCTTCAGCAGTTCCGGATCGACCTCGTCCAGCGACTTCGGGCCGGGGGTGCTTTTCGGTGCGGCATAATAATAGAGATCGTTGAAGTCGATCTTGGGATAGCTGACGCGCGCCCATGTCGGCTCTTCCATCGTCAGCCAGCGCTTGTAAGCCTCAAGACGCCATTCCAGCATCCATTCCGGCTCCTGCTTCTTGGCCGAGATGAAGCGGATAACCTCTTCCGAAAGGCCCTTCGGGGCCTTGTCGACTTCGATCTGTGTCTCGAAGCCGTATTTATACTGGTCCACATCGATCTGGCGGACCTGATCGATCGTTTCCTGAACCGCTGCCATGTCGTTCTCCAATCTCGCCGGAGCCAAGGTCCGGTGGCTTGTCAACGTATCAAGGCGGAAAGCCGCCTTATCCATCTTCGGGCAAATCGTCCGTGCCGCATAAACGGGCGGAGCTTATACCCATGTAAGTGCGGGATGGCGCTTTTCACACATCCCGGCAAGCGGAAAATTGCTATTCCGCAATTCTTTGCCGCATTTTACGCGGCCTGACCGGCCAGCTTGCGCCGCCCGGCAATTTTCGTAAACGCCGCAAGCGTGCGTTCAATATCTGCCTCATCAGTCGCGTGGCCAAGGGAAATCCTCAGTGCGCCGAGCTTGGGGTCGCGCCCCATCGCCGTCAGCACATGGCTTTCCCCCACCTTGCCGGAAGAGCAGGCCGAACCGGCCGAGAGCGCGATGCCTTCTATATCAAAGGCGATCTGGCCCGTCTCCGCCTTCAAACCGGGCAAGGTGAAAAACGTGGTATTGCCGACACGGCCGACATCCTCACCGTAGATGATCACGTCAGGCGCGACTGCCCGCATGCCGTCTTCCAGCCTTGCGCGCAGCGCTGCAAGACGCGTCGCTTCGGTCTCGAGGTTTTGCGCAGCAATAGCGGCGGCGGCACCGAAACCGATGACCGACAGGGTATTTTCAGTACCGGAACGATGTCCCTTTTCCTGGCCACCACCATGGATCAGCGGCTTTGGCATCATCACCTCGCCGCGGGACACCAGCGCCCCAGCACCCTTCGGGCCACCAAGCTTGTGGGACGAGATCACAAGGAAATCGGCATCCAATGCATTGATATCGAGCGGAACGCGGCCAGCAGCCTGCACGGCATCGACAACCATCAATCCCCCTGCTGCATGTGCAAGCCGCGCCGCTTCAGCCACCGGCTGAAGAATGCCGGTCTCATTATTGACCAGCATGCAGGCGACCATCGGCAGACCAGTGGACTTGTCGTGCGCAGACAGCAGAGCCTCAAGGGCCGCAAGATCGATGACACCCGCTGACGTAACGGGAATTTCCGTAACGTCAGCCTTGCCGAACCGGCCTCCTTCACGAAAAGCGGGGTGTTCGATCGCCGAAACGTAAAGACGACCATAGCGTACGGGAGCGCGCCCCATCCTGAAATCCGGCGTCAGCACCAGATTGGCCGCTTCCGTCGCCCCGCTGGTAAAGGTGACGTGGGATGCCTGTGCGCCGCAAAGCACCGCCACATCACGACGGGCAGCCTCAACGGCCGCGCGGGCGGCACGCCCTTCCCGGTGCACGGAGGACGGGTTGCCGGCAATCTCCAGCGCGGAGACGAGAACCTCCCGCACGGCGGGCAAAAGCGGCGCCGTGGCGTTCCAGTCCATATATGTGCGCGTCAAACCCGTCATCGCGGAATAGTTTCGCTCAATCTTAATTGCGCCAAAACGCATTTTTCTTGAAATTACAGTTGCGCTTGCCTTATGACACGACCGAGTGCTTAAGCACACGCAAAGTTTCGAATTATTCTAAACTGCGTTCTAGAAAAGATGACACAGTTCGTCAAGTCTTCTCATCGGAAGAATGCGGTTGGAGAATGAAAAAACACGACCGGAGTACCAATGCCCGAAGTCATTTTTAACGGCCCTGCGGGTCGCCTCGAAGGCCGTTATCAACCCTCCAAGGAAAAGAGCGCGCCGATAGCGATCATCCTTCATCCGCATCCGCAGTTCGGCGGCACGATGAACAACCAGATCGTCTATCAGCTGTTCTATCTTTTCCAGAAGCGCGGCTTCACCACGCTCCGGTTCAATTTCCGCTCGATCGGCCGCAGCCAGGGCGAATTCGACCATGGTGCTGGCGAGCTTTCCGACGCCGCTTCCGCTCTCGACTGGGTGCAGAGCCTGCATCCGGATTCGAAGAGCTGCTGGGTTGCCGGTTATTCCTTCGGCGCCTGGATCGGCATGCAGCTTCTGATGCGCCGTCCGGAAATCGAGGGCTTCATGTCGATTGCGCCGCAGCCCAACACCTACGACTTCTCCTTCCTCGCCCCCTGCCCGTCTTCCGGCCTCATCATCAACGGCGATGCCGACAAGGTCGCGCCAGAGAAGGATGTGAACGGTCTGGTCGAAAAGCTGAAGACCCAGAAGGGCATCCTCATCACCCACCGCACCCTTCCCGGCGCCAACCACTTCTTCAACGGCAAGGTTGATGAGCTGATGAGCGAATGCGAGGACTACCTCGACCGCCGCCTGAATGGCGAACTGGTTCCGGAACCGGCAGCGAAGCGTATTCGCTGATAAGCCGCGCATCGTCGGGGCAGGTCTTGATCTAGCTACAGTGATCGACGGCGGGCTTGGCTTACCCCCCTCTGCCCTGCCGGGCATCTCCCCCTCAAGGGGGGAGATCAGCCAGACGCCTGCTCTTTACCTAAGCTGCTACGTTCAAGGTGGCCGATAGGTCGCCACGATTCGATCTCCCCCCTTGAGGGGGAGATGCCCGGCAGGGCAGAGGGGGGTGAGCCACACCCGCCGTCGTCTATTACGCCCTCACCAAAACCCCACCCGTCACCGGCTCATTCACACCCGTCGTTCCGGGGTAGGTCAGCGGCAAGCCTTTAAGCGATCGCACGGCCAGATAGGCCCAGGCCTCCGCCTCCATCGCCCCGCCATCGAAACCCGCCTCTTCCGCCGCAATCACCCGCGCGCCCACCTTTGCGGCAAGGCTCGCGAATTCTTCCATAATCACCGGGTTGAGACGCCCGCCACCGCAGACCACATAGGTTTTTGCTTCTTCCGGCAGATAGCTCGCCGATTTGAGGATTGCAGCGCCCGTCAGATGCGACAGCGTGCGCGCGCCGTCGGCAAACGAGGCCTCGCCCTTTTGCGGTGGCACAAAATCGCTGCGATCAAGGGAGCGGCGGATATTGGCCGAGAAGAACGGGCTTTCCATGTAGCGGGTGACGAGCGAGGCAACGACACTGCCGCCCGCCGCCGTCCTGCCACCCTTGTCGAAGGCTTTCCCCGTATGCGCCTCGATCCACTGGTCGATCAACATGTTGCCGGGACCGCTGTCGAAAGCGGCAAGTCGCCCTCCTTCGCCGATATAGGTAAGGTTGGATATGCCACCAATATTGACGAAGACGGCAGGCGTTTCGAACTCTGCCGGCAGATTGGCGGAGAGCGCCATGTGATAGGCGGGAATGAGCGGCGCGCCCTGCCCGCCATGTACCATGTCGTTCGCCCGCATGTCGTAAACCACATCGATGCCGGTTTCTTCAGCCAGAAGCGCGCCGTCGCCGATCTGCACGGTCAGCGCCTCATCCGGGCGGTGCAGCACCGTCTGGCCATGAAAACCGATCACATCGATATCGCCGGCTTCAAGCCGGTGACGGTGGAGGAAGGATTTGACCGCCGCGGTATGGGCAAGCGTCAGCTTGCGCTCTGCCTCACCAAGATCGCCGGGACGCTCGCGCCGTTCGCGAATGGATTTGGCTGTCACAAGCGCCTTCTGCCAGATGGCCCGCAGGCCCGGATCATAGGGGAAATAACCGCTCGGCCCGTGCCGCACCACGCTTTCGCCATCCGTGCGCAACAGGGCGATATCGATGCCGTCCATCGATGTCCCGCTCATCAGCCCGATCGCCGTTTTGACCTCGCCCATGCGCCGCTCCCCTTCAATATCGAATCATGATGACGTGAATCGCCGTTATTCATGGCCGAAACGGGTGCACATTTCAAAAAACAATGATAAAGCCGCGTCGTTCATTGGCTGCTTACGGCATTGTGGAGCGTCCTTTGCGCGTCCGAAAGGACGTGCGGCGCTCCAGCGACGGCAAAGATCAAACCAGAAAGTAAAAGGTTATGTCCAGGTTCAAGTCCGATTTCCTCCGCACGCTCGATGAGCGCGGCTTCATTCACCAGATCTCCGATGAGGCAGGTCTCGACGAACTGTTCGCCAAGGAAACCGTGACCGCCTATATCGGCTATGACCCGACGGCTTCGAGTTTGCATGTCGGCCACCTCACCCAGATCATGATGCTGCACTGGATGCAGAAGACCGGCCATCAGCCGATTTCCCTGATGGGCGGCGGCACCGGCATGGTCGGCGACCCCTCCTTCAAGGAAGAGGCCCGCAAGCTGATGACGATCGACATGATCGAGGACAACATCACCTCGCTCAAGCACGTCTTTGCCAACTACCTCGATTATGACCGCGCTGAGAACCCGGCACTGATGATCAACAATGCCGACTGGCTGCGTGGACTCAACTACCTCGAATTCCTGCGCGACGTCGGCCGCCACTTCTCGGTCAACCGCATGCTGTCCTTCGACAGCGTGAAGACGCGCCTCGACCGCGAGCAGTCGCTGTCCTTCCTCGAATTCAATTACATGATCCTCCAGGCCTACGATTTCGTGGAGCTGAACCAGCGTACCGGCTGCCGCCTGCAGATGGGCGGCTCTGACCAGTGGGGCAACATCATCAACGGCATCGACCTCGGTCACCGAATGGGGACACCGCAGCTTTACGCGCTGACCTCGCCGCTGCTCACCACCTCCTCCGGTGCGAAAATGGGCAAGTCGGCATCGGGCGCCGTGTGGCTGAACAAGGACCTGCTGCCGGTCTATGATTTCTGGCAGTACTGGCGCAACATGGAAGATGCGGATGTCGTTCGCTTCGCGAAGCTCTTCACGACGCTTCCGATGGATGAGATCGCCCGTCTGGCAGCACTCGGCGGATCGGAGATCAACGAGGCGAAGAAAATCCTCGCGACCGAAGTAACGGCGATCCTGCATGGCCGCGCCGCTGCGGAAGAAGCTGCCGAAACCGCGCGCAAGACCTTTGAGGAAGGCGCGCTCGCCGAAAACCTGCCCTCCATCGAGGTTCCGGCATCCGAACTCGAAGCCGGCGTCGGCGTTCTCTCGCTCATCGTGCGCGCCGGTCTCGCCGGTTCGAACGGCGAGGCCCGCCGCCATGTTCAGGGCGGCGCGGTGAAGATCAACGACATCGGCGTTTCCGATGAGCGTCAGAACGTTGGTTCCGGTGAAGTGACCGGCGACGGCGTCATCAAGCTCTCGGTCGGCAAGAAGAAGCACGTGCTGGTTCGCCCGGCGTAACGCCCGCGCTAAAGCTGTTATTGAGGGCCGCGAAAGCGGCCCTTTTTATTGGAATTCGAAGATCTGCCGGAAGACGCCGGGCGCGATCAACGACAGCGGATTGATCGTCAGCTTCGGCTGGTCCGTCTGGCCTGACAGTTTGAAGGTAATGCCGAGCAGACCCCGGTCACGGCCATTGCCAAGGAAGATGCCGATAAACGGCAGTTCCCCGAACAGCCGGTTCAGGCCATAGGCAGGCATGAAGGTGCCGGTCATGTCCATGCGGCCGCTCTGGTCCTTCAAGAGCCCCTGGAATGTCGCGCCGATCTGTTCACCGCGCACGACGCCGTTTTCCACCGCCACCGAACCGTTGACATAAACGAGGCGGGCAAAACCGCGCTGGAATTTTTCCGAACTGACATCGATATTGCGGCGCACCGCATTGTTGAGGCTCCTGCCGTCCTCACCCGTCGGTGTGGCGACGATGTCCTGCAGCTTGGCTTCGTTGACGACGGCAAAATTGCGCAGGTCGAGCGAGCCACTCCAGTCGCTGCCATTGGACGTCGTCAGCGCAAGATTGAGCAGGCCGCCGCGGATGCGGCTGTAGATATTGGCAAAACGGGCGAGCGAACCCGCATCGCTGCTGGTCAGCGTTACGGTTCCCGTCGCCCCGCGATTGGTGGTCTGGGCGACGACCGCCTGGCCGTTGCCGGTGACACCGCGGAAATCAACCGAGCGTACCTTGCCGTCCCGCACGCTGACATCGGCGCTGACATTGCCGAGGATTTCGTCGTTGAAACCGTAAACCTTGTCGAACTGCGCCTTGACGGAAAGTGTGGGCTGCGAGCGGGATGCGCCGTCGCTGCCGCTGGAGGGGCTGCGCAGCTTCGAAATGAAGGGCCTGAGATCGGCGGATTTGCCCGATGCATTGATGATATAGCCGTTCTTCGACGCGGCGACCGAAACGGCGTAATTGTCGGAGGGCGAGAGTTGCACGCGGCTGAGATCGGCGGAAATCAGCCCGTTCTTGCTGAAGGCGATATCGCCGGCAGCGCCGAAACCGTCACCATCGAGTGAGAAGTCGCTGATCGTCGTGCGCCCATCAGCCACTTCCATGGTCAAGGTGGCATTGGCGGGAATGCCGATACCCTTGCTCCAGCCGAGCCCGGGCAGAATGATCGACGCCTTGGTCAGATCAAGCCGGATGTCCTGGCGTTTGGGGTCAGCGCCGTCGATTTCGATCGCCGTCGTGCCGCCGAGGACCGTGGACAGTTCAGGGGCGAGCTTGGCGACCTGCGTCTCATTGAGGGTTGCCTTCAGCGACAGTGTCGGCGCGATATCGCTCTTCTTGCGCACCGGCTCCGTCATCACGATGTCCATCGGCACGTCGTCCACGCGGCCCTTGCCCTCCAGTTTGAGCTGGCGGTCGTCCAACGTCATGAAGCCGTCGAGAGCGGTCACCTTGTGGCCGGCGAAGGGCTTCGTCAGCGACAGGTTTTTCAGGTCGAGATCGGCCGTCCAGACCGGCGGCGGCGGGTTGTGGCTGGAAAGCAGGCCAACGGTGAGATTCGCGTGGGCTTTGACATCACCGGTGAAATCTTCCGGTTTGAACTGCGTGTCCTTGAGCGCATTGATGGGTTTGAGTGTCGCAAGCTCGGCCACGGCGTCGGCCGAACCTGAAACGTTCAACTCGAGATTTCCGAGCAGCGGCTTGTCGTAAACAGCGGAAATGAGAAAGCGGCTGTTCTCCAGCGCGAGCGAGCGGTTCGACGGGAAATAGGTGGTGCCCTGCTTGATATCGACGGCCATCTTGCCGCCGACAAGGTCAAAATGCGCATCGACATCGCGCAACGGTGGAATGTCGCCGGTGGTATTGAGACGCGTATCATCGATATCGAAGCGGATCTGCATTTCGCTTTCGCCCAGCACCAGAGGGCAGCCGGGGCCGCACATCCGTCCCTGCGGGATGAAGATCGCGATTGAACCATTGGTTACGGTGCCGCCGTAAAGATTGGATACCACCCAGTCGCGTGGTTTGTGCGCCATCCAGAACGGCCAGAGCTGCTTGACCGCCGTGGCCTCCATCTTCGGAATCTGTCCGCCGAAACTGATTTCCGGCGACCCCTGGCCGAACCGGATTTTCAGCGATCCCGCCATGTCTCCGAGCGGGCCCGAGACATAAAGCGCGGGAACATCAAGCTGTTTCGTCGCCGCCGTGAAATGCCCGTCCGCCTTCAGGCTGAAAGGAACTGGGGCCTCCCCCGAAGCTTCGGACGAAGCAACGCCATTGTCGATCCGCAACGAAAGACCGAAGCCGTCTTCCGTATCGCTGATTTCACCGGCGACCGGAATAATAGTCCGGCCGAGCTCCAGCCGCGAATTGTCGATGACGAGGGTGCTTTTTGCAAAGTCATAATGCGCATTGACGGTGCCTGCCGTGAAGGTCTGGGCTTCGCCGCCAATCCGAAGCGTGCCGTTGCCCATGCCGAGGGAAACGTCCAGGCGCGGCTCCTGCCCCTGCGTGGCCCGCCGGGCGACAATGTTGACGCCGGTCTTGACGTTCAGGCCCTCATGAAGATTGCCGTCGGGATCGTATTTTTCCAGGAACGGGCCGATATCGAAACCGTCGATGCGGGCCTCGAAGCCGTTGATCACACCGCCCGCGCCGGAGGTTTTGAGCGACACGCTGGCAATTTCACCGTTAAACAGCGTTTCGCCATTAAGCGAATAGCCGCCCTGCTGATCCGGCGTCAGCGACAATTCGCGCACTTCGATTGTACGCGGCTTGCCGAGTTCGCCGGGCGGCAGGTGAACCGAAACGCTAGAGATATCGATCTCCTCGGTTCCGCTGCTCAGGAAAGCCTGGGCGAGCTTGTCGAGCTGTCCGAAGGCATCCTGCAATTGCTGCGGCACGGCGTCGAGCTTGACGCTGGTGAGATCGAACCCGTTACCCTTGGGCAAAAGCGCGGTATCGAGCTCCATCCCGTCAGCTTCGAGGCTTTGCACCGAGACACGGCCGGTCAGAAGCGCAAGCGGATCGAGCGCCATGCCGATCGCCCGCGCCCGGCTCAGATGCTGGCCGGATTCCTTCTCAACGATATCCACGTCCTCAGCCACCAGCGCAAGGCGCAGCCCGGTGGAAAACCTGATAGCCGAAGAACCGATCCGTGCGCTGTAGTGTGGACCGAGCGCCTTTTCCAGCGCCTGCTGCGCCTGGCTGGAAAGCGTCGCATCGATCGATCCGGTCTCGACGGAAAGAATGATGCCGCCGATGGAGAGGAAGGCCAGCACGAAAAGCGCCGCGAAAATCTTGACGAAGGCTCGCACCATGGAGCGCGGCGCGGGGCAATGAACGATGATGGGATCTTCGGCCTGCGCCGAAGGAAGATCATGCAGCGCAATGATATCACGCCTGCCGAACTTGACCTTTTCACCCCTGACTTCAGCCATACGCCCTTGTTTGCCCTTGAATAGCTTTTGTTTCGCCGCAACACCGGAGCGGATGGCGAAAAGTATAAGCGGTTTCCGTCTGGAATCCCGCTCTAATTCTTTAGCCCAGATCATGATTGAGATTTAAGATCGTTTCGACCTCAAATCTCAATCATGATCTGGACGACGCGCGGTTTCGCTATATATCGAATGTGGCGACTTTCACTCAACATCCCGGCGAAAGAAAGGTAGATTATGACAGACTTGACGATTGGCGGCACCGCTCCCGATTTTACTTTGCCCCGTAACGGTGAAGGGACGGTGACGTTGTCCAAACTGCAAGGCAAGGCCGTCATCCTCTATTTCTACCCGAAGGACGACACATCGGGCTGCACCGCCGAAGCCATCGACTTCAGCGCGCTGGGCGGCGAATTCGAGGCAGCCAACGCCGTCGTCATCGGCATTTCGCCCGACAGCGTCAAAAGTCACGACAAATTCGCGGCAAAACACGCGCTCTCCGTCATGCTGGCCGCCGATGAGGAGAAGAAGGTGGTGGAAGCCTACGGCGTCTGGAAGGAAAAAAGCATGTATGGCAAAAAATACATGGGTGTCGAACGCACCACCTTCCTCATCGCGCCGGATGGAAAAATCGCGGAAGTCTGGAACAAGGTGAAGGTCGCGGGTCACGCGCAGGCCGTTCTTGAGGCCGTGAAAAAACTCTGAGGGACCAATCCGTCGTGACGCCCCCGTTCAAGATCATTTCGCTCCGAGGCGGCGCGACGGATGCCATCGTGAGCGCCGATCTCGACAGAAAAACCGCGCTAGCGCAGGAAACGGCGACGCGCTGGTTTGCACGCCGCCTGTCGCTGCGCTCCCCGCTCGACCCGCCGCTGCCCGAACGTCCGGGCAGGCCCGAGAAGCCGGAACTCGTGTCGCCAACCGCCGTGGAACGCCGCTCGCTCCATAGCGTCAAGGGACGGATCGCGCTGCTGCATGCCATCGCCCATATCGAACTCAACGCCGTCGATCTCGCACTCGACATCGTCGCCCGATATGCCAGCGAGCCCGTGCCGCATTCCTTTTTCGATGGCTGGATGCAGGTCGCCTTCGAAGAGGCAAAACATTTCCGGCTGGTGCGCGACCGCCTGAGAAGCCTCGGCGCCGACTACGGCGATCTGCCCGCCCATGACGGGCTCTGGCAGGCAGCTCATTCCACCCGCAACGATCTCACCGCACGGCTGGCGGTCGTCCCGCTCATCCTGGAAGCGCGCGGACTGGACGTCACCCCTTCCCTGCAGGCAAGGATGCGCGAGACCGGCGACCTCGAAAGCGCCGCCGTTCTCGACGTCATCTATAATGATGAAAAGGGCCATGTCGCCATCGGCGCGAAATGGTTCCGGTTCCTGTGCGCGCGTGAGAAGAAGGATCCGGCCGCAACTTTCAGGCAGCTGGTGCGCGCCAATTTCCGCGGCCCGCTGAAACCGCCCTTCAACGACCTTGCCCGAGCCGAGGCGGGTCTTACGCCTTCGTTTTACCGCTCGCTGACCGCCGTCAGCAATAGCTGACACCCGCAACTCACCTCCGGCAAAACTTCGTTAACCTTAACGAATTATGATTTCCCTTAAGAAATCGGCCAGTCCGGAGAGAGATTGTGACTGATACGGCGGAAAACCGGGTATTCGGCAAAAAGCGTGAGCCGCACGTGCTCATTCTCGCGCGCGGCGACAGGGTGCGGCACATGACCATCCGGCCGTGGATGGCGGCGCTTGCCGGCTGCACGATCGGCCTGTTTTCACTCGGCTATCTTGGCGCCACAAGCTATCTCATCTTGCGTGACGACCTGATCGGCGCGACCATGGCGCGCCAGACCCGCATGCAGAACGACTATGAAGACCGCATCGCGGCGCTGAGGGCACAGGTGGACCGTGTCACTTCCCGGCAGCTGCTCGATCAGCAGGTTGTTGAAAAGAAAGTGGAAAAGCTGCTGGAACAGCAGGCGGCGCTAACCTCGCGGCACGGCCGCATGAGTGAATTGCTGGAGCGCGCCGAAAATTCCGGCATCGCCGCCTCCCCGGCCGCGCCCTCGTCTCTTTCGAACGCCATGGCGCCGGAAAAACGCGCTGACCTCTCCGGCGGCCTTTCGGCCATTGAAAAGCTGATGGCGCCACGCAGGCCACAGGCGGAAAAGCCCGCCACATCAGACAGACGCGCCGCGTATGTACCCGAAGCCGGCGAAACGCCATCCGATCGGGCCGATCGGGTGTTCTCTAAGGTGACACTGTCGCTGAAGGATATCGAACGCCAGCAGATATCGCGCATAGCCAGACTGACCAGCGACGCCGAAGACAAGGCGAACGCGATGCAGGACATCATCCGGCAGGCGGGCCTGAAAATCGAGGAAAGCGGCACGAACGACATAGGCGGCCCCTATGCCGATCCCGAGCGCGGTGAAGGCGATCCCTTCAACCTGTCGCTTACCAATCTCGACAATGCCCTGAACAGGCTCGACATCGTCAAGGAAACCGCAACCGCCCTGCCCTTCGGCAACCCTGCTCCCGGCCGGGCGATCACAAGCCGATTCGGCAACCGGATGGATCCGTTTCTCGGCCGCCCGGCCCTGCATACCGGCATCGATTTTCGCGCCGAGACCGGTGCTGACGTCAAATCCACCGGCGCGGGCAAGGTGACGGTGGCGGAAAACTCAGGCGGCTACGGCAATATGGTTGAGATCGATCACGGTCAGGGGGTTTCGACGCGATTCGGCCATCTCTCCGCCATTCTGGTGAAAGCCGGCGACAAGGTCGAAGCAGGCGACGTCATTGGCCGTGCCGGCAGCACCGGTCGCTCCACCGGTCCGCATGTGCATTATGAGGTGCGCCGCAACGATACGCCTGTTGATCCCATGCGGTTCCTGATCGCTGGAACGGAACTCAAAACCTATTTAAAATAGCAGCACGATTTTAATGCTTTTTTTGCGCTTTTCACGATAAATCGCTGAAATCTGCACCAAAGGCCCAGAAGCCCCGCCCGAACCCCGCTGTTTCGCGCGCTTTCCCCGTTGTTTCCTTGACTTTCCGGCAATTTGGGCATATCCCCGCGCCAAGTCTTTGCAAGTGCCGCAGCGGCACGCAGGTGTTCTTACCGAACCAGAACGGAAAAAGTTCTTCCTTTGACAACATTCTCTGATCTTGGCCTGAGCCAAAAAGTTCTTTCCGCTATTGCAGATGCCGGCTACACGACGCCGACACCCATTCAGGCTGGCGCCATTCCGCCGGCGCTGGAAAAGCGTGATATCTGCGGTATCGCACAGACCGGCACGGGCAAAACCGCGTCCTTCGTTCTGCCGATGCTGACGTTGCTCGAAAAGGGCCGTGCGCGCGCCAGAATGCCGCGCACCCTGATCCTCGAGCCGACCCGTGAGCTTGCAGCGCAGGTGGCGGAGAACTTCGAGAAATATGGCAAGAATCACAAGCTGAACGTCGCCCTCCTCATCGGCGGTGTTTCCTTCGAAGACCAGGACCGCAAGCTGGAGCGCGGCGCCGATGTGCTGATCTGCACGCCCGGCCGCCTTCTCGACCATTGCGAGCGCGGCAAGCTCCTGATGACCGGCGTGGAAATCCTCGTCATCGACGAAGCCGACCGCATGCTCGACATGGGCTTCATTCCCGATATCGAGCGTATCGCCAAGATGATCCCCTTCACCCGGCAGACGCTGTTCTTCTCGGCCACCATGCCGCCGGAAATCCAGAAGCTGGCTGACCGGTTCCTTCAGAACCCGACCCGTATCGAAGTCGCCAAGCCTTCTTCCACGGCAAAGACCGTGACGCAGCGCATCGTCGCCGCGCACAACAAGGACTATGAGAAGCGCGCCGTGCTGCGCGATCTCGTCCGTGCCGAAGAGACCGAACTCAAGAACGCGATCATCTTCTGCAACCGCAAGAAGGATGTGGCAGACCTGTTCCGTTCGCTGGATCGTCACGGCTTTTCCGTCGGCGCCCTGCATGGCGACATGGACCAGCGTTCGCGCACCACGATGCTGCAGAATTTCCGCGATGGAAATCTGACGCTGCTGGTCGCCTCCGACGTTGCAGCACGCGGACTGGACATTCCCGATGTCAGCCACGTCTTCAACTTCGATGTTCCCATTCACGCTGAAGACTATGTCCACCGCATCGGCCGCACCGGTCGCGCGGGCCGTTCGGGCAAGGCCTTCACCCTCGTCACCAAAAGCGATGCAAAATATCTGGACGCGATCGAAAAGCTGATCGCCGAGAAGATCGAGTGGCTGAGCGGTGACCTGTCCTCACTCCCCGCGCCCATGGAAAGCTTCGAGAGCAATTCCAGCCGCCGAGGGCCCAAGGAACGTGGCGGTAGAGGTCGCGACAGGAACCGTCGCGATGCACCCGCATCGCCGGTCGAAAACATCAATCAGGATGCACAGTCCGCTGTGGATACGGACATTGCGGCTCACGGAGAAGACAAGGTGAAGGCAGAACGCAGACCGGAAAAGACCCCGCGCAATTCCGAGCGCAACAGCCGCAACCAACCGCACGCCAATGACGACAACCGCGACCGCCGCCGCCATTATCGCGACCACGACGATGGCCCGACACCGGTTGGTTTCGGCGACGACATTCCCGCCTTCATGCTGATCGTGGCCAACGCCAAGGCTTGACCAGCGCAATGGACAATATGACATCAACCATCAAGCCCGGCCTCGATTTTCCGGGCGTTGGTGTCGGCCTTGTCATATTGCGTAACGAGCGCGTACTTTTATGCCGGCGCCTGAAGGCGCCGGAAGCCGGATACTGGAGCATTCCGGGCGGCAAGGTCGATCACCTTGAAACTTCCCTCGCCGCAGCACGCCGCGAGGCCGAAGAAGAAACCGGCCTTGAGATCGGCGACGTCGAGTTTCTCTGCCATAGCGAATTTATCGATACGCAAGACCGCCACCACTGGGTTTCGCTGATCTTCGTTACCCGCGATGCGCAGGGTGAGCCGGCATTGACCGAACCGGACAAGCTTTCCGCTATCGGCTGGTTCGATCCGGGTGAACTTCCCGAACCCATCTCCGCCTTTGCCAGGGACGCCCTGGCCGCCCTGAAATAAGGCCGCACAAGCGGCCAACCGGACCCGCCTGCAGGCAACAAGGGCGTTCGACGGGCAATTTCACACAGTCATACGATCTATACGCCGGAGTTGGATTTACCCTCTCCGCGCTATATCTTTTCCAGAAATACAAAAATGAAAGAACGTCTTTGCGCCAGGCTTTCAGAATTCAATTTAAAATTGCTTAAATTAGCTTCATGTAAAAAACCGCCCCAGTTGCCTGAAGCGGTTTATACGTAATGAAAAAAATAGAATATAGAATGTAATATAGTCTGGCAGTGCTTATAATCGGAACACTTTCCGAGGCCTGTTACAGCCAATTTCAGTCGTCCCCTGAAACAGTTACATCTAAGCTAATCATTTACTTTCCGTCAAGCAAATCTTCTCGCAAATGCGAAAAAAACATGGCGTAAAAGCGGTGAATAATTGGAAGGATTATATATTCGTCATATATATCAATAAATTATGCAATTGATAATAAAATGTGCATGTTTTTGTGCTGCACTCTGAAAAGCATAAACCTAGCTCAGTCTTTTCTAAACTGTGCTTATACGCGGCACATGTAATAGATTTATGAAGTAACGCAACTCACGGCAGGAACACGAAATACCTCCTCGCCCATTCGGTGCAAAGGAGGAACAACTCCACCGCAAGAACAGCCGCACCGCGAGACCGGTCGCGCGCAATTGCACCGAATGAAAACAATTAAAAGTTGCTGGACTGCTCCGCGCCCTCGAATCGGGTAACTTCCGATCAAAACCGCCGCCCTGCGGATGGCGATATGCGATTATGATGAAACCGCAGCGATTTTTCCTTTGGAAAACCGGTTGTTGCCGATAAACATCAAGCCGGGACAACAGGATTTCTATCGCGTCATGCTTTCACTTCGCCTGCTAACGATCATCGCCGGTTTTGCCTTCGCGGGCTCAGCAAGCGCGGCATCGATTGGCATTGTTGCCCCTCAGAACGGTCCTTACGAGCTTCTGGGCCAGCAGATGCGGCAGGGGGCGAAGGCGGCGGCGGCCAAGCTCGGGCTTGATGTCGTCGAAATCCATGAGAGCTGCGAAGACGGCAGCGGCGGCGCGATTGCCGATGGCCTCGTGGCCGCCAAGGTCAGCGCCGCGATCGGGTTTTTATGCACGGAGACGCTTCAGGGCGTTCTGCCGCCATTGAAAGCGGCCGCCATTCCCGCGATCACGCTTTCCAGCCGCGCGCCGATCCTGATGGAAGATGCGCTGAAATACGGCTGGCCGCTTTTCCGCCTCGCCCCGTCTGACAGGGCCGAATCGGACAGGATCGCCGAAATCATCCTGCGCGACTGGAAGGGACACTCCATCGGACTTGTGGATGACGGCACGATCTATAGCCGCGAGCTGGTGGACCGCATCCGCTCGGCGCTCGAGGAAAACGGCCTCAAGCCCACCTTCACCGATACGATGCGGCCCAACCAGGAACAGCAGGTGGCGCTTGTGCGCCGGCTGGCGCGCACCGGCATCTCCCATGTCTTCGTGGGCGCGGAGCGCAACGACGTCGCCATCATCGCCCGGGATGCCGCATCCGAAAACCTTCCCTTGACCATCATGGGCGGCGACGCCATGAACGCCGCCAACAATCCGGTTCCCTTGACCGCGAATGTGCTGGCCGTCACGCGTCCGGCCTATGACGCCCTGCCCTCCGCCCAGACCGCCGCCGGCGAACTGCGGGGCGCAGGCATCGAACCTGAGGGCTATATCCTGCCCGCTTATGCCGCGGCCGAACTCACCGCCGCCCTTGCGGAGGCAGTGCAGGCGCAGTCGAAACCCGGGCCGGAAATATTGGCTGGCGGCGCCGTCTTCAAGACCGTCATCGGCGATCTCGGCTTCAACCCGTCACACGACCTTTCCGACAATCCCTATCGCCTGCAGCGCTGGAACGGCCAGCGTTTCGAACCGGCGGACAAGGCGGAAAAACAATAGGCAACGCGGCAGCAACCGAAATTCGATGAAACGCGGCTGAAAACCTCCGGCAACCGCGCGGCCAGCCGTTTCAAACCCGGATACTTGATGTTAAAGGCAGCTTACGCAACGCGTCGAGAGGAGTTTGCCCCATGTCCCTGCCCATCCGCATAGCCCCTTCCATTCTGGCCGCCAATTTCGCCAAGCTCGGACAGGAAGTCGCCGATGTCACGGAAGCCGGCGCGGACTGGATCCACCTCGATGTCATGGATGGCCACTTCGTCCCCAACATCTCCTTCGGCCCTGATGTCATCAAGGCGCTGCGCCCGCACAGCATGGCGTTCTTCGACTGCCATCTGATGATCGCACCCGTTGATCCCTATCTCGAAGCCTTCGCCAAGGCCGGCTGTGACAGCATCACCGTGCACGCGGAAGCAGGGCCTCACCTGCACCGCTCGCTGCAGACGATCCGCGGGCTCGGCAGAAAGGCCGGCGTGACGCTGAACCCCGCCACGCCGCTTTCGGTCATCGAGAACGTGCTTGATGATGTCGATCTCGTCCTGATCATGAGCGTCAATCCCGGTTTCGGCGGGCAGAAGTTCATTCCGGCCATGCTCGACAAGATCCGCGCGGCAAAGGCAATGATCGGCGACCGGCCGATCGAACTGGAAGTTGATGGCGGCGTGACGGCGGAAACCGCGGGCGCAATCGTTGCCGCCGGTGCGAATGCGCTGGTGGCCGGCTCGGCCGTCTTCAAGGGCGATGGCGTCGCCGACTACCGCAAGACCGTCGCTCAGTTGCGTGCGGCGGCGGAAGCCGGGCGGACGTAACCCGCCACCGCTGAATGCGGACAGGCCGGAGACGGCACAGCAAGGCGTTGGGGGGATTTTCATGGGAAGCGACAGGCGGGGTTTCCGTGACACGGCTTCGGCAGCGCTATTTACGCTGCTCGGCGCGTTTGTCTGGGCCCTCTGCTCAGCCGCGGCCGCCGCCATCGGCCTCTATGTCAGGAACCGGCTGGAAACCGACCACGCCACCGACATAATCACGCTTTTCTTCGTGGGCGGCCTTTTCGGCTGGATGCTGGCCATGGCCGCGTTGCACTTCCTCCCCCCGTCCACCGCCCTGCCGCTGCGTTTCGCGGCGGCCTGTCTTGCCATCGCTTTTTTCACGCTGGCTGTCGCGGCGGCGTTCTTCGCTTTCGAGTACCGGATTTTCTATGCGCAATGGCACGCGCCGGCATTCTCCCGCATCTGGTTTTTCCAGCAGCTCTTCACATCGCTCGGCGCGATTTACCAGTTCTGCGTTCTGGGTCTTGGATTGTATTTACCCTTTGCCGCCGTTCCACTCCTGCCTGCGGGTGCATTCCTTTGCCGACGTGCGCAACGAGCAACATAGGCATGTGGCTTGATAGATTGAGATTACCGGAACACTTTGCTAAACGGGCAGCAAAATTCCTCCACAAAGAAAGTCATTGCCATGATCCCTCGTTACTCCCGGCCGGAAATGGTCGCCATCTGGTCGCCGGAAACAAAGTTCCGCATCTGGTTCGAGATCGAGGCACATGCCTGTGACGCGCTGGCCGAACTCGGCGTCATCCCCAAGTCGGCTGCCCAGACGATCTGGGAAAAAGGCGGCAGCGCCACCTTCGACGTCGCCCGCATCGATGAAATCGAAGCCGTCACCAAGCACGACGTCATCGCCTTTCTAACCCATCTTGCCGAATTTGTCGGCCCTGACAGCCGTTTCGTGCATCAGGGCATGACCTCTTCCGACGTGCTCGACACCACGCTCAACATCCAGCTCGTGCGCGCCGCCGATCTGCTGCTCGCCGATATGGACCGGGTGCTGACGGCGCTCAAGACCCGCGCCTTCGAACACAAGAACACGGTGCGCATCGGCCGCAGCCACGGCATCCATGCCGAGCCGACCACCATGGGCCTGACCTTTGCCCGCTTCTATGCCGAGATGCACCGCAATCGCGAGCGCCTCGTCAATGCCCGCGCCGAAATCGCCACGGGCGCGATCTCCGGCGCCGTCGGCACCTTCGCCAATATCGATCCGCGCGTCGAAGAACATGTCTGCGAAAAGCTCGGCCTCATCCCCGAGCCGGTCTCCACGCAGGTCATCCCGCGTGACCGCCACGCCATGTTCTTCGCGACCCTCGGCGTCATCGCCTCGTCGATCGAAAACGTCGCCATCGAAATCCGCCACATGCAGCGCACCGAGGTTCTGGAAGCGGAAGAGTTCTTCTCGCCGGGCCAGAAGGGTTCGTCCGCCATGCCGCACAAGCGCAACCCGGTTCTGACCGAAAACCTCACCGGCCTTGCCCGGCTGGTGCGCATGTCCGTCGTTCCGGCAATGGAAAACGTTGCACTATGGCACGAGCGCGATATCAGCCACTCCTCGGTCGAGCGCGCCATCGGCCCCGACACGACCGTCACGCTCGACTTCGCGCTGAACCGTCTGGCCGGCGTCATCGAAAAGCTGGTGATCTACCCGGACAACATGCTGAAGAACATGAACAAGTTCCGCGGCCTCGTGCATTCGCAGCGCGTTCTGCTGGCGCTGACGCAGGCAGGCGTTTCCCGCGAGGACGCCTATCGTCTCGTCCAGCGCAACGCCATGAAGGTGTGGGAACAGGGCGCCGACTTCCTTGAGGAACTGCTGGGCGACGAGGAAGTGCGCGCCGCACTTCCCGAAGAGGTCATCCGCGAAAAGTTCGACCTCGGTTACCACACCAAGCATGTCGACACGATCTTCACCCGCGTCTTCGGCAACGCCTGAGACTTGAGCTGAGTAAGAGACCTTGAAGTTAATGTCGCCGCGACCTTGATCGCGGCGGCATCACAACACAGATATGGGCGCATGAAAGTTTCAGAAGCAGATATCCTGATCGTCCCCGGTTATACCAATTCCGGCCCCGACCACTGGCAGAGCCGCTGGGAGCGCAAGCTTTCCACCGCCCGTCGCGTCGAGCAGGCCGAATGGGCCAAACCCGTGAAGGAAGATTGGGTCGCCCGGCTGGTGGAAGAGGTCAACGCCTCCACCAAGCCCATCGTCCTCGTCGCCCATTCCCTTGGCGTGCCGACCGTCATCCACGCCCTGCCGGAAATCGGCAAGAAGGTGTCCGGTGCGCTGTTCGTTGCGCCGCCCGATGTCGCCAATCCCGATATCCGGCCCAAGCACCTGATGACCTTCGGGCCTTACCCGCGCGACCCGCTGCCTTTCCCGACGATCACCATCGCCAGCCGGAACGATCCTTTCGGCTCCTATGAACACGCCGATGACATTGCCGCCGCCTGGGGTTCGTTGCTGATCGACGCCGGCATGTCCGGCCATATCAACAGCGAGTCCGGCCATGGTCCGTGGCCGGAAGGCGGCATGGTGTTCGCCCAGTTCCTGAGCAGGCTGAAGGCTGTCGAGCCCTGACGGCGGCGGCCGTGCGGGCCGCCTCCCCTTCGATCTGCCCCGGAAGCCTATTTTCCGGGTGCCGCGGTTTCTCCGGCCTGTCACAAGAATTGAAGGGAAATATGCGAGCCGCATTGTAGAATGCACTCTTTTCCTTTATGGGACCGCTTCAAAGACCAAACGCAACGCCACCAGAATCGGCGTCAACCAAGAGACCTGCAATTATGAACCGTCGCCGCCGTATTTACGAAGGCAAGGCCAAGATCCTCTACGAAGGTCCGGAGCCAGGCACGCTTATCCAGTTCTTCAAGGACGATGCGACCGCCTTCAACAAGAAGAAGCATGAAGTCATCGACGGCAAGGGTGTGCTGAACAACCGTATCTGCGAATATGTCTTCACGCATCTGAACAAGATCGGCATTCCCACCCACTTCATCCGCCGCCTCAACATGCGCGAGCAGCTGATCAAGGAAGTGGAGATGATCCCGCTTGAGATCGTCGTGCGCAATGTCGCCGCCGGCTCTCTCTCCAAGCGCCTCGGCATCGAGGAAGGCGTGGTGCTGCCGCGCTCGATCATCGAGTTCTATTACAAGTCGGATGAGCTGGAAGACCCGATGGTCTCCGAAGAGCACATCACGGCGTTCGGCTGGGCCAATCCCGCCGAGCTTGACGACATCATGGCGCTCGCCATCCGCGTCAACGACTTCTTGTCCGGCCTGTTCCTCGGCGTCGGCATCCAGCTCGTCGATTTCAAGATCGAATGCGGCCGGCTCTTCGAAGGCGACATGATGCGCATCATCCTCGCCGACGAGATTTCGCCAGACAGCTGCCGCCTGTGGGACATCGAGACCCAGAAAAAGATGGACAAGGACCTGTTCCGCCGCGATATGGGCGGACTTGTGGAAGCCTATTCCGAAGTGGCGCGCCGTCTCGGCATCATCAATGAAAACGAACCGATCCGCGGCACTGGTCCGGTCCTCGTAAAGTAATATTGGCCTCGTAGGGTAAAATCAGGAGAAGATCAGGTGATCAAGGCACGGGTGACTGTTACGCTGAAGAACGGCGTTCTCGATCCGCAGGGCAAGGCAATCGAAGGCGCGCTCGGCAGCCTCGGTTTCGGTGGCGTCGGCCATGTCCGTCAGGGCAAGGTCTTCGACCTGGAGCTGGAAGGCGCCGACAAGGCCAAGGCCGAGACCGACCTGAAGGCGATGTGCGAAAAGCTCCTGGCCAACACGGTCATCGAAAACTACGCTATCGCCATCCTCTGAAGCCGCAGGAGCCGCCGTCCATGAAATCCGCTGTCGTCCAACTTCCCGGCCTCAACCGCGACCGCGACATGATCGCGGCGCTGACGAAAATTTCCGGAAGCGCGCCCGTCACCATCTGGCAGACGGAAACGGATATTCCCGATGTCGACCTGATCGTCATTCCGGGCGGCTTCTCCTATGGTGACTACCTGCGTTGCGGCGCCATCGCCGCGCGCATGCCGGTCATGCAGGCCATCCGCGAAAAGGCCGAAAAAGGCGTCAAGGTTCTCGGCGTCTGCAACGGCTTCCAGATTCTGGTCGAAGCCGGCATGCTGCCCGGTGCGCTGATGCGCAACGCCTCGCTGAAATTCGTCTGCCGTGAAGTGAAGCTCGAAGTCGCCAACAACGACACCGATTTCACCCGCGCTTACGACAAGGGCCAGATCCTGCGCTGCCCCGTCGCCCATCACGACGGCAACTATTTCGTCGAAGCCGAAGAGCTGAAGGCGCTGGAAGGCAACGGCCAGGTGGTGTTCCGTTATGCCGAGGACACCAACCCCAACGGCTCGCTGAACGACATTGCCGGCGTCATCAACGCCAGGGGCAATGTCCTCGGCATGATGCCGCATCCGGAAAACCTCATCGAAGCCGCCCATGGCGGCAATGACGGCCGCGGCCTCTTCGCTTCGGCGCTCGGCGTCATCGCAGCCTGATAGACCGGGCGGGCTTCAGGCCCGCCTTTTTTGATGCCGGCTTTCGGCGCCGTTTCGGCCTTTCTTCTGGATGACCTGATGCCCCGTCTTCTTCGACACAATGCCCATAAAGCCGCCGGATTGATCCTCGCTGCCGCCGCACTTGCCGCCTGCCAGCCGAAACCGCAGCCGGCTGCCTCCGTCTCCCGCGCGGCCCTGCCGACCATGGAACGGATCGCGCTTGGCGCGAATGCCTGCTGGTTCAAGTCGGGCGATGCGGCCTTCAAGGCCTATCGTCTGGCCCCTGAACTCAACTCCTTCTCCGGCCGCCCGCGCATCCTGCTCGTGCCGCGCAACAGCCCGGAATCGCGCCCCATGCTGGTGGTTCAGGCCGAAGGCAATCCGGCAAAGCTCGACGCTTTCGGACCCGTGATGAACGAAGCCATTTCCGGCCGCATCGCAACCGACGTCAAGCGCTGGGCGAACGGCGGCAAGGGCTGCTGATCGACAAGCGCGGAAACGGTCCGCGGCGGGCGCATCGGTTAGTTCTTAGCTTGGGATGCATCGTTTCTATCCTCATCCCTGTGCTTGTCACAGGGATCCAGCCAGCCCAAGTCCTTGGGCTGAGAGTAGTCCTTCCGTCGCGCAGACGCGCATCGGCTGGATTCCTGTGACAAGCACAGGAATGAGGGACACGGATGTGTGCCCGGCGCAAAAAATCCCTGTAACGTACTTGTCGATTTGGCAAAGAGGCTCTCGGCAATCCAATAAAAAAACCCGCCAGCGCCGGTTGGGAGTGGCGTGGCGGGCTGCCGAATGGCTTGATGGCGCCGGGGAAAGAAGGCACCGCTCTCCGACAAAAAATCAAAGCGACCGGGAGGGCCAGGAGAGAAGCCGCGATTTTGCGGCCTCGTTGAGGGCCTCATCCCGCGTAACGCCGATATCCTTCAGAAGATCGTCGGACAATTCCCGCAAAGCGAGCCGTCCCTGCCGTTTCCGGTGCCAATTGAACATGCCCGCAATCAGGCGACCAATAAGCGTGTGGGCGATCTTGGCCGGAAAGGGCGCCGGTGCGACCATGTCGCCGGCATCGCGGAACACGCGTTCCCGTTCGTAGCCATCAGGATAGAGTGTATCCGCTGTCGAAAGGTATTGATCCATCTTGCGCATATTGCACCTATTGTCTCCGTTCGTTGATCCTCAATTAATGCAGACAATAAATACAATTGACTTCTCGATAGATACAATGCATAAATTGTCACCATGACAAATTGGCTTCCCGACATCACCGAGGGCGACGGCCCGATTTATCTTCGCCTCGCCGACAGTATTGAAGGCGCGATTTCCGACGGCACCCTGCAGGCCGGCTCGAAACTGCCGCCCCAGCGCAATCTTGCTTACGATCTCGGTGTGACAATCGGTACAATCAGCCGGGCCTATGCGCTCATTCACGAACGTGGCCTCGTCAGCGGTGAGGTCGGACGCGGCACCTATGTCAATGAGCGCAAGACCCCTGCCCCCTCATTGCCCCTGGAACCGGCAGCGGCGGCCTTCGGCAGCACACGCCACGCCATCGACAGCAGCGCCGAATTCAGGCTGAACACGACGGCTGCACCGGATGTCGGCCAGAGCGGGCTGATCGCCCGGCACATCGAGGCCGTCACCCGTGAGCATGCCTACGACATCACCAATTACGCCCGCTCCTTCCCCGACAGCTGGTGCATGGCGGGCGTTCGCTGGCTTTCCCAGAACGGCTGGTCGCCGAAACCGGAAAACATCGTCTCGACGCTTGGCGCCCATGCGGCGGTGATGAGTGTGGTGACGGCGATGACCGCGCCGGGCGACCGTATCGTCTTCGAACCCGTCACCTATTCCCACATCAGCCGCAGCGCCGCCCTTGCCGGTCGGCGGGTGACGCTGGTGGAAGCGGATGAGAACGGCATTGTCCCTGATGATTTCGAGCGCGTCTGCGCCCAGCAGCATCCGAAGATGATCTTCCTGATGTCGGCCGGCCAGAACCCGACCTGCGCCACCCTGCCGGAAGAGCGCCGCCGCGCGATTGCCGATATTGCCCGCCGTTACGGCGTGTGGATCATCGAGGACAATCTCTACGGCGCGATGACCCGCGAGGCGATCCCGCTGATCGCCGAATTTGCGCCCGATATCACCTTCGTGGTCGGCGGCCTGTCGAAATCCGTCGCCGCCGGCGTGCGCGGCGGCTGGGTCGCCTGTCCAGCGCAATATTCCTCTCGTATCCGCATTTCCCACTCGATGCTGACGGGCGGCCTGCCCTTCATGCTGGCCGAGTTGAACGCGCGCCTCGTCAATAGCGGCGACGCCGATGACATTCGCAAGGACTGCATCGCAGAAATCAATCAACGCGAAGCGATTGCCCGGCGGGCCTTTGCCGGACTGGATTTCAATTCGCTGCCGGATATCGCCTTCCTGTGGCTGAGACTGCCCGAACCCTGGCTTTCCGGCACCTTCCGCAATGCGGCGATGAAGGAAGGCGTGCTGATCGACGACGAGGACGAGTTCAAGGCCGGACGGACGGACAAGGTTTTCCACCGCGTCCGCATCAGCTTTTCAGGCCCCTCCACCCGCGAGGAACTGACGCATGCCTTCGGCGTCCTCCGCCACCTGCTCGATAATGGCTCCGCCGGATATGAGAGCGTGGCATGACCCGATGTGCGTTGGTGCGCAGACCGTGCGCCGCCGCGAATAACGGCATAAACCGCCAATTAACCGGCAAAACAGCGCATTTTCCTGTCGCGCCATTGAGCCTCTTGCGCTAAAGAACCGGAAACTTTCCTCGGCTCGAACCGCGTGAGACCTATGTCGATTCCAAACTCCATCAAGATCACCCCGGAACTCGTTGCATCCCACGGGCTGAAGCCCGACGAATACCAGCGTATCCTCGACCTGATCGGACGGGAGCCTAGCTTTACCGAGCTTGGCATCTTCTCGGCCATGTGGAACGAGCACTGCTCCTACAAGTCTTCCAAGAAGTGGCTGAAGACCCTGCCGACAACAGGCCCGCGCGTCATTCAGGGCCCCGGTGAAAACGCCGGCGTTGTCGATATCGACGATGGCGACTGCGTCGTCTTCAAGATGGAGAGCCACAACCACCCATCCTATATCGAGCCCTATCAGGGTGCGGCGACCGGCGTCGGCGGCATCCTGCGTGACGTCTTCACCATGGGCGCACGCCCGATCGCTGCCATGAATGCGCTGCGTTTTGGTGCTCCTGACCATCCGAAGACCCGCCACCTCGTGGCCGGTGTCGTCGCCGGTGTCGGCGGTTACGGCAATTCCTTCGGCGTGCCGACCGTCGGCGGCGAAGTGGAATTCGACCCGCGTTATAACGGCAACATCCTCGTCAACGCCTTTGCTGCTGGCCTTGCCAAGTCCAATGCGATCTTCCTTTCGGAAGCCAAGGGCGTCGGCCTGCCGGTGGTATATCTCGGTGCAAAGACCGGCCGTGACGGTGTCGGCGGCGCGACCATGGCGTCTGCCGAATTCGACGAGTCGATCGAAGAAAAGCGCCCGACCGTTCAGGTCGGCGACCCCTTCACCGAAAAGTGCCTGCTGGAAGCCTGCCTTGAACTGATGAAGACCGGCGCGGTCATCGCCATTCAGGACATGGGTGCCGCCGGCCTCACCTGCTCGGCCGTTGAAATGGGCGCCAAGGGCGATCTCGGCATCGAACTCGACCTCAATGCCGTGCCGGTGCGCGAAGAGCGCATGACGGCTTACGAAATGATGCTGTCGGAAAGCCAGGAGCGCATGCTCATGGTTCTCGAGCCCTCCAAGGAAGAGGTCGCCAAGGCGATCTTCGTTAAATGGGGTCTGGACTTCGCTATCGTCGGCAAGACCACCGACGACCTGCGCTTCCGCGTGCTGCACAATGGCGAGGAAGTCGCCAACCTGCCGATCAAGGATCTCGGCGATCAGGCCCCGGAATATGACCGTCCGTGGACGCCCGCCAAGGTTCAGGCGCCGCTTTCGGAAAATGACATTCCCTCGGCCGATATTGCCGATGCGCTGGTTTCGCTGGTTGGTTCGGCCAACAACTCCTCGCGCCGCTGGGTCTATGAGCAGTACGATACGCTGATCCAGGGCAACTCCCTGCAGCTGCCGGGTGGCGATGCCGGCGTGGTCCGTGTCGAAGGCCATGACAAGAAGGCGCTCGCCTTCTCCTCCGACGTGACGCCGCGTTATGTCGAGGCCGATCCCTTCGAAGGCGGCAAGCAGGCCGTCGCCGAATGCTGGCGCAACATCACCGCAACCGGCGCCCTGCCGCTGGCGGCTACCGACAACCTCAATTTCGGTAATCCGGAAAAGCCTGAGATCATGAGCCAGCTCGTGCATGCCATCAAGGGCATCGGCGAAGCCTGCCGCGTGCTGGAATTCCCGATCGTTTCCGGCAATGTCTCGCTCTACAACGAGACCAACGGTCAGGCGATCCTGCCCACCCCCACCATCGGCGGCGTCGGCCTCCTGAAGGATTGGGGCCGCATGGCGCGCATCCGCTTTGCCGCCGCTGACGAAGTGGTGCTCTTGGTCGGCGCGCCTGCCGGTCTCGGCACCCACATCGCCCAGTCGGTTTACATGCGCGACATCCATGGCCGCATCGATGGCCCCGCACCGCATGTGGATCTGGCAGCCGAAAAGAAGAACGGCGATTTCGTCCGTACGCTCATCACCGATGGTCTTACGACAGCGGTTCACGATTGCTCCTCGGGCGGTCTGGCGCTTGCGGTTGCCGAAATGGCAATTTCCTCCGGCATCGGCGCGACGATCGATGCGGTCGAAGGCCACAATCCGGTCCTCACCTTCTATGGCGAAGACCAGGGTCGTTACGTCCTGACGGTGAAGAAGGGTGATCTCGACAAGGTGCAGGCAGCGGCGAAGGCGGCGGGCGTTTCCTGCCCCGCAATCGGCGTTACCGGCGGTGCGAGCGTAAAGCTGGGCACGGCGCGGGCTGTCGAGATTAAAGAATTGCACTTGGCCTATGAATCGTGGTTCCCTCAATTCATGGACGGCGAAACTTTGCTCGCCGCAGAATGAATTAAGGAGAAACACCATGCCCATGAAACCCGGCGACATTGAAGACATGATTAAGGCGGGAATTCCCGGGGCAAAGGTCACGATCCGCGATCTGGCCGGTGACGGCGACCACTACGCGGCGGAAGTCGTTGCGGATGCGTTCAAGGGCAAGACCCGCGTGCAGCAGCACCAGATGGTCTATGACGCGCTGAAGGGCAATATGGGCGGCGTTCTGCACGCCCTTGCCCTGCAGACCTCGGCTCCCGAATGACCGTGGCCGTCAAAGCCGTTCGGGCAAGACAGTTTCACTGTCCTGCCAACGCATAAAGGCTCCGGACTAAAATCAAAGGCCCGCGTGATACTCTCACGCGGGCCTTTTCATATCCGGTAGAATGAGCAGTAGCCGCTTACAAAGCAGGCGGGCTCTGCGATTCCAGATCGGCAAAAGATGCGGCCGGTAAAGGTCCAGCCGTTAGCAGCGTAAAATCGTAACCGGACTTGCGATCAGGCCCCAGAACATATTGCCGGTGCATGCGCAGGAAGTTGCGCTTGTTCTTTTTATACCGCTCCGGCGAAAGCGAATGCTTGAAGCGGATCGGCACGATCTTCGGCAGCGGCGCATCCTTATGGCCGGTCAGCGCCACCGTGTTACACCTGTAGAGGTGAATGGGATCGGTGAGGCACTGGATATCGAACCATGTCACCTCAGGGTGACGTGCAATCACGCCGACGCTCTCACGCAGCCTGTCCGCACTCGACAGGAACGCACATTGCAGCGCTGCGCCGCCCAGCGTTGCAAAGGACAGCTTCCGGCCATCCAGCGCATCCGGCCTGAGTTCCAGCACGCGGCCGATCACGGCGAGCGCAAGACTGGCGCCCATGCTGTGCGAAATGACCAGAACCTCGTCCGAGGGCTGCTCAAGCGTCGTCAGAACAAGTGCGGCCCTCTCTTCGATCCAGTCGCGGGCAATCGCTTCATCGCGGCCGACAGCGAGCGCGAAGCGCCAGTCCGCATAAAGATGCAGGGTGTGAAACCGCTCCGCAAAAGGCAGAAACGCCTTCACGAAAAACAGGGCGGCGGCGGGAAGGCTGATTGCGAAGAGCCAGAGAGGCAAACCGAGCAGCGAAGGCGAGAGCGCAATAGCCGCAGCAACAGCACCGCCGACCAGCATCAGCAGGAACGGGAAGATGAAGAACAGACCAAAACGCCAGGCATGGCGGAAGTAGCGCGCCGCACCGCCCTCGGCGATAATGCCTGCACCGGCTTTGAAACCAAGCCAGATCTGCTGCCGGACCGGCGCATCCCGTAACTGCGATATCACCGCATTATGATCGTAAACGAAAATGTCGGAGCGCGTCCGCCAGTCGCCCGCCGAAGCCTCCACCGTGAATGTTTCACCCGCCGGCGTGTTCGTGAGCGGTCCCACCGCATAGTCGACATCCCAAGTCTTGCCGGCCAGCGCCGCCGCCCGCTGGTAACGCAGATGATGGGCCGCCGCATCGAGCGGATCGAAACCGGGGAAATAAAGAACAAGGCGTGACTTGACGGTCGGCATGCATAAACCTTCGGGCTGGAGGCACCCGAAAGGATCGCTTGATACAGTGGGCGATGCACGTATAGTAAAAATCGCGACCGAAATATGATTTATTTATTGGCGAGGGAAATTTGTCTGGCATCGTCGATCAATTGCTCAACGGCGTCGTCAAGGGCGCTCTGGCCGAAGTGCTGACCAAGACCGGTATCCGCAAGACCCGAAGGGCCCGCCGGACGAAAAGCGCCGGTTCCCTTGCCGGCGGCATCGTCGGCTCGGTCCTGGAAGCCGCGATCAACGCAGCCGTCAAACCCAAGCCAGCCAAGAAGCAGGTGAGCAAAAGACGCACGGCCGCTGCGCGCAGCCGACAGAGATATCGATGATCCGCAACGAGCGGCTTTGCCTGTTTTTCGCCTGCGCCCTCCTGTTTCTTTCCGCAACACGCATGGGCTTCACCGACGACAGAAGTAACAAAGAGATCAAAATCGGCTTCGCCGTGCTGCTTCATGATGCTGATCCGATAGCCGGCACCGCGCTTTGCAAAATTGGTCAAACCTGCCGTCTGCTTAAACAGGAAGAGCCTAAATTAATTGTCGATCTCAAAATCGACCACCAAAACGACCGACTGGTGAGTGAAATGCAGGTGGATTGCGAACGAGATTGTTCGCTAGCGACCGGCCGCTCAGTGATGACACTCCAGAACCAGAAAGAACTCGATCTTTTCGCTGACGAGACAGGCATATTAGTCCCGCTCGTCTCCAGACCGCGAAAGACGATCGGCAAAATACTTCTGGTCTATCCCGACACCTGACCCGCTGCGACGTGGACGCGAAATTTCGATCCCTCTCCAATGATGCCACACCCGCAGTTTTTTACGCTTCCCGGGTGGAAATCGCGCCGCGACATGTTATCTAGGAACAAACGGAAAGCAGCGGCCTTGAACCGCATGTGAAAGGAATAGGCCTATGAGCGGCATTAACGACATGATCGACAGCGAAGTGAAGAGCAACGACATCGTTCTTTTCATGAAGGGCACCCCGCAATTTCCGCAGTGCGGTTTTTCCGGACAGGTGGTACAGATCCTCGATTATCTCGGCGTCGACTACAAGGGCGTCAATGTGCTTGCCGATGCCGACATCCGTCAGGGCATCAAGGACTATTCCAACTGGCCGACAATCCCGCAGCTCTACGTCAAGGGCGAATTCGTCGGCGGCTGTGACATCGTAAGAGAGATGTTCCAGTCCGGCGAACTGCAAAGCCACTTCCAAGAACAGGGTATCAGCGTCCGCGGCGCGGCCTGATTTCGGCCGGTTCATCCGGCCCACCCTGATTGTCAGAAAACTATGCCAGGCGTTGCTTCATGCAACGCCTTTGCCGTTCTTTTTGGGGCAATCCTGTGACAGAACTTTCACAATCCACCGCTTCGCGCGCAGGCTCGATGGGGCGCACGGAATTCATCGCGCTTGCCGCGATGCTGATGGCGCTGAACGCGCTTGCCATCGACATCATGCTGCCGGGTCTTCAGGAAATCGGCGCATCGCTTGGCGTCGTCAATGAAAACCACCGCCAATATGTCATTTCCACCTATCTTCTGGGCTTCGGCGTCGCGCAGCTTCTGTACGGTCCGATCTCGGACCGTTTCGGACGCCGCAAGCCGATGCTCGTCGGACTTGCGATCTATATCGTTTCAGCCCTCGCCGTAGTCTTCGTACCGTCATTCTCCGGCCTGCTGATCCTGCGCTTCATTCAGGGCATCGGCTCGGCGGCGACACGCGTCATTACCATCTCGATCGTGCGTGACATCTATGGCGGCCGCCAGATGGCGGAAGTCATGTCGCTGATCATGATGGTGTTCATGGTCGTTCCGGTCATCGCACCCGGCACCGGTCAGATCGTGCTGTTTTTCGGTAACTGGCATCTGATCTTCGCCTTCATGGCGGGAATTGCCGCCGTCGTGACGGCCTGGATGTATTTCCGCCTGCCGGAAACCCTGCATCCGGACGATGTCCGCCCCTTCACCGCCCGTTCTATCCTTGGCGGCTTCAAGATCGTGCTCACCAACCGCATTGCGCTTTGTTACACGCTCTCCAGCACCTTTATCTTCGGTGCGCTGTTCGGCTTCATCAATTCGGCCGAACAGGTCTACAAGGGCATTTATGGGCTGGGTGCATGGTTCGCAGCGGCCTTTGCGGGCGTGGCGCTGTTCATGGCCTTCTCGTCCTTCATCAATGCAAGGCTTGTCGGCCGGTTCGGCATGCGCAAGCTGTCGCACGGATCCCTGCTGGGCTTCATCGCCATCACCTTCATCTGGCTGGTGGTGCAGGTGCTTGGCCCGGAACCGATGCCCTTTGCGATCTTCATCGTGTTCTTCGCGCTCGCCATGTTCCAGTTCGGCTGGATCGGCTCAAACTTCAACTCGCTCGCCATGGAACCGCTCGGCCACGTCGCCGGCACGGCCTCGTCCGTTATCGGTTTCATGGGAACGGTCGGCGGCTCGCTGATTGGTGCCGCCATCGGCCAGGCTTTCGACGGCACCGCACTGCCCATGGTGGCCGGCTTCTTCGTCGTCTCCATCATCGGTCTGATCTTCGTGCTGATCGGGGAAAAGGGCGTGTTGTTTCAGGCCCACAACAAGCCGACACGGTAAGGGCCGTTAGAAAAATGAAAGGGCGCGGAATTCTGTTCCGCGCCCTTTTTGTTGATTACGAGTTCACGTCATCCGCAGCCCGTCACCCCGGACTAGATCCGGGGTCTAGCCAGCCCAAGTCTTTGGGCTGAGAAGACTCTTTCCACCGCGCAGACGCGCGGCTACTGGATGCCGGATCAAGTTCGGCATGACGGGAGAAAGCCTTCCTGCCCAGCCCCACATTAATTCGCCGCCTCAAACCGTAAAAATCTTCTCGCGCAGCAATTCCCACGTCTCCTGATTGGGTGCCAGCAACAGCCCGCCATCCACATGCCGCGGCAGATAGGGCGAGCCGTTGAGACGCGCCGCATAGGCGCCCGCTTCCTGCGAAAGCAGCGTGCCGGCCAGATGGTCCCAGGGCATCAGCTTGTTATACATCAGGAAATGCATGTGGCCGCCGCAGAACAGGCGGTATTCATGCGCCGCGCAGCGATAGCTGGTGAACAGCCGCACATCGGCGAGGTTCGTCAGAATCTTGCGCCGTGTCTCAACGTCGAAATAGCCGGTATTGGCGATGCCCACCATCTGCGACAGTTCAGGCGCCGGCACGACCGACATCTGCGTCTGCGAACCATCAGCACTGCAAAGCCAGGCGCCGGAACCCTTTTCGGCAATCGCCCAGTCATTGCCCATCGGATCAAAGATCAGGCCGGCAACGGTCTCGCCCTTCGAGATAACGCTCATCATCACGCCGAAGAGCGGCAGGCCGGAGGCGAAATTATAGGTGCCGTCGATCGGATCGACCACCACGGCAAGATCGGCATCGGCAAGCTTGCCGAGCAGCGAGGCGTCCGCCGCCACCGCTTCTTCGCCGATGAACAGCGCATCAGGCATGATTTCCTGTACACGGGCGCGGATAAGCCGCTCCGCAGCCTCGTCGGCCTCGGTCACAAGGTCGATCGCCTCGCTCTTTATCCGCACATCGCCCTCGCCCAGATTGCGGAACCGCGGCAGGATTTCCACTGCCGCCGCCTCCTGAAGCGCGTTGGCAAGAGAGGCGATGTCGAGTTCGAGAGCCATGGGCGATATCCTTCTTTCTGAGCGTAACGACTATAAAGCGACGATTTCCCGTCGCAGCATCTTCCAGCTTTCCTTGTCGGGAGCGGACAGGATGCCACCCTCCGTTTGTCCCGGCCGATAGGGCGTATTGTCGAAACGGGCCGTATAACCACCCGCCTCCTGATGAACAAGCACGCCGGCGAGATGATCCCACGGCATCAGCTTCTCATGGCCGATGAAATGCAGCTTGCCGGCCGAGGCGAGCCAGTATTCATGTGCCGAGCAATTGATTGAAAGCGCCATCTTTATCTTCGCCATATTGGCGGCGATCACCGGACGGCGAT
The DNA here is from genome assembly GCF_059499945.1 of Agrobacterium sp. NCBI lineage: Bacteria > Pseudomonadati > Pseudomonadota > Alphaproteobacteria > Hyphomicrobiales > Rhizobiaceae > Agrobacterium > Agrobacterium sp. The sequence goes on along the minus strand of NZ_JCABZP010000002.1, from coordinate 68,739 downwards.
CCTGATGGCTGTGGCCCCAGGAGAAAATGCCGACCATTTCGGACAATGGCACGGGATCGGCGACCTTGAGCTTCGCCTGCGAACCGTTCCTGCGGTTGAGAAACGCGCCCTCGCCTTTCAGGGCGACGATGGTGTCACCCATGACAGGATCATGAATGAAACCCGCCACCGTCTCGCCCTTGACTGTAACCGCAAGCAGCGTGCCGAAAGCGGGAAAACCGGAAGCATAATTGAAAGTGCCGTCAATGGGATCGATCACGAAAGCAAGCGGCGCATCGGCAAGCGCCGGAATGACGGATTGGTCCGCCTCATAGGTCTCTTCGCCGACTATATGGGCCTTCGGGAACCGCTGCAGCAGAGCGGCTGTTATTGCTTTTTCAGCGAGAACATCCGCCTCGGTAACGAGATCGACGGCGGAGGTTTTTTCCGAGATAGCGCCGGCGCTCAGGTTTCGGAAGCGGGGAAGAATTTCGTTCACGCCGGCAGCGGCAACGGTGGAAATGAGAAAGTCGATATCTTTATCGGAAAGGGTCATCGGGCGGGGCACTTCTTCATAAGGGGGAGTTGGCCTCCCTACGCTCTTCAGGTGACGCCCCGGTGACAGAAAGCGCCGAGAAATCAAAAAGCTTCGGATCGAGCAGGTGCGACGGATTGACGTGGGCAAGCGCCCGCAGCATCACGTCCTTGCGGCCGGGCATACGCCTTTCGATGTCTGCCAGCATCTCCTTCATGGCATTGCGCTGAAGCCCGTCCTGCGAACCGCAGAGGTCGCAGGGAATGATCGGGAATTCCATCGCCGCCGCGAATTTCGCCATATCATCTTCGGCGCAATAGGCGAGCGGGCGCAGCACCATCAGGTCGCCCTCGTCGTTCATCAGCTTTGCCGGCATGCCAGCCAGACGGCCGCCATGGAAGAAGTTCATGAAGAAGGTCTCGAGAATATCCTCGCGGTGATGGCCGAGCACGAGCGCGTCGCAGCCCTCTTCCCGCGCAATACGGTAGAGATTGCCGCGCCGCAGCCGCGAACAGAGCGAACAATAGGTGCCACCCGCCGGCACCTTTTCCTTCACAACGGAATAAGTGTCGCGATATTCGATGCGATGTGCGACGCCGATTTTCGCCAGATATTCCGGCAGGACGTGCTTGGGGAAATTCGGCTGGCCCTGATCCAGATTGCAGGCAATGAGTTCCACGGGCAAAAGGCCGCGCCACTTCAGATCAAGCAGCAGCGCCAGAAGACCGTAGCTGTCCTTGCCGCCGGAAAGGCCTACCAGCCAGCGCTTCTGGCCGTTCAGCATGCCAAAATCCCCGAAGGCCTGACGTACATTGCGCAACAGCCGCTTGCGCAGCTTGTTGAAGGAGACAGAACGGGGTGCCGCGTCGAACAGCGGATGCGAAGCGCCATTTTCTCCGGCCAGGTCCTGATCGGCCTCGACCTCATCTGCGATGCTGGTGACAATGTTCATGATTAGCCCGCTCTGGCATTCAGCCATTTTCAATGCAGGAAATGCCCGCATCCGCCCGCAATATCAAGCCCCGAATACCGACCAGCCGGTTTTCGTCGCCAGCATTTCCAGTGCATGCGACCCAAGCGCCGAATTGCCGACCTTGTTCAGACCCGGCGACCAGACCGCAATCGACGCCTTGCCCGGCGCCACTGCCATGATACCGCCGCCCACGCCGCTCTTGCCCGGCAGGCCGACATGATAGGCGAAATCGCCCGATCCGTCATAATGGCCGCAGGTCAACATCAGCGCATTGATGCGCCGCGCGCGTCGGTCTGACACAACCGTATGACCACTCAGCGGATTGCGGCCGCGATTGGCAAGGAAAAGACCGGCCCGTGAAAGCTGCGCGCAGGTCATGGACAGCGCGCACTGATGAAAATAGACGCCCAGCGTATATTCAACAGGGTGATGCAGATTGCCGAAGGACCGCATGAAATTGGCAAGCGCGAAATTGCGGAAACCCGTCGCCTGCTCGGATTTCGCCACGGTGTCATCAATGCTGATCGTGTCATCATCAGCGAGATAACGGACGAAACGCAGAAGCTCGCCAATCGCCTCGCGCGGCTGGTGGCCGGAAAGAACGATATCCGTCACCACGATGGCACCGGCATTGACGAAGGGGTTGCGCGGAATGCCGTGCTCATGCTCCAGCTGGACGATGGAGTTGAAGGACGACCCCGACGGCTCACGCCCCACCCGGTTCCATACCGTCTCGCCTGCCTTGCCGAGCGCCAGCGTCAGCATGAAGACCTTGGAGATGCTCTGGATCGAAAACGGCGTGAGCGCATTGCCGGCCGTATAGGTGGTTCCGTCGACAGTGGTGATGGCGATACCGAACTGGTTCGGATCGACCTTGGCGAGTTCCGGAATGTAATCCGCAACCTTGCCCTCGCCCAGGCGCGGCACCATGCTGTCGTAAATGGAATCGACGATCGCCTGAATGTCCTGCATGCAAAGCCTTCCCCAGCAAACAAAAAAGCCGCCCCGAGGGGCGGCTTTCTCAATACTGAAACGCGCTGATTAACGCGAGTAGAATTCGACGACCAGATGCGGTTCCATGACGACCGGGTACGGAACGTCAGACAGAGCCGGGATGCGAGCATAGGTCGCAACCATCTTGTTGTGATCGACTTCGATGTAATCAGGAACGTCGCGTTCTGCGAGCTGAACAGCTTCGAGAACGGTCACCAGCTGCTTGGACTTCTGGCGAACTTCGATAACGTCGCCCGGCTTGCAACGGTAAGAACCGATGTTGACGCGAACGCCGTTAACCGTGACGTGGCCATGGTTGATGAACTGACGCGATGCGAAAACGGTCGGAACGAACTTGGCGCGGTAGACGATGGCGTCCAGACGCGACTCGAGCAGGCCGATCAGGTTCTCGGAGGTATCGCCCTTGCGACGGTTTGCTTCGTCGTAGGTGGCGCGGAACTGCTTTTCGCGCAGTTCGCCGTAGTAGCCCTTGAGCTTCTGCTTGGCGCGCAGCTGCGTGCCGAAGTCGCTCATCTTGCCCTTGCGGCGCTGGCCGTGCTGGCCCGGGCCGTATTCGCGGCGGTTTACCGGGGACTTCGGACGGCCCCAGATGTTTTCGCCCATGCGGCGGTCAATTTTGTACTTAGCCGATTCGCGCTTGCTCATCGTATTTCCTTCTCAAAAGGTTATGCCGGCCTGTTGCCAAACCGGTTTAAGGAAACACGCCCTCCTCTGAAGCCCGTTTCAGGGCCTCTGACAGGCTTCTCACATGCAAATGGAGAAACCACGGGACATGTCGGTGATATTGACCGCCGAACGTCAGTTATTAAACTGCAGGGCAGTCAACAAAACACACCGGACATCACTGCCCGGCGTTGGGGCGGCTTCTAAACATGTTTTACAAATTTGTCAAACAACACCCGCCGCTTTTTTTCTCGATCCTGCCCTTGAAAAGCCCGAGCGCCCACCCATCTCTCCATCGTGATCAGAACTCGGGCCCCTCTGGCGTGTTACCGGACAACACGTGATGTCGAGTTTCTTTAGGTTGGGGCCCACGCATATTCTTCACGCACGTTCCCCATCCGCAAAGCCAACCTCGTCCGGCTAAAGGTTGACTGATGGAGTTCCTCCTCAACGATTTTCTCGGTACCCCCACATGGATGTGGGCGGTCTTCATTTCTCTCGTCCTTGGCCTCCTGGCGCTCGATCTTGGCGTATTGCACAAGAACTCCAAGGAAATCGGCATCCGTGAAAGCCTGCTGATGTCAGGCTTCTATATCGCCATCGGTTTGGCCTTTGGCGGCTGGATCTGGTACCAGTCCGGCCAGCAGTCGGCGATGGAATATGTCACCGGCTTCGTGGTCGAAAAAAGCCTGGCGATGGACAATATCTTCATCATCGCCATGATCTTCTCCTATTTCGCCATTCCCCGCCAATATCAGCACCGCGTGCTGCTCTGGGGCATCCTCGGCGTCATCATCCTGCGCGGTATCATGATTGCCGGCGGCGCGGCCATTGTCGAAAACTTCCACTGGGTGCTTTATCTCTTTGCGGCCTTCCTCGTCTTCACCGGCCTCAAAATGCTGTTCTCGTCCGACCATGACGAGGCCGATATCGGCAATAACCGCATCCTGAAATTCCTGCGCAGCCGCCTTCCGGTAACGGAAAAGCTGCATGGCGAAAAATTCTTCGTCAAGGAGACGGATGCGACCACCGGCAAGCTGAAGACCTTCGTGACGCCGCTCTTCCTGGCGCTCATCATGGTCGAAATCGCCGACCTTATCTTCGCGGTCGATTCGATCCCGGCGATCTTCGCGATCACCACCGATCCATTTATCGTCTACACCTCGAACATCTTCGCGATCCTTGGCCTGCGCGCCCTCTATTTCGCGCTTGCCGCCCTGATCCACCGCTTCGCTTATCTTAAATATGCGCTGGCTGCGGTTCTGGTCTTCGTCGGTTCGAAAATCTTCGTGGCCGACATGCTCGGCATCGCCAAGATCCCGCCGGCAGTCTCGCTCGGCGTCACCGTCGCCATCCTCGCAACCGGCATCATCGGCTCGCTGATCGCGACACGCAAGGAAGCCAAGGCCATAGAATAAGAATATTCAACGAGGAGGCGGAAACGCCTCCTCAAAGGAACTTCCGCAGACAGATGCGCGTGGTTTCGGAGCACCATACACACGCCGTCACCCCGGGCCCGATCCGGGGTCCAGCGTGATCTAGTCCTTGATCGCGAGAGACTCTTCTCACGGTGCAGACGCGCCGTGGCTGGATGCCGGATCAAGTCCGGCAGGACGGAGAGGTATGCCTACACAAGCAGCCCGCCAACCTCACTCCGCCGCCAGTCTCGCATCATCCTCAGCCGCATCCGCGTCGCCGGGTGCGGTTTTTGCATCGAGGTCGGGAAACGCCACGATGCGCTTGCCGGAGAAATCGGCATGCACCACCACAAGCTCCTTCTCCTCGAAATAACCGAGCAGCCTCCGGGCGCGGCGGGCGGAATGGGTGCCATAGGCGCGGGCAATACGGGCATCCGACGGGCAAGGTTCCTCGCCAAGTGCAGCCTTGACCAGAAGCAGGAAAACGCCCTGCAGGTCATCGGAAACAGACATCGACAACTCCAGCGCCTTTTCCCAGCCTTCGCTTGCCGCCATCGCCGCATCCACGCCGGAGCGAGCAATCGCCACCTGCCGGCGGAATTCCGCCAGCGTCATCGGCGTGCCGGGAATACGGCGCATGCGGGCGCGCACCAGAAAATCCTGATAGAGCACGGCATCCGTGCGATAGGCCGATTGCGGATCATCGAGAATTTCAACGAGAACCGCACCGATCTTCTCCTCACGCTCCTCCGGCGTCAGTTCCGGCTGACCTGCACGCGGAGACTGCTCCGATGAAGGACCAACGGCGGCGGGCGTGGAACGGGAGAGTTCGGCGAGAATATCGGTGGTCGGCCGCGGTGCCGGCGGCGTGCGGCGCACCACGGCGCGCGTGAATTCTTCCGGATCCGGCGTGAAGATCAGGTCTTCCACATCCTGCGGCGCATCCGGCAGCGGCATCAGCTTCGGCGAGGACGAGCGCGCCGAGGTTTCCACCGCCCCGATGACGATGGGCAGCGGGCGGCGCGATAGCGCAGGCCCAAGCGCCACGAAATTGCCGCGCTGCAGATCGCGGAACATTTCCGCCTGTCGCCGGTCCATGCCGAGCAGGTCGGCGGCGCGCGCCATGTCGATATCGAGGAAGGTGCGGCCCATCAGGAAGTTCGAGGCTTCCGCCGCCACATTCTTGGCGAGCTTGGCAAGACGCTGCGTGGCGATGACGCCGGCAAGGCCGCGTTTACGGCCGCGGCACATCAGATTGGTCATCGCACCCAGAGACGCCTTGCGCGCATCCTCGGTCACCTCACCGCCGACGGAGGGTGCAAACATCTGCGCCTCGTCCACCACGACCAGCACCGGATACCAATATTCGCGATCCGCATCGAACATGCCGTTGAGGAAAGCGGCTGCGGCACGCATCTGCTGCTCGATATCAAGGCCTTCGAGCGTCAGCACGCAGGAGACGCGGTGCTGGCGAATGCGGTTGGCGATGCCGGCCAGCTCCGCTTCGGTGCGCTCGCCATCCACCACCACGTGTCCGAACTTATCGGAAAGAGTGACGAAATCGCCCTCGGGATCGATGATGACCTGCTGCACCCATTGCGCCGATTGCTCCAGCAGCCGGCGCAGGAGATGCGACTTGCCGGAACCGGAATTGCCCTGCACCAGCAAACGTGTCGCAAGCAATTCTTCAATATCGAGCTTGGCCTGTTGCCCGCCCGATAGGGTTCCCATGTCGATGCCGACCTGCAATGTTCCATTCCTCGTGCTGCATGTCATCCGGCCGATTCCCTTGGCGGCGGCCGAACATGCTCTTTACCAAAAAATCGCCTGTTGCGTCTGCCCCATGCCGATAATGCACAGGCAATTACGCCGCATCTATGCGGTCCCGGACGAGACCCGCAAAAATGAAAGCCGCCTGCCGAACACATTCAGCATCAGGCCGATGATGACCAATGCGGCGCCGACCACTTCGAAGACGGTGATATGCTCCGCAAAAGCGAGATAGGCGCTGATGAAACCGACAATCGGCACCAGCAGCGAAAACGGCGCTACCGTTCCGGCCGGATAACGCAGAAGCAGGTAACTCCAGATGCCCGCGCCGACAATGGTCGCTCCATAGGCCATGTAGATCACCACGAAAGCCATCGTCGGCGTCGCATTGAGCAGGCCTTCCGCGATCGCATCGGGTCCTTCCACCACCAGCGAAAGCAGGATCAACGGCAGAACGGGTACAAGGCTCGTCCATGCAACGAAGGAAACCGCATTCACCTGGCCGATACGGCGATTGACGATGTTGCCGCAGGCCCAGGCAATTGCCGAGCCGACCCCCATCAGGAGCGGTATCAGCGCTGCGGCCGTCATGCGCTCCACGCCGATGACCGCCAGCCCGCCAAAAGCGATGATCGCGCCGAGGATCTGTGAAGGCAACGGCCGCTCGCCGAGGAACACCACGGCAAGCGCCAGCGTGAAGAAGGCCTGCGACTGCATGACCAGCGAAGCAAGCCCCGCCGGCAGGCCGAGCTTGATGGCCGGATAAAGCAGACCGAACTGCACGAAACCCATCGCCATGCCGTAAACGATCATATGCCGCCACGGCACATTGGGTTTTGGCAGGAAAAACACCAAAGGCACGGCCGCAAAGAGATAACGCACCCCCGTCAGAAACAAAGGCGGCATATCGGCGACGCCCACCTTGATGACGACGAAGTTGAAGCCCCACAAAAACACGGTGATCAGGGCGAGAAGAATATGCGGCAATGCCATTTTGTTATGTCCGAATTTCAGGTGATCGAGACGTGCTTTACGCCGAAACCGCCCGCTTCCAGCCAAAGGTGATAAGACCGGCGCCGATCAGGAGACCGCCACCCGTTCGGTTGACGATGCGCTGGACCTTCGGCTTGCGGATCGTATTGCGGGCGGCACTTGCCAGCAGTCCATAAAGCGCCGCATTGCAGGTGGCAAGCACCAGGAATGTCGCTTCGAAAATCAGCACCTGCGGCCAGAAGGGCAGCGTCGGCACCAGAAACTGCGGCAGGAAGGCCACGAAAAACACGATGCTCTTGGGGTTCAGCGCCGTGACGATATAGGCATGCAGGAAGATTTTGAGCGGCCTTTCACGGCCCGTCACGCCTGTCCCCTCGGCACCTTCTCCGCCAACCGGCGAACGCCACAGCTTGATGCCGAGATAGATGAGGTAAGCCGCACCGATCCATTTCAGACCAGTGAAAAGCGCCGCCGATGTTGCAAGCAGCGCCCCGAGCCCCAGCATCGAGGCCTTCATGGCGGTGAAATCCCCAAGCGCCACGCCCGTTACCGTCGCGGTGCTCGCCTTGCGGCCGTGGCCGAGTGCGTAAGAAATTACCAGCAGGATCGTCGGTCCCGGAATGGCAAGCATGATGGCGGATGCGGCCACGAAGGCCAGCCAGTTCTCCAGTGGCATAATGAGTCTCCTTTATCCCGAGTCTTGAGCAAGCCACGGAAAATGTTTCGCTTCAAGCCGGATTTTACAAACCGTGCAGCTCTCTCGTAACAACCCGAAAAACGTCTGTGCAGGATTTTCTCCGCCATCGGCGGTCAAAGTTCGATACGGCCCCTCCCGCATGTCTGCGCGGGAGAGGCCATCACATCAAAACCGGGGCGCCCAGTGAGGAACCTCCCAATCCCGCCGCCGCTTTACGCGCGAGGGGTCAAGGCCGATGTCGACCAAAAGGCGCTCAGGCAGATCGGCAGGATCAGTCGGCGGCGCACGCGGCACCAGCGCGGCTGTGAGAACCGCTTTGAGAGTTTTCCAGACGCCGAATGTGACGAACAAGCGATCGACCGCATCCGGCAGCGCATATGCTACCAATGGTTGATTTTTCTGCATGGGAAATCCATCCCGGCGCGGCAAAGCGGCCAGGTCCTTTATCGATGGAAAACGACATGCCGAAACGGCGGGCGCAGCAGTCATGCCACGCGGACGCGCAAGTCACATGTCGGACGAAGTGAAAATGCCTAACGGCAGGGAAATCAGGCTTTAAGCCTTATCGGAGGGAGATGCCTCGCATCACATAACCACCGAAGACCATGCCGGAAAAGCCAGACATGCCGTTAAGGCGCATATTCATGTCATTGGTCATTCCACGCCTCCATTCATAGCGGTTACAGACGAGAAACATCTTACATAAGAAATCCGGCGCGACAAGAGGTCGCAATCTCGAATTGCAAAAGACGGGCAAAACAGATGCAAAAATACAACAGGCGGCTGGGCAGCGAAACTCAGGTCAACGAAACGCTGAGACCAAATCCCTGCATCAGCCGCCGGGTGGCAAAATCCGGCTTGCCTGAGGTGAAGACGGCAAAATCGAAACCGTCAGGGTGCTCCGCATCCTGTGGCAGCGGCACCAGATGGCGGGCACGCCGGGCAATCGCCTCGGCGGGATCGAGCCAGTCCACCGGCCAGGGCGCCAACCGGCGAAACACATTGGCCATGAAGGGATAATGGGTACAGGCAAGCACGATGATGTCTGTGCGCTTGCCGTCGCTGTCGATGAAGCAGGGCTCTATTTCGGCTAGAACCGCCTCGTCCGAGACCGGCTCTCCCCTGATCCAGCTTTCCGCCATGCGTGCCAGATTTTCCGAGCCAACGAGACGGACATGGCATTGGGTGGCGAAGGACTGGATGAGATCGCGCGTATAAGCGCGCTTGACGGTGCCCGGTGTCGCCAGCACGGAAACCAGGCCCGAACGGGTGCGCTCCGCCGCCGGTTTGATGGCGGGCACGGTGCCGACAAAAGTCATCTGCGGAAAGCGGGCGCGAAGATCGGCACCCGCGAGCGTGAAGGCCGTGTTGCAGGCGATGATGCAGACTTCCGGGCTATAATCCTGCAGCAGCGTTTCGAAGAGCGAGAGAATGCGCGCCTTCAGCGCCTCCTCCTCCCAGCCGCCATAGGGAAAACCCGCATCGTCGGCCACATAGATGAAACCGCGCTCAGGCATCAGCACGCGCGCCTCGCGCAGAACCGTCAGCCCGCCAATGCCGGAATCGAACACCAGCACCGGTTTCAGTACATCGGCGGCCGCCTCACTCGTCTTCAGCATGCTCCCCGGTTCCCTTCGCCAATATTCCCTCTGCCGTTCCCGCCCGGCCTGCCTGCTTGGGCCATTGCCGGGGAAAACGGTCGAGCGAATTGATCACGCCACGGAAAACACTGATTTCCTGCTCGGAAAAACCACGTCTCGACAGCACGGCGCGCAGATTGTCGACCATTTTCGGCTTTTTTTCGGGCGGATGGAAATAACCACGCGCGTCCAGCGCTTCCTCGATATGTTCGAACAGGCCGAAAACCTGCTCCTTGGTGGAGGGCCGCTGCTCGACGGACTGGAAAAGCGTTTCGCCCAGATCGTCCATGCCTGACTTCATCCACTCATAGGACATCAAAAGCACGGCCTGCGCGATGTTGAGCGAGGCAAAGGCGGGATTGACCGGGAAGGTCACAATCTCGTCGGCCAGCGCCACCTCTTCGTTGGTAAGGCCCCAGCGCTCGCGCCCGAACAGGATGCCGGTCCTTTCGCCCGTCTTGAATTTTGCACGCAATGTCTCGGCGGCGGTGACGGGCGCACGCACCGGCTTGAAACCGTAACGCTCGCGCGCGGTCGTGGCATAAACGAAGTTCAGGTCCTTGATCGCCTCTTCCAGCGTCTCGAACACCTTCGTTGCATCGATGACATGATCGGCCTTGGAAGCGGCAGCGCGCGCTTTCTCGCTCGGCCAGCCGTCACGCGGATTGACCAGGCGCAATTCGGCGAGGCCGAAATTGGCCATCGCCCGCGCCACCATACCAATATTTTCGCCGAGCTGCGGTTCGACCAGAATGATCGCCGGGCCTTCCGCCACAAGTTCAAGCTCGCTGTTTGTGCCTGCCATCGTCTTTTGTCCGTTTTCTGAAGCGGCGCGTCGATTTTCGAACCGATACGCTAAAGCGCGCCTCACTGGCACAGATCGGCGCTAAAATCAAAGGCGGAGGGGTGTGAGCGTCCTCTTCACTCCCCCTTGATGATCGTCGCCATCTCTTCGCGCAGCGAATCCCTGCCCTCGTCGCCAACGCGATGAATATCGCTGATGACCGGCCGGCCATCCTCCTCGACGACGTCGAAATGCACTTCGTCAACCGTCGCCTTCATCTCCGCCTCGTCCATGCAGGCCCAGAGCTTGAATTTCGCCGTCACGTCAGTCACGCCGTCCTTCACCGCACCGGCCGTCACTGAAACTTCCTGCAGCGGGCAGCCATCCTGGGAGTTGGTCACGACATCGTAACCGAAGGGATCACCCTTCTCCCCGCTTTCTGCCTCGTAGGCCGGCTTCTTGGACGCTTCGTGATATTGTGCGACGAAATCCTTGCTGAACAGGCTGGTCAGCATGTCCTCATCAAAGATGTATTTCCAGTTTTCGGCGTCGCCGGACCAGTTCTTGACGGTGATATCCATCACCTTCTGGACGGGATCGGTGGGCCCGGCAGCAAGGGCGCTGTGGGAAAAGAGGACGGCGGCAGTCAGAAGCAGAATATTCCGCATGATGTGATCCCGGGGTAGGCCCGACAAGCGGGCGAAGCGATTCGCCTGACTGTATTCCGGCATTATGGTTTGGCAATGCGCAAAGCGTTATTGCGCTGCGCCAAAAAAGCGCCCCCCATGGCTTTGCCTCAGACGCTCGCAATGCTATAGCCGCACCGGATATTTTTCCGAATACCGGCGTTATCAGACGCCACAGCTTCGAAGGTGAGGAATTCATGGCAAAGATCAAGGTAGCCAATCCGGTCGTCGATCTCGACGGCGACGAAATGACCCGTATCATCTGGCAGCTCATCAAGGACAAGCTGATCCTGCCATACCTCGATCTCGACATCGAATATTACGATCTCTCGGTTGAAAACCGCGACGCCACCAACGACCAGGTCACTGTCGACGCGGCGCACGCCATCAAGAAGCACGGCGTCGGCATCAAGTGCGCCACCATCACCCCGGATGAAGCCCGCGTCGAGGAATTCGGCCTGAAGCAGATGTGGAAGAGCCCTAACGGCACGATCCGCAACATTTTGGGCGGCGTCATCTTCCGCGAGCCGATCATCTGCAAGAACGTTCCGCGCCTCGTTCCCGGCTGGACCAAGCCGATCGTTGTCGGCCGTCACGCTTTCGGCGACCAGTACAAGGCAACCGATTTCAAGTTCCCCGGCAAGGGCAAGCTGACCATCAAGTTCGTCGGTGAAGACGGTCAGGTCATCGAAAAGGACGTCTTCGATGCCCCGAGCGCTGGCGTGGCTCTTGCCATGTACAACCTCGACGAATCCATCCGCGAATTCGCCCGCGCCTCCATGAATTATGGCCTGATGCGCAAGTGGCCGGTTTACCTCTCCACGAAGAACACCATCCTCAAGGCCTATGACGGCCGCTTCAAGGATATCTTCGAAGAAGTCTACCAGACCGAGTTCAAGGCGCAGTTCGACGAAGCCGGTATCACCTATGAGCACCGCCTGATCGACGACATGGTCGCTTCCGCGCTGAAGTGGTCCGGCGGCTACATCTGGGCCTGCAAGAACTATGACGGCGACGTGCAGTCCGACACGGTTGCGCAGGGCTTCGGCTCGCTCGGCCTGATGACCTCAGTTCTTCTGTCACCGGACGGCCGCACAGTCGAAGCCGAAGCTGCGCACGGCACGGTTACGCGCCACTACCGCCAGCACCAGAAGGGTCAGGAAACCTCGACCAACTCGATCGCCTCGATCTTCGCCTGGACACGTGGCCTCGCCCACCGCGCCAAGCTGGACGACAATGCCGAGCTCGCAAAGTTCGCAACGACGCTCGAAACCGTCTGCGTCGACACCGTTGAAAGCGGCTTCATGACCAAGGATCTGGCCCTCCTCATCGGTCCGGACCAGCCCTGGCTCTCCACCACCGCCTTCCTCGACAAGATCGACGAGAACCTCAAGAAGGCGATGGCGGCTTAAGCCTGCTTTCCCAGCGACTTCAAAACCCGGCCTCAGCGCCGGGTTTTTTATGTGTACCGTAGAGCTGAAACGTCTGGTTTCTTTTTTGTTCACAGTATCTTGATTAGCTGTTGTACTAGGCGCAGACTTCGATTCCGCGTGCTGCGGCCAGTACAACAATAAGACAAAACTTAAATAGCATCTACTTGCACATAACTTGCCCGGCACAGTCAAACGTTCATCGGAGCATCAGCGCGGTCTTAGGGAACACGCGAAGGATGCTGCGGACTTAAAAAAAGCGAAGCGCAGGCGCGAAATCCGCATCGGTTTTCCCGGGATGCTTCGAGGATTTTGCTTGGGGAGGCAAAAGCATGAGTGAATTGATCTTCTACACCAACCCTATGTCGCGCGGACGCATCGCGCGGTGGATGCTCGAGGAAGTGGGCGTTCCATACCGAACGGAAATACTGGGTTTCGAGACCTCGATGAAATCGCCCGCCTATCGGCTGATAAATCCGATGGCGAAGGTGCCCGCCATCAAACACGGCGATACGATCGTCACCGAGGCGGCAGCGATCTGCGCCTATCTCGCCGATGCCTTTCCCGGCGCGAACCTTGCGCCCACGCCCAAGGCACGTGGGCTTTATTATCGCTGGATGTTCTTTGCCGCAGGCCCGCTGGAAATGGCGGCAAGCATGAAGGCGATGGGTTTCGAAGTGCCGAAGGAGAAGCTGCGCATGGCCGGCTGCGGCAGCTATGCGGATGTGATGAATACGCTTGAACGGGCCGTCAGCGAAAACCGCTTTATCGCCGGTGATCTCTTTACCGCAGCGGATGTCTATGTCGGTGCCCATATCGGCTGGGGGCTGCATTTCGGCACGATCGAAAAACGCCCGGCCTTTCTCGATTACATGGCCCATCTCACCGAACGCCCGGCCTTCAAGCGGGCCGCCCAGCTCGATGAGGAAGCGGCAAAGGACTTGCAGGCGACGGGCTGAAAGACGGGAACCGCTGTTCTGCGCCGGAGGCTTGAACCAGAATCAAAAGGGCGGGGGTAAAACCCCGCCCTTTTTGAATTTGCTCTGACTAGGCCGCCAGGGCCGCCGCCACCGCTTCGATGGCATCCTGCGCCTTGGCGCCATCAGGACCGCCGGCCTGCGCCATATCAGGGCGACCGCCGCCGCCCTTGCCGCCAAGTGCGGCAGACGCGGTGCGGACGATATCGACAGCGCTGAAACGGGCCGTCAGATCTTCCGTCACGGCCGCAACAGCGCTTGCCTTGCCATCTTCGGAAACAGCGATCAGCAGCACGACGCCGGAGCCGAGATTTGCCTTGGCTTCATCGGCAAGGCCCTTCAAGTCCTTGGCATCGATGCCGGACAGGGATTTTGCGAGGAAATTGACGCCTGCAACCTGCTGGACGTCGTTTGCGCCGGCATCCGAGGAACCACCGCCCATTGCGAGTTTCTTGCGGGCATCCGCAAGCTCGCGCTCCAGCTTCTTGCGCTCGTCGAGAAGTCCCTCGACACGCGACAGTACCTCGCCCGGCTGAACCTTCAGCGACGAAGCCAATGCCTTTACGCGCTCATCCTGCTCGGCGAGATAGGCAAGCGCGCCCTGCCCCGTCACGGCTTCCAGACGGCGCACACCCGCACCAACGGCGCTTTCGCCGAGAATGCGGATGAGGCCGATTTGGCCTGTTGCCGCCACATGCGTGCCGCCGCAAAGCTCGACGGAATAGGGACGGTTGGCTTTCGCGCCGTGCAGGCCGGTGCCCATGGACACGACACGAACCTCATCGCCATATTTTTCACCGAACAGCGCCATCGCACCCTCGGCAATGGCGTCATCAACGCTCATCAGGCGGGTGACAACAGGCGAGTTCTGCAAGACGATTTCGTTCGCCATCTCCTCGACCACCTTCAGCTCCTCGGCCGACATCGGCTTCGGATGCGAAACGTCGAAGCGCAGGCGCTCGGGCGCGACCAGCGAACCCTTCTGGGCGACGTGCGTGCCGAGCACCTCGCGCAGCGCCTCGTGCAGCAGGTGGGTGGCGGAGTGGTTGGCGCGCAGACGCGAACGACGGTCATGATCGACCGTCAGCTGCACGGCTTCGTCGAGCTTCAATCCGCCCTTGGAAACGGTGCCGGTATGCACGAACAGGCCTTCGCCCTTTTTCTGGGTGTCGGAAACGGCAAAGGCGCCATTGTCGCCGGAAATAACGCCGGTATCGCCCATCTGGCCACCGGACTCGCCATAAAACGGCGTCTGGTTGACGACGATCTGCACCGTCTCGCCCTCGGCGGCGCTGTCCACCGACTTGCCGTCCTTGACGATCGCCTGAATGACGCCTTCGGCGGTTTCAGTATCGTAACCGAGGAATTCGGTCGCGCCGAACTTTTCCTTCAGTTCGAACCAGACGGTTTCGGTCGCCTTGTCGCCGGAGCCGGCCCAGTGCGAGCGAGCTTCCGCCTTCTGGCGCTGCATGGCGTCGGTGAAGCCGGAAATATCGACGCCGATCTCACGCGCGCGCAGCGCATCCTGCGTCAGATCGAGCGGGAAACCATAGGTGTCGTAAAGCTTGAAAGCCGTTTCGCCGTCCAGCATGTCGCCCTTGTGCAGGGTCGAGGTGGCGTCGGAGAGAAGTGACAGGCCGCGTTCCAGGGTCTTGCGGAAACGGGTTTCCTCCAGCTTCAGCGTTTCGGAAATCAACGCCTCGGCGCGAACCAGTTCCGGATAGGCGCGGCCCATCTGCTGCACGAGTGCCGGCAGCAGCTTGTAGATCAGCGGCTCGCGCGCGCCGAGAAGTTCGGCATGGCGCATGGCGCGACGCATGATGCGGCGCAGGACATAACCGCGGCCTTCATTGGACGGCAGGACGCCATCGGCGATCAGGAAGGCGGAAGAGCGCAGATGGTCGGCGATGACCCGGTGGCTGGCGCGCTTTTCACCTTCGGCCGGAACACCGGTCGCTTCCACGGAAGCAGCAATCAGCGCGCGGAACAGATCCGTATCGTAATTGTCGTGCTTGCCCTGCAGCAGCGCGGAAATACGCTCAAGACCCATGCCCGTGTCGATCGACGGACGCGGCAGGTCGATGCGCTCTTCCTTCGTCAGCTGCTCATATTGCATGAAGACGAGGTTCCAGATTTCGATGAAACGGTCGCCATCCTCTTCCGGCGAGCCGGGCGGGCCGCCCCAGATATGATCGCCGTGGTCATAGAAAATTTCCGAACAGGGACCGCAGGGACCGGTATCGCCCATTGCCCAAAAATTGTCGCTGGTCGCAATGCGGATGATACGGTCGTCGGAGAAACCGGCAATCTTCTTCCAGAGGTTAAAGGCCTCGTCGTCGGTGTGATAGACAGTCACCAGCAGACGGTTGCGGTCGATGCCGAATTCCCTGGTGATCAGGTTCCAGGCATGGGTGATCGCTTCTTCCTTGAAATAATCGCCGAAGGAGAAATTGCCGAGCATTTCGAAGAAGGTGTGGTGGCGGGCGGTATAACCGACATTGTCGAGGTCGTTATGCTTGCCGCCGGCGCGCACGCATTTCTGCGCCGAAGCGGCCGTGGAATAAGGACGGCTTTCAAGACCGGTGAAGACGTTCTTGAACTGCACCATGCCGGCATTGGTGAACATCAGTGTCGGATCGTTGCGCGGCACCAGCGGGCTGGAGGGCACGATCTCATGTCCGTTCTTCTTGAAGTAGTCGAGAAAGGTCGACCGAATTTCATTCACACCGCTCATGCCCACACACCGCTCACAGCTGGAGTCCATCACCGCCACCGGAAACGATGGCTATATTGCAAAATCACTGGCTTTTATCGTCCGCATCCTGCCCTGTCCAGCCATGGAGGCGAAGCAAGACATATAGGCAAAGAAAAAGGGCCGCGCGAAGAAAAATCGCACGACCCTTTTGATCTATACCAGCTCGACGAAGTCTCCGGACGGCGACATCAGGACCTTCGCGGAATGCATCAGCCCTCGTCGCTGCCGTCGTCGCCTTCACCGGCATCCGGGCCGCCATTCTGCAGGAAGCGGTCGGCGATCAGACCTGCATTCTGGCGCAATGCCAGTTCGATCTCATTTGCCGTTTCCGGATTGTCGCGCAGGAAGGTCTTGGCGTTCTCACGCCCCTGCCCCAGACGCTGGCTGTTATAGGAGAACCATGCACCGGATTTCTCGACGATACCGGCCTTCACGCCGAGGTCGACGAGCTCACCGGTCTTGGAAACACCCTCGCCATACATGATGTCGAATTCCACCTGCTTGAAGGGCGGAGCCATCTTGTTCTTGACGACCTTGACGCGGGTCTGGTTGCCGACAACCTCTTCGCGCTCCTTGACGGCGCCGATACGGCGGATGTCGAGGCGAACGGACGCATAGAACTTGAGAGCGTTACCGCCTGTCGTCGTTTCCGGCGAACCGAACATGACGCCGATCTTCATGCGGATCTGGTTGATGAAGATGACCATGCATTTCGACTTGGAGATCGAAGCGGTCAGCTTGCGCAGCGCCTGGCTCATCAGGCGGGCCTGAAGACCCGGCAGGCTGTCGCCCATCTCACCTTCGATTTCCGCCCGCGGCGTCAGCGCCGCAACGGAGTCGACCACCAGGACATCAACCGCACCGGAACGCACCAGCGTATCGGTGATCTCAAGTGCCTGCTCGCCCGTATCCGGCTGCGAGATCAGAAGGCCCTGCAAATCCACGCCAAGCTTGCGGGCATAGACCGGATCGAGCGCGTGCTCGGCATCCACGAAGGCGCAGATGCCGCCCTTCTTCTGGGCTTCCGCAATCGTCTGCAGCGCCAGCGTCGTCTTACCCGAGCTTTCCGGGCCATAAATTTCAACGATGCGCCCCTTCGGCAAACCGCCGATGCCGAGCGCGATATCCAGGCTGAGAGAACCCGTCGAAACGGTCTCCACCTCAACCACATTTTCATTGGAACCGAGCTTCATAATCGATCCCTTGCCGAACGACCGTTCGATCTGGGAGAGCGCCGCTTCCAGTGCCTTGCTTTTATCCACCGATTTATCCTCTACGAGACGCAAAGAATTTTGTGCCATCCGAACCACCTTTAGGTTATTGAAGCCGCACAGGCAATGAAGCAGTATGGAAACGGTATGTACTCTATTTGTTCTCATTTCGCAAGGCTGAGCCAGCATATTGAAAACAAATAGCGATAAGTAGTTTGTTCTGCTTTCGTTTTTCCGTGCCCGGCCCATCGCCGCAAACCGGATGCGAGGTCAGGAAGACGTCAGTTTAGGCCGAATCGTCCGGTCTTTCCATCCGCCAAAGAGGGAAACGCAAGCGTGAAGAAAATACTCGTTCTGGGCGGCGCACATATCGACCGGCGCGGCATGATCGAGACTGAGACGGCGCCCGGCGCGAGCAACCCCGGCTCGTGGATGGAAGAGGCCGGCGGCGGCGGTTTCAACGCCGCGCGCAATCTCTCCCGCCTCGGTTTTCAGGTCCGCATCATTGCTCCGCGCGGCGGTGACGTGACAGGCGAAGCGGTGGCGGAGGCTGCGAAGCAGGCGGGCGTTGAAGACACGCCCTTCACCTTCCTCGACCGCCGCACGCCAAGCTACACCGCCATTCTGGAGCGTGACGGCAACCTCGTCATCGCGCTTGCGGATATGGACCTCTACAAGCTCTTCACCCCGCGCCGCCTGAAGATACGCGCCGTGCGGGAGGCGATCACTGCGAGCGATATCCTGCTTTGCGACGCCAATCTGCCTGATGATACGCTGACGGCGCTCGGCCTCGTTGCCCGCGCCTGCGAAAAACCGCTGGCCGCCATTGCCATATCGCCCGCCAAGGCGGTGAAGCTGAAAGCGACGCTCGGCGATATCGACGTCCTCTTCATGAACGAGGCGGAAGCCCGCGCGCTGACCGGCGAGACGGCGGCCAATGTCCGCGACTGGCCGGATATTCTGCGCAAGGCCGGGCTTTGCGGCGGCGTCGTTACCCGCGGCGCAAGCGAAGTCGTTGCCTTCAATGGAACGGAAAAAGCAATCCTCCACCCGCCTCTCATCCGCGAGGTGAAGGATGTCACCGGTGCGGGCGACGCCATGGCCTCTGGTTATCTCGCCGCCATCGCCGAGGGAAAGACGATTGCGGAGGCCTTGCGACAGGGGGCGGCCGCGGCGGCCATCACCGTGCAGTCCCCCTTCGCCACCTCGCATGAACTATCAAAAGACAGTGTCGAAGCCATGTTGGGGCTTGTTCCCCAGGCTGAAATGCTGGCATGAACCCGCTTTTGAAAACTGGAACAGATGCCATGACCCGCCCCATCTCCCCGCTCCTGCCCATCGTCTATTCTCAGGAAGTCGCCGCAGCCAAGCAGCGCGGCGCGCCGATCGTGGCGCTTGAATCGACCATCATCACCCATGGCATGCCCTATCCCGGCAACATCGAGATGGCCGAAAGCGTCGAACAGATCATCCGCGATCAGGGTGCGGTTCCGGCCACCATCGCCGTCATTCACGGCACGCTGCATATCGGTCTTGAGAAGGACCAGCTTGAGGCGCTTGCCCAGACAACCGACGCCATGAAGGTCTCGCGCGCCGATATCGCCTTTGCCATCGCCGAGCGCCGCACGGGCGCGACCACGGTTGCAGCCACCATGATCGCCGCCGCCCGCGCCGACATCCGCGTTTTTGCGACAGGCGGTATCGGCGGCGTGCACAAGGGCGCGGAAGAGACCTTCGACATCTCCGCCGATCTGACCGAGCTTGCCAAGACCGGCGTGATCGTCGTCTGCGCCGGCGCGAAAGCCATTCTCGATATTCCGAAGACGCTGGAGGTTCTCGAAACCAACGGCGTGCCTGTCGTCACCTTCGGGTCGGAAGAATTCCCGGCCTTCTGGTCCCGCTCTTCCGGCCTGTCGAGCCCGCTTTCGCTCAATAGCCCGGCGGCGATTGCCAATTTCCAGGCAACCCGCGAACAGCTGGGCATCGACGGCGGCATGCTGGTGGCCAATCCCGTGCCGGAAGCAGACGAAATTCCGCGCGAGGAGATGGAAATCTACATCAACCGCGCCATCTCGCACGCCGAGCGCGACGAAGTCACCGGCAAGGAAGTCACCCCCTACCTGCTCGGCGATATTTTCCGCCTCACAGATGGCCGCAGCCTGGAGACCAATATTGCGCTGGTGCGCAACAATGCGCAGCTTGCTGCTGAGATCGCCGTGGCGCTGAACTGAAGAAAAAATCGTCTTCTCAGTCATCCTCAGGCTTGATCCGAGGATCCACGATGCGCTCGCAGGAATGGATCCTCGCCTCAAGGGCGAGGATGACGGTGTGAAAGCAGAAGGCCTCGCAACCAACAAAAAAGGCCCGGAAAGCTTGCGCTTTCCAGGCCTTTTCTTTTCAGTTCCTGAACCCAATCAGTTCTGTGCGACCGGCTTCACCAGCGGCGTCACACGGCGGATGGTGACGCGGCGGTTCTGCTGTTCCGGGCCAAGTGTCTGAACCTTCAGGTAACGCTCGCCATAGCCTTGAGTCGCGAGGTTTTCCGGCGGAATACCGTAAACATCGGTCAGCACATTGGCGACGGAAGCGGCGCGCTCGTCCGAGAGAACGAGGTTGCTTTCATCCGAACCGACGGCATCGGTATGGCCTTCGATCAGGAAGGTTTCCCCCGGGTTCTTGTTGAGCGCCTTGTTGATGGCATCAGCCACCTTGCGCAGCGAACGTGCCTGCGCCATCGGGATCTCGGCACTGCCGGTGGCAAAAGTGATCGTATCAAGGTCGATACGGCGCACCTTGTCGCGGATACGGGCCGAATAACGCACTTCATCCAGCGAATAGACCCGCTCCACCGGTTCGACGGGCGGCTGTTCCAGGAAGCGGTAATAATCGCGGTCCGGATCGCTCGACGTGTCGATGATATAATCGGTCACGGGAATGCGCAGGCGCATCGGCGGCAGGTCGAGGCCGGGATCGCGATAGACATAATCACGGTCCGGATCTTCCATCAGCTCCGGTGCATAGAACAGCACATATTCGCGGCCGCGATCGTCGATGCGCGAGCGCTGGATCACGTCGCCATAACGGTTGCGGATCGTAACCACCTGCGTTCCATCGCGGCGCTCCACGGTTTCGCGGACACGACCGCCGCCCAAGCGCTCGTAATAGGGCTCACCACCATCGCGGATGAAGCGCTGGTTATCATCGCCGCGCACCACGACACGGTCGCCGAATTGCAGGATGATCGGCGCGTCGCCGTCACGATCCCGATCGCGCGGGCGGCCTTCGCGCGGCTGCCATTCGCGGACACCTTCCGGCCGCTCATATTGCGGACGACGATCGACACGTTCGCCCTGCTGGGAGGTGATCGCCTCCATCTTGACGGGC
This sequence comes from Agrobacterium sp., assembly GCF_059499945.1. Classification (NCBI taxonomy): domain Bacteria; kingdom Pseudomonadati; phylum Pseudomonadota; class Alphaproteobacteria; order Hyphomicrobiales; family Rhizobiaceae; genus Agrobacterium; species Agrobacterium sp. Next base: position 47,830 of record NZ_JCABZP010000002.1, on the reverse strand, counting down.
GGTGGCGGAGCCTTGCCTTCGGCGGCGCCGGCGCGCTGCGCTTCGGCGTCCGATGTCGGAACCTTCACGTCGCCGGCCTGCTCGCGTTCACGACGGCGCTCCTCGCGGGTCTGGCGGTTGCCGGAGCGTTCCACTTCCTTGTCGCTGTCGAGAACGGCGGCACCCTTGTCGACCGGCAGAATGACGGTATCGGCGGTCTTGGACGGGTCCTTGGCAATGGCCTTGGCCTTGTCCAGCTCTTCCTTCGTCATCGGCGGCGCTTCCGTCTGCGGAACAGCGACCTGATTGGGCACGGGTTCGCCGGCCGGCGCCTGTCCGGTCGTCGTACCGCTCGGCGGCGGAGGCGTCGGCGCGCCTGGCAGCGGGGCTGCAGGTTCAGTTCTACCCTGGCCCTCTACCGGCGGCTGTTCGGAAGGCTGACGACCCGGTGCGGGATTGGGCTGGGCCTCGGGCGCCGGCGGACGTGCGGGCGTCGGGGCTTCGGTCGGAACCGGTGCTTCCTTCACTGCCGGCTCCGGGGCGGCAGGCTTTTTCTCCGGAACGGCTTTTTCAGCCGGTTCGGCTTTCTGTTCCGGGGCCTTTTCCTCTACCTGCGGCTTTTTGGAAGGCGCCGGCTCGCGAGGCTTGGCCGGCTGCTCGGCATTTTCAGGGCGTGCTGCGGGCTCCTGTTCGGCTGCAGGTTCTTTCGCGCGCTCCTTACGGGGACGCTGCTGCTCACCCTCACCTGCGGGCTGCTCGGCCCGTTCGGGCTTGCGCGGACGTTCCTTCGGCTGCTCCTCGGCAGGTGCGGCTTCGGGTGCCGCCTCGCGCTGGCGTGCCGGGCGCTGTTCGCCCTCGCCCTGCGGCTCCTGTGCGCGTTCTGGTTTGCGGGGACGCTCCTGCGGCTGTTCGGCCGGCGCGGGCTCCGGGCGGGCCTCGCGCTGCTGCTGCGGTTCCCGCTGGGGTTCGGGCTGCGGCTCACGCTGGGGTTCCCTCTGGGGCTCCCTCTGCGGTTCTGGGCGTGGCTCGGCGGGCGCGGCTTCGCGTTTGGACTCCGGCTCACGCGGCGGTTCCGGTGCGCGCTCCTGGCGTTGCGGCTCGGCCTGCGGCTGCGCCTCTTCGGCCTGCTTGCGCCGCTTGCGCAGTTCCTCTTCCGGGTTCGGCTCTTCCGGCTGTGCCTGCGCCAGAATCACCTGACCGGTCGTCGCCTGTCCGGGAAGCGCCTGCGCCCGCGCGGCACCGGCAAAACCGGCCGCGGCCGGCTCCACCGCAATCGCCAGCGACATGAGGGGGAAAACCACCCCCGTCAGCAATGTGTTCTTCTTCAGCATCGGTGTTTCCTCATCTGCCATTATTGGTCGCCAGTCTTGCGACATCGTGATTCCGGCTGCGCGTGCAGGCGCTGGTCAACGCCCGGCACACACTTCGGTTCCCATGATGAACAAAGCGTTCTGTACCGGAAATGAACAGATCAAGGCCTTTTCGTGGAGGCTCTGCGGCACAAACGCGATGACTAATATTGCAGTTGCATTTTTTGACCAACCGGATGAATAATTGCATCCGCGCTGAAGGCCACAGGCGGTATCCTCCGTCCTGCCGCGCCCAGCGCCCATGGCGTCCGCACTGAAAACAACAACAGACTGCGGATGAACGACCAAAAGAGAGGATCGAAATGCCTATTTCCACCCGTCTGCTCGCAGCCGTATCGATTGCCGCCATCTCGCTGTTGTCGGGCGCAGCCCTCGCGCAGGACAAGATCGTCATCGGCACCGAAGGCGCCTATCCGCCCTTCAACAATCTCGAAGCCGACGGCACGCTGACCGGCTTCGACATCGACATCGCCAAGGCGCTGTGCGAACAAATGAAGGCCGAGTGCACCTTCGTCACCAATGACTGGGACGGCATCATCCCCGCCCTGCAGGCCAAGAAGTTCGACGCCATCATCGCGTCCATGTCGATCACGCCGGAACGTCTCCAGAAGGTCGACTTCTCCAAGAAATATTACAACACCCCGCCGGCTATCGCCGTACCGAAGGATTCGCCGATCAAGTCCCTCGATGATCTCAAGGGCAAGTCGCTCGGCGCGCAGGGTTCCACCACCCACTCCAACTATGCCGAAAAGCATTTCCCGGATGCCGACCTGAAGATGTATCCGACCGCCGACGAATATAAGCTCGACATCGCCAATGGCCGCATCGACGCCGTCATCGACGACATCGTCGTGCTTTCGGAATGGCTGAAGACGGATGCCGGCGCCTGCTGCAAGATCCTGACGCCGCTCAAGGTCGACGTCGAGATCAACGGCAATGGCGCGGGCGTTGCCGTGCGCAAGGGTGACACGGCGCTCGCCGACAAGTTCACCGCCGCCATCGCCGGCATCCGCGCCAGTGGCAAGTATCAGGAGATCAACAAAAAATACTTCGATTTCGACGTTTACGGCGAGTAAGCCTGTTCGATCTGTTGAAATCTCGTGGCGGAAGGCTTGCCCTTCCGCCATTTTTGTTTGAAAACGTCACGATAACAATCACGGCGGCTTAAGACCGCAGGGGAAAACTGGCATGAGCGGAGCATTTTCCGCCATAGGTGCGTTCTGGACCTATGTCTCGACACTTCTCGATCCCTTCTGCGGGCCGGTCGGTCTCTTCTCGCTTTTCGGAAACGGCACCCTGGTCGCCTGCGGCGATGCTGGCTGGGGCGATGAGATCGCTTTCGGCGTCAAGGTCACGATCTCGCTGGCGCTTGCCACCCTGCCCGTCGGACTGCTGATCGGTTTTCTCATCGCGCTCGCTGCACAATCGGAAGAAAAATCGCTGCGGCTGGCGACCGGTATCTACACCACCATCTTCCGAGGTCTGCCGGAACTCCTGACGCTCTTCATCGTCTATTACGGCATCCAGATGCTGCTGCAATCGGTGGCCGGTTATATCGGCATCACCGGCCCGGTCGAGATCAACGCTTTCGTGGCGGGCATGGTGGCGCTGTCGGTGGTGTTCTCGTCCTATGCTTCCGAAGTGTTGCTCTCCGCCTTCAAGGCCATACCCAGGGGGCAATATGAGGCAGGTGCCGCACTTGGTCTTTCGCGGGGCCGCACCATGGTGCTCATCATCATTCCGCAACTCGTCCGCATCGCCCTGCCCGGCATGACCAATCTCTGGGTCATCCTCCTGAAAGACACGTCCTACGTCTCGATCATCGGCCTTGCCGATATCATCCGCCAGACCGGCATCGCCGCCCGCGTCAGCAAGGAAGCCTTCTTCTTTTACAGCATCGCCTGCCTGCTCTATCTCATTCTCGCGCTGCTTTCGTCCATCGGCATCGGTTTCATCGATCGCTGGTCGCGCAAGTCGGAGGTAAGCCGATGAGCCATGTTCAGGAACTCATTCCCGCGCGCCCTGCCCCGGCGGTAGCGGACAAGCCGCTCAATATTTCCCGCATCGTCGGCATCGCCGTCATCACGCTCTGGCTGCTGCTCGCCGCCGGGCTGATCTTCGCCATGATCGAAGGCTGGGACTGGGATAAATTCGGGCGTTACGGGCCGCGTTACATCGATGGTCTCATCACCACCATCACGCTGGTCGGCAGCTCGATCATTCTCGGCGCCATTCTTTCCGTGCCGATCGCCTTCGGCCGCATGTCGGAAAACCGCGTCATCGGCGCACTCGCCTATGCCTATGTCTATGTCTTTCGCAGCACACCGCTTCTGGCGCAGCTTTTCCTGATCTATTACGGCCTCGGCAGCTTCCGCCAGGGGCTGGAGACCGTCGGCCTGTGGTGGTTCTTCCGCGAGGCCTGGTATTGCGGCCTCCTGTCGCTCACTCTCAACACCGCCGCCTATCAGGCCGAAATCCTGCGCGGCGCGATCCGCAGCGTGCCGCGCGGCCAGCACGAGGGGGCCGCCTCGCTCGGCCTGTCGAAACTCATCACCTTCCGCAAGGTCATCCTGCCGCAGGCGCTCATCGTGGCGCTGCGTCCCTATGGCAACGAGATCATCCTGATGATCAAGGGTTCGGCGGTGGTCTCCATCGTCACGGTCTTCGACCTCATGGGGCAGACGCGTTACGCCTTTTCCCGCACCTTCGATTATCAGGCCTATCTCTGGGCGGCGATCTTCTACCTGACGATCGTCGAAACGCTTAGACATGTCTGGGCATGGCTGGAGGCCCGCCTGACGCGCCATCTCAAGCGCTAAGCGGAAAAGTTGGCAGCACTCATCAAGGAAGGCTGCTAACATTTTGAAAAATATAACTATTTTATGACAATCCATGTCCCTGGCAAGCTTGGATTAACCATGTCGTGTTCCCATATTCGATACAGCGGCAATGCTGTGATCGGCAATCATGGAAACGGGAACCGCCGTCATGAACAAGGACATGGAAATGATGCTGAGAGGCTACGGCCTCACCACCGCCCAGATTTTTTATCGCCTGCCGGACCATCCGCTGGTTCTCCAGACCTATGTCTGGCAGGACTATGATCTGGCCCCTGATTTCCCCGAAATGCACGGGTTCCTCAAATTCTGGCAGGAAAAGCTCGACGGGCCTTTGCACTCCGTCCGCTACGTGCACCGGCAGGTGATCTCGGCGCAGGAATGGCGCGCGCTCAAAGGGGAGTTCATCCTCCACTGAGCCATCGCGCCACATAAACATTGCGCCCGCCTCCGATGCGGCTTACAGCAAACTTCAACTGAAGACGCTGACGGATAAGGCACGATGACGAAGAACCAGAAAATCGACGAAGAGGCGCTTGCCGAGGCCTATAACCGCGCACTCGCGCTTGAAAAATCAGGCGATGTGGATGCGGCGGTGAAGGCCTATGAAGAAGTTCTCGCCATCGATCCGGAGGATCACGGCGGCGCGGCCGTTCGCATCGCCGCCATGGGCCGGGGCGAACAGCCATCGAAAGCACCTGATGCCTATGTCGAAACCCTGTTCGACCAGCATGCCGAAGCTTTCGAGGATATTCTTGTCGAGCAGCTCGGTTACGCCGTGCCGATGATGGTGCGCCAGCGGCTGCAGACCCTCAACCTCGGCCCCTTCAAGCGCCTGCTCGATCTCGGCTGCGGCACCGGCCTCACCGGCGAAGCGCTGCGCGATATGGCCGACGATATCACCGGCATTGATATTTCCGAAAACATGGTCGAGATCGCCCATGAGAAGGACCTTTACGAGACGCTCTACGTCGCCGAAGCCGAGGACTTTCTTGAAGATAATGACGACGAGCCCTTCGACATCATCACCGCAACCGATGTGCTGCCCTATCTCGGCGCGCTGGAGCCACTGTTTTTCGGCGCTGCCGAAAACCTCAATGCCGGCGGCCTGCTGATCTTCTCGTCGGAAACTCTGCCCGAAGCGACGCTCGCCGGACGCCCCTATATGGTCGGCCCGCACCAGCGTTTCGCCCATGCGGAAACTTATGTCCGCGAAAGACTGGCCGCGACCGGTTTCGAGGTTCTCGAAGTGACCGACATCAACGTGCGCATGCAGGACGGCAATCCGACGCCCGGTCATCTGGTGATTGCGAAGCTCAAGGGCTGATGCGACATCGGAGGCTTATGCCCCCGACATCTCGGCACCTTTCTTCTCCCCGGCGGGGAGAAGAAACAAGCAGCACGCGCTCGCCCTATATATGGCGAACACGGCTCCTGCCTGAATCAAGCTCTCAGCAACATCCGCCAGCGGGTTGAAGAGACTCAATTTTCCCGCCCTCTCAACTCGCCTTCGGACGCCAGACGATATCCGCCACCTTGAGTTTCTTCGGCACGATCTTCAGATCATAGAATTCGTCTGCAAGTGCCTGCTGATAGGCAATGGCTTCATCCGGAACCAGCGAGACCCGTCCGAGATCGGCTCCCGGCCGTGTCAGCGAGACCTTGGTGACATCCTCGGGAACGCCGGTGATCGACGCCAGCGATTTTGCCGTTGCATCGATATTGGCCTGCGCCTTCGCACCCACATTCGCCAGTTCCTTGAGGATCAGCGGCACGAGATCGGGATTGGTCTCGACGAAATCGCCGTTGGCGAGGAAGTAGCTCCACGGATCGACGATGCCTTCGGCGGTCGAGAGAACCCGTGTTGTCGGCTCTTTTTCCGCCACCGCGAAATAGGGATCCCAGATCGACCAGGCGTCGATGCTGCCGCTGCGGAAGGCGGCGGCCGCATCCGGCGGCGCAAGATCGACTGGGGTAATGTCGTTCAAGGTCAATCCGGCCTTTCGCAGCGCCTTGACCGTGACGTTGTGGGCGCTGGAGCCGCGCTTGAAGGCAACCTTCTTGCCTTTCAGGTCTTCGAGCGCCTTCAGCGGCGAATCCTTCTGCACGAGGATAGCCGATCCGCCGGCCGCCGCCTTGTAGGTGCCGACGTAACGCAGATTGCCGCCGGCGGCCTGCGCGAAAAGCGGCGGCACATCGCCAGTCGGGCCGATATCCAGCGCGCCTGCGCCAAGCGCTTCGAGAAGCGGCGGCCCGGAGGAGAATTCCGACCATTTGACCTCGATGCCGCGATCTTTCAGCAGCGCTTCGAGCGCGCCCTGGCTTTTCGCAAGCGCTATCACGCCATTCTTCTGCCAACCAATCCGCAATGTGGTGGTTGCGGCGCTTGCCCGCCGGATATGCGGCAGAAACGCCGCCCCGGTCGCACCTGCAATCAGTCCCAATGTTCCGCGTCGTGTGAGCATATGGATATCCCTCGCTATTCCATCCTTCGACAGTAAAAGCGTAGATATTCGAGAGATTTTATCAAAATCCCAGTTTGCGCGTAGACAGCGCCGAGAGAATTGAATGTGCGAATTTGCCGTTATGGGCGGAATAAGATTGTCGTGGCCGGGCGGCCGCTATCGGATGGCCCTTCCGACAGGATCAACCCCTGGCAGGGCAGGAAAGGCAACCCGCCAATAAAAATGCCCTCCCCGGCAGCCGGAAAGGGCATTGATCAAAAACCCAGCCAGCGGCGGATCACTCCTCGCCGGATTTCGGATTATCCAGCAGCATGTAATCGAGCGGCAGTTCGGTCGTATATTTGATCTGCTCCATCGCAAACGCGGAGGACACGTCGCGAATTTCGATCTTGGCGATCATGCGCTTGTAGAAAGCGTCATAGGCGGCAATGTCAGGCACGACGACGCGCAGCAGATAATCGACGTCACCGCTCATGCGGTAAAATTCGACGACTTCCGGAAACTCGGAAACCACCTCGGAGAAGCGCTTCAGCCATTCGATGGAATGGGAAGCGGTGCGGATGGAAACGAAAACCGTGACCTTGGTGTTGACCTTGACCGGATCGAGCAGCGCCACGCGCCGGCGGATGACGCCGTCTTCTTCCATCTTCTGAATACGCCGCCAACAGGGCGTCGTGGAAAGGCCGACCTTTTTCGCCAGATCGGCAACGGCCAGCGTGGAATCCTCTTGCAGAATGCGCAAAATCTTACGGTCTAGGCGATCCAATGCGTCTACCCTCCTGAATTAATTTCCTTTCAATACACTAATTTTCGCAGAAAAACAGAAAATTGTTTCACTAAAGCCGCATTTCCACATGTTGTCGCAGAACCGGCAGCAGCTCCTCCGCGAACCATGGGTTCTTTTTCAGCCAGCCGGTGTTGCGCCAGCTCGGATGCGGCAGGGGAAAAATGCCGGGACCGGAATTGGCATGGAGATAGCTGCGCCAGTTTTGCACCGTTTCGGTCATGGTTTTGCGCCGCCTTTCACCCAGGTGAAAAGCCTGTGCATATTGGCCGATGGCGAGGATCAGCTCCACCTGCGGCATTGCCACCATTACCCGCTCGCGCCAGTGCGGCGCACATTCGCGCCGGGGCGGCAGGTCGCTGCCTTTGTCGTCATAACCGGGAAAACAGAAGCCCATGGGCACGATGGCGAAACGATCCGGGTCATAGAATGTCTCCCGATCGACGTTCAGCCACTGGCGCAGCCTGTCACCCGAGGCATCGTTGAAGGGCAACCCCGTTTCGTGCACACGAAGCCCCGGCGCCTGCCCGGCAATCAGGATACGCGCCTTGGTCGACATGACGACCACCGGCCGGGGTTCGTGCGGCAGGCGATCAGCCATTCCGTTGAGCGGCATATCGCGACAGAGACGACAGTGGGCGATTTCGCCGCGCAACCCGTCCAGCCCATCATCACGCACCAGCGCTAGCTCAACCATGGTCCCATCCCATGAGATGGCGGATAATGGTGAGGAAACCCGCCGCCGGCGTTTCCAGATCCGCGGCACGGTGTTCCCGCCGCCATTGCGATGGTTTCTCGAATTCTCCCGCCCAGATGCCGCGCGCCTCCCTGCGCGCCGCCGCCTGCTCGCTTGAGAACTGGAAATAACCTGATGCGACCGCAAAACCCGCCGACACCATTTCCGATGAGACATCCCTGCCGTCTGCGGAACAATAGACGAGCAGCCGCCCGTAACGGTCTCTGGAACTGCCGGAACAGGAAAAATCCGTCGGCCGGGCCAGCCGTTGCAGGACACGGCGCGCCTCCTCGCCGCACGGCCAGCTTTCGCTGCCGCGCAGACATGTCTGGGCAAGCTCCGGCGCATCGATACCGAGCAGCCGGAAACGTTCCTCACCCTTTGACAGCGTGTCGCCATCGATCACGAAGAAGCGGCCGCTATAGGTTTCGCTGTTGATCTGATCGAGCTTGGCCGCGATCAGAATACCGAGAAAAACCGTGGCGAGAAAAAGCCCGCCATCGCGAAATGCCGAAAAACGCCTGCTTTTGCCTCCATTTCGTCTCATGTAACAACAAACCCTTGTCAGAAATGGCAAACAAATCCTTTAACGGCAGCATCTTCTTAAGATTTTGCGCGTAGTCTGCAAGGGTTCATGTCACCCGCGTTGTAACAATGAGTAAAAGCGTCAGCACGTCCACCGACAAGATCATCGTCGACCGCTCGAAAAAACACCGCAACAAGGCGGTTTTCGACACGGTGAAGACGACGCGTGAACGCCTGCAACAGGGTGCTGGCGGAACCGAAGCCTATGAACGCGAAATGCTGACCATGCACATCGCCGAGACCCTTCAAGGCGCGATGTTCATGCCGCTTTTCATCGTGCTCGCCTCCGTCATCGGTCTTTATATCACCCGCGACATCGGGCTGATCATCTGGTCGCTGATTGCGCTCAGCTTCCACGCCATCGCTCTGGTGCTGGCCAAGAAAGCGGCGAAACAGGAGATCACCGCCGAAAACCTCCAGCACTGGAAAAATCTGTTCCTCGGCATGCAGATCCTCATCGGCTGCGCATGGGCCATGTTCGCACTGGCCGAACCGGTGCGCAACGACCCGACGCTTGTTCTCTTCTTCAAGGGCGCAACGCTGCTGATCGCGCTTTCGCTGACCGCCATGGCCAATTTCATGCTGCGGCGGGCGACTTTCATGACCTTCCTGCCGGTTATGGCGGCGCTGTGCGTCACCTCGGCCATCTCTCGTGATCCATTCGATGTCGGCCTTGCATTGATGTTCGGCATGGCGATCCTCTTTTGTCATCGCATCACCAGCCGGCTCTACCAGACCAGCGTCAAGCTCCTGTCGTCCCAGACGGAAAAGGACGACCTTATCGCCGAGCTCGAAGTCGCCAACTCGGTTTCGGATGAGGCGCGACGCCGCGCCGAAGAGGCCAATCTGGCCAAATCACGTTTTCTCGCTTCCATGTCGCATGAGCTGCGCACCCCGCTCAACGCCATTCTCGGCTTCTCCGAGGTCATGGCGTCAGAAGTGCTCGGCCCGCTCAACAACCCGCTCTACAAGGAATATTCCGGCGATATCCACCGCTCCGGCCAGCACCTGCTCGATCTCATCAACGAAATCCTCGACCTGTCGCGCATCGAGGCCGGTCGCTATGATCTCAATGAGGAATCCATCTCGATGCTGGAAATCGCCGAGGATTGCATCGGCATGATCCAGCTTCGCGCCCGCGCCAAGAATATCAGGATTTCGCAGCAGTTCGAAAGCAGCCTGCCGCAGGTCTGGGCTGACGAAAAATCGATCCGCCAGGTCATTCTCAACCTTCTCTCAAATGCCGTGAAATTCACGCCGCAGGGCGGTGAAATCCTTGTGAAAGCCGGCTGGACGGCGGGCGGCGGCCAATATGTGTCGATCAGGGATAACGGCCCCGGCATTCCCGAAGACGAAATCCCCGTGGTGCTGTCGGCCTTCGGTCAGGGCTCGATCGCGATCAAGAGCGCCGAACAGGGAACCGGGCTTGGCCTGCCCATCGTTCAGGCCATTCTCGCCAAGCATGACGGCCAGTTCATCCTGAAATCGAAACTGCGCGAGGGCACCGAGGGCATCGCCATCCTGCCGGCAAAACGCGTGCTGCAGAGCCTGCCGGCCGTGGAGGAAACCCACGCCATCCAGCCGCGCCGGCGGTCCTTCGCCTGAAAACCCTGAGCATTAGCCAAAAAAGCGGAGGCGCTCCGCTTAGAGGAACAGCGTCGTCACCAGCGAATACAGCACGAAAAATCCGTTCGCCATCAACAGGCAGAAGACGGCAAAGGAACCGAGGTCCTTGGCATGCCGCCCGACCGAGGAGATTTCCGGCGAAATGCGATCCACCAACTCTTCGATGGCGGTATTCAGCGCCTCCACCGAGAAAAGAAGCAGCATCAGCACCGTAAAGACGAGAAGATGCGCAAACGGCGCGCCCACGACCAGAAGCAGGGCGAGCCCGACGCCGAAGGCAAGAACCTCATGCCGGAACGCTGCTTCCTGCCACAGCCGGCCAAGCCCCTGCACGGAATAGCGGGCGGCGGCCAAAAGATGCCGCCAGCCTTTTTCCTTGCGAAAGACGGGTTCCGGTTGCTTCTTTTGCGGCGTCACGTCCATCTTCAGCCTCAATGATCGGTGCGGGAACTGATGCGGGTGTCCACACCCGCCGCTTCGAACGTCGCCATGCCGGAATGGCAGGCGGCAGCGGCCTTGACGATGCCGGCGGCAAGTGCTGCCCCCGTCCCTTCGCCAAGCCGCATGCCAAGCGCCAGCAGCGGCGTCTTGCCGAGCTTTTCAATGGCGGCCAGATGGCCGGGCTCGCCCGAGACATGGCCGATCAGGCAATGATCGAGCGCCGAAGGGTTGGCGGTCTTGAGAAGAGCGGCAGCGGCCGTCGCCACATAACCGTCAATCAGCACGGGAATACGCTGCACGCGGGCGGCGAGGATGGCGCCGGCAATCGCCGCGATCTCGCGTCCGCCAAGACGGCGCATGATTTCCAGCGGATCGGACAGGTGGTCCTTGTGGAATTCCACGGCAGCTTTCACCGCCGCTATCTTGCGGGCCATGACCTCACCTTCCGAGCCGGTGCCCGGACCGGTCCACTCTTCCGCTGTGCCGCCATAAAGCGCGAGATTGATCGCCGCCGCAACGGTGGTGTTGCCGATGCCCATTTCGCCGACGCAGAGAAGATCGGTGCCGCCGGCAATCGCCTCCATACCGAAGGCCATGGTCGCGGCGCAGTCGCGCTCCGAGAGCGCAGGCTCGCAGGTGATGTCGCCGGTCGGGTAATCGAGCGCCAGATCGAAGATTTTCAGGCCAAGATCATTGGCGACACAAATCTGGTTGATCGCCGCACCGCCTGCCGCGAAATTTTCCACCATCTGCTGGGTCACGGATGTCGGATAAGGCGTAACGCCGTGCCGGGTAACACCGTGATTGCCGGCGAAGATCGCCACCAGCGGACGGGTGACGGCCGGAGAACGGCCGGACCAGGCAGCCAGCCACATGGCGATTTCTTCGAGACGGCCGAGCGAACCGGCGGGCTTGGTCAGCTGCGCATTGCGCTCCTTGGCCGCCACAAGCGCGTGCGTGTCCGGGCCGGGAAGCTCGCGCAGCAGCGCGCGGAAATCGTCGAAGGGCAATCCGCTCATGCTCATGATATCTGTCTTTCTCGTCGTCGGGTTGGCTGTCGCATCGGCTCATGCGTCCGGAACTTGTGTTTTCCGGCAAATCGGTCTTTGTTGCGCCTCTCATAATCGCGGATGCGCCGCGGAACAACCGGAAATGCAGCAACTGCAACGGAGAGAGCATGAAGGCCGGGGATTTTATAACAGATGTCATGCATTCCCTCGCCTTTCTGAGCCGCCTGCCCGTTCCCTCGCGTTTTTTTGATGATGCCGACAGTGTGTCGATGCGCCGCACTGCCCGCGCCTTTCCCGCCGCCGGTCTGCTGATCGCCCTGCCCGCCGCTTTCCTCGTTGTGGTTTTTGCGGCCTTCGACGCCTCTCCCCAGCTCACCGGCTGGCTTGTCATCGGCTTGACGGCGCTCGTGACAGGGGCGCTGCACGAAGACGGCCTGGCCGACATGGCCGACGGTTTCGGCAGCGGCAAGGACAAGGCGCGAATGCTTGAGATCATGAAGGACAGCCGCATCGGCAGCTATGGCGCCATCGCCATGATCCTGTCCTTTGCGCTTCGCGCCACCGCGCTCGCCTCGCTCATTGAGACGCTGCCGGCAAAAACCGCCGCCGCCGCCCTGATCGCTGTGCTTGTCATGAGCCGCGCCCTGATGGTTTGGCACTGGCAGTCCCTGCCCGCCGCCAAAACCTCCGGCATCGCCGCCAGCGCCGGTCAGCCGGGAACAAGCGAGCGCAACATCGCGCTTTTGATCGGGTTGCTGCTTTTCATACTATTTACGCTGCACGCCCTGCCGCTCCTGTCGATTGCCCTTGTGCTGGCGGCAGCCTTTCTGGCGGCCATGCTTTTCGGCAGGCTCTGCGACAGGAAGATCGGCGGCCATACCGGCGACACCATCGGCGCCTGCCAGCAGATCACGGAGATCGTGATTCTTGTCGCCCTTGCCCTTGCAGCATGACGGCCTGATATAAATCATCATGGAAACACCCTGCATCCACATCTGTCGCCTCGATGAAACCAGCAGCCTCTGCATCGGCTGTGGGCGAATGCTGGATGAAATTGGCGGCTGGGCAGGGTATAGCGACGAGAAGCGCCGCGAGATCATGCGGTTGCTGCCGCAAAGACTGGCAAACCTGCCCAAGACCGCCAAGGAGACGCATACCGCATGAACAGGCTGACCATCGTTCTCCTTCTGCTGGCCGTCGGCCTTGGCCTGCTGCTCATCAATCATGACGGTGGGCGAACACTCGGCATCGATAATGATCAATTCGCCCATGTTCTCTATCTTCTGCCCATTGCCGCTCTCCTGTCAGCCGGCATATTGGCCGGAAGCCGCGGCAGTTTCGGCACCGTCATCCGCCAGCTCGCCGTCTGGCTTGTCATCATTCTCGGCCTCGTCTCGCTTTATCTCTATCGCTACGATCTGCAAACCTTCGGCGATCGACTGCTGGGCGGCCTCATACCCGGCCGCGCCGTAGTGGTCACCACATCGGGCGGTGAGCAGGAAATCGTGCTGCATAAATCGATGAGCGGCCATTTCGAGGCGAATGTCGGTCTCGAAGGCAAGACGATCCACATGCTGGTCGATACCGGCGCAAGCTCGGTGGTGCTCGCCAATGCAGATGCCGCCGCAATCGGCATCGACACCACAAACCTCCGCTATACCGTACCGGTCATGACTGCGAATGGCCGCACGGCGGCAGCTCCTGTCACCCTGTCGGAAATCAGCATTGGCCCGATCGTGCGGCGCAACATCCCGGCCCTCGTCGCCCAGGATGGCCAATTGGGCCAGAGCCTGCTCGGCATGAGCTTCCTGTCGACGCTCGGTTCGCTGCAGATGCAGACCGATGAACTGCGGCTGCGCGACCGGTAACCCCCTGCCCTTTGCGGTTCATTCTGCGGTTTTCCCGAGCCATTGGCCCCGGAAAGGAAATACCCCAATGCGACCGCAACGGGGATATTCTTTTCGCACATTGGGGCAATGGGCGGGCCATTGCCCCTTGATTCCTTCCCATTTGATAATTTATGTTGGCCTTGTTCTCAGGGCGGGGTGCAATTCCCCACCGGCGGTATCGGGATTTTTCCCGGAGCCCGCGAGCGCTTCCGGTCTCCAAAGCCGGAAGGTCAGCAGATCCGGTGAGAGGCCGGAGCCGACGGTATAGTCCGGATGGAAGAGGACAAGGCATAGGACGCTGGCGCGTGAGCTGGCTTCGCATTGCATTGTTCGCCCAAGGGATATTTGGCGCTTCTTGAAGCGCGAAAATGCCGCAAAACGGCATAACCCTTGAAAGGCTTGAAAGAAAATGACCATTGCTAGAATTGAAGACGCCATCGAAGCCATTTCCCGTGGCCAGATGGTGATTGTCGTTGACGACGAAGACCGCGAAAACGAAGGCGATGTCATCGCCGCCTCCGACAGCATTACCCCGCAGCAGATCGCCTTCATGATGAACCATGCGCGTGGGCTGATCTGCGTCGCCATGCCGGGCGAGCGACTGGATGCCCTCGACATTCCCTTGATGGTGTCGCGCAATACCGAATCCCTCAAGACAGCGTTCACCGTCTCGGTGGACTATATTCCGGGCACCACGACAGGCATTTCCGCCGCCGACCGGGCAAAGACCGTGCGCGCGCTGGTATCGGAGGATTCACGCCCCGAAGACTTCGCCCGCCCCGGCCATATCTTCCCGCTGCGCGCCAACCCGCAAGGCGTTCTCGGCCGCACCGGTCATACCGAAGCGGCCGTCGATCTTTGCCGTCTTGCGGGCAAATTCCCCTGCGGCACCATCTGCGAAGTCGCCAATGACGACGGCACCATGGCCCGCCTGCCCCAGCTCGAAGCCTTTGCCGAACGCCACGGCCTGCTCGTTGTGACGATCAAGGATCTCGTTTCTTACCTCAAGGGCGAGGTTGTCGAGGACGTGGTGCAGAAGCAGGTCGCCTGATCTGCGCTTCCTTGTTGTGAATACGAAAACGCCCGGTGCAAACCGGGCGTTAAATTTTAAAAAAAGCTTTTCCGATCAGTTTCGCAACCGATACCCCGTCTTGAACATCCAGCTGACAACACCGAGGCAGAGCGCCAGAAACAGCGTGATCATCGCCAGACTGATGATCGGATTGACGTCGGCGATCTCATAGAAGCTCCAGCGGAAACCGCTGATGAGATAAAGCACCGGATTGAAGTGGCTGACCGTCTGCCAGAAGGGCGGCAGCATGTCGATGGAATAGAAGCTGCCGCCAAGGAAGGTCAAAGGCGGCACCACCAGCATGGGGATGAGGTTCAGCTGCTCGAAATTCGTCGCCCATATGCCGATAATGAAGCCGAACAGGCTGAAACTGACAGCCGTCAGCACGAAGAACAGCACCATCATGAACGGATGAGCGATGGTGATATCCACGAAGAAGGTGGCTGTTATCAGGATGATCGTCCCGATCATCAGGCCCTTGGTCGCCGCCGCCCCGACATAGCCGGCGACAATTTCCGTCATCGATACGGGCGCGGACAATATCTCATAGACCGTGCCGGTGAATTTCGGAAAATAAATGCCGAAGGAGCCGTTGCCGATACATTGCGTCAGCAGCGTCAGCATGATGAGGCCGGGCGTTATGAACGCGCCGTAGGAAACCCCGCCAACCTCCTGAATCCGCGAGCCGATCGCGGTTCCGAAGACGATGAAATAAAGCGAGGTGGAGATGACTGGCGAGACCACGCTCTGCAGCAGGGTGCGCCGCGTGCGTGCCATTTCGAACAGATAGATGGCCTTGATGGCTTCGAAATTCATTTCTGGCCTCCCACCAGCGAAACGAAGATATCCTCAAGCGAGCTCTGCCGCGTTGAAATATCCTTGAAATGGATGTTGGCGGCGGAAAGGGCGCTCAGAACATCGGCAATACGGCCCTGCTCGCCATTATCCTCGATTTCATAGGTGACGGTGCAACCGTCTTCAGAAAGCGTCAGACCGAAGGGCGCGAGGCTTTCGGGCAATTGCTCCACCGGCTGGGCGAGTTCTAGGAAAAGCTGCTTGCGGCCGAGTTTCTTCATCAGCGCCGTCTTTTCTTCCACCAGCAGCAATTCGCCGCCATTGATGACGCCCACCCGGTCGGCGATTTCTTCCGCCTCCTCGATGTAATGCGTGGTGAGGATGATGGTGACACCCTTGGCCCGCAGCTCGGACACGACGTTCCACATGTCGCGGCGGAGCGCCACATCAACGCCGGCGGTTGGCTCGTCGAGGAACAGAACCTTCGGCTCATGCGCCAGCGCCTTAGCGATCAGCACACGGCGCTTCATGCCGCCGGAAAGCTCGCGCAGCATGTTGTCCTTCTTGTTCCAGAGCGACAGGGATTTCAGGATGCGCTCGATCAGTTCCGGGTTCTTCTTCTGCCCGTGCAGGCCGCGCGAGAAGCTGACGGTGTTCCACACCGTCTCGAACTGGTCGGTCGTCAGTTCCTGCGGCACGAGGCCGATCAGGGCGCGGGTCTGGCGAAAATCCTTCACCACATCATGCCCGCCGACAAGCACCGAACCTTCACCCGGATTGACGAGGCCGCAGACAATCGAGATCAGCGTCGTCTTGCCGGCGCCGTTCGGGCCGAGAAGGGCAAGGATTTCACCCTCCCTGATATCGAGGCTGACACCTTTGAGCGCCTGAAAGCCGTTTGCGTAGGATTTTGTCAGATTCCGTATCGAAACAATGGCATTCATGGCGAATTCTTTCGAAAAACCGAGTAAGATGAACGCCATATAGACCGCAGAGGTTGCAAATGCCACCCCAGCGGACCGAACACTGCGTTCGGCAGAGACGGAAAATCAGCCGTAGACGCTATAGAAAAACTGCGCTGCGACGAAGACCAGAAACACCCCAAAGGCCCGCTCCAGCTGCTTCTTGCTGAGCGCATGGGCGAGCCGAGCGCCATAGGGCGCAACGACAAGCGTGATGGGGATCAGCAGCACCACGGCGATCCAGTTGATGAAGCCGGTGGAAAACGGCGGCAAGCCCGAATGCCCCCAGCCGGCCCAGATGTAGCCCAGAAGACCCGGCAGCGAAATCAGCACGCCGACACCGGAAGAGGTGGCGACCGCCTGATGGATCGTGCGTCCATAGAGCGTCATGAAGGTGTTGTTCATCACCCCGCCGCCCACGCCCATCAGGCCGGAAAAGAGCCCGATGCCGGTGCCAACAAGAAAGCGGCCCGGGTTTTGCGGCAGGTCGGAACCGAGATGCCAGCTCGCCCGGTTGAAGATCATCCGGAAGGCGAGCGCGAGCGCGATGAAAGCGAAGATCAGCCGCAGTGCAACGCTGGAGGCATAGGCGGCAACCACGGATGCGAGGATGGTGCCGAGCGGTACGGCAACGATCCAGCCCTTCAGCAGATCGATATCAACAGCGCCTTTCTGACGATGCGTGAGAAACGAACGGATGGAGGTGGGCACGATGATGGCAAGCGAGGTGCCGAGCGAGAGATGCATGCGCACCGCCTCCGGCACATCCAGAAGCCCGAAGACCTGGTAGAAGACGGGCACCAGCACCGCGCCGCCGCCGATGCCGAACAGGCCGGCCAGAAGACCGGCGACCACACCCGCTACCGCAAGCGCCGCCGCAAAGACCATCAGCTCTGAAACAGGGGGCATAAAGGCAGCTCCCGAAGGCCGTTGTCACAAACATGTGACCCTCATAGCGTATCAGAAGAGCGCGGCAAGCCATGTTGGCCGCAGGTCAGTACGGCGCGATGTCTTTTGCCGCATATCCGCGCCGGATGGACCACTCCATGGGATCGTTTTCCCATTGCATGCCCTTGCAAAGACGCCGATATCCCCCCGATAAGGCTGTCTTCTTCAACCGGCCTTCGGGCCGGTCTTTTTTTGTGGGAATGTGACAGAAGAGTTGGAATTCCGGAAAGTGAATCCACACTTCCGTCATTCCGGCCTTGAGCCGGAATCCAGCCGACGCGCGTCGGCGCGACGGCAAGGCTCCTTTCAGCTCAAGGACTTCAGCTGGCTGGATTCCGGTTCAAGGCCGGAATGACGGAAGTTGCAAACATGACGCATTATAGCGAGCGTCTAAAACGCCGCCCGACTATCGCCCCGCCCAATCACGCCTTTCGCGTCTCCTAGTCACAATGCCTGTAACCTGACTTGCGCGTGCGCAGGTCGAAGTGAAAATGGTTCCAGTGGTTGGGATCGCTGCCCGGTCCGAGAACGGTCGAGAAATATTTGCAGCTGTCGGACCTCACCGCCTTCAGCAGCGCCTTTTCGCGGAAGGCGAAGAAGCTCTTGCTGCGCACGTCGATTTCCTTGCCGTTCTTCAGCGTGATGGTGCCGATGTCGATGGCGTTGCCGCGCGCATGTTCGGACCAGGGATTGCTGGAACGCGAATTCATCTTGCGGCAGGAATAGCCGCCCATCGGCGTGATGCGACCAACGCCGGAGAGATAACGGAAGCGCGAGGATGGCACGAGTTCGAACTTCACCCATTTGGCAAAGGCAAGCGTGACCTGGCAATTGAGCTTCACCGCCGGCCGGATGGCGACGCCGCTGGCGAGACCGCTAAGTTCAATCGGATAATCGATCCCGCAGGTCGGGCCGTCGGCAATACGCGCAACGTCCCGGAAAGCAACGCCGAGGCGGCGCAGTTCGGAGCGGCAGGCAACTTCGGAAGATGGCATGACGCCAGGCGGCATGGAGCGGTTGCTTTGCGGCCCACCGCCCGCCATCGGATTATCAGGCATGAGCATGGCGACTTCCTCCACCGGCTGGCGGCGCGAGGAGGAGCCGAGCGGCGGCGGCGGGATTAGCCGCGATTGGCTGGCCCGTTGCGGCTGGCGGGCCGGAGGCACGGCCATGGGATTATCCGTGCCGATGCCATCCACCACCGGCTGCGCGGAAGCACCCTCGGCAATCTCCGCATCCTGTTCTTCGGCAAGTCCGCGGACCGGCTCCACACCCAGCATGGAATCCATGTTCACGCCGCCTTCGCCTTCAGCAATCTGGTTGCCGGTCATCTGCTGCGCGGGCATGGTCTGGCTCTGCATGGTCTGCGCCGGCACAGTGGTATGGCCGCTGGCCGCCATGCGCGCCTGATGCTGGGAATCGAGTGTCGAATAACCCTGCCCGCCCTGCGGCGATTGCAGCAGGGGATCCTGCGAGGCGTAAGGTTCCGGCATTGGCTGAGAAACGGCCGCGGGATAGTCACCGCCCTGCCCGACCCGCTCCGCCTGATACACGGCACCCGCCGGCGCGCTGTAACCCTGCTGCCGCGAGGAGCGGATAGCGCTGACGCGCGTGGTGCCGTCCACTTCCGCCGGTGGCACGAGGCCCTCCGCCGAACACGACACCATGACCGTGGAAATCATCAGCAACGTCACAAGACGACGCGGAAGGGAAACATACGCCATACGAGAACCTGTACCTTCAGCGGCCGCTATTCGCGGCAATACAGGATAAATTTTAAAGAAATGAGGTAAACGAAACCTTATTGGTTACGGGAAATAACGAACCTGGTTGTTGCGTGACGCTGCAAATGAAGAAGGCACGATCGAAATCGCGTCGAAGGTCATGACAGAAACGCTGAAACCTCTCCTCCGACACCCGACACTCAAACGTCTCCTCCGTCATCCTCGGGCTTGACCCGAGGATCCAGAGCCGCGCGAGGAATGGATGTCGGGTCAAGCCCGAGGATGACGTCGAGTGCTGGAAAAGCTTCTCATTCATCTAAGGGCGCAGCCAAAGCCGCGCCCTCCACTTTCAGCCAAAACACCTGAAATCACGCGGCCCGCGAAACCTCGCGCGCAACCCCATGTCCAAGTTCGAAACGCGACAACAGCGAGCGCAGCTGGCGGCTTTCCTCAGCGAGCGTCTGGCTGGCCGCCGTCGTTTCTTCCACCATGGCGGCGTTCTGCTGGGTCATCTGGTCCATGTGGTTGACGGAGGTGTTGATCTCCTGCAGGCCGGTCGCCTGTTCGCGCGCGGCCGTGGCGATAGAGTTGACGTGGCCATCGACACGGTTGACCAGCGCCACGATCTCCTCCAGCGCATCGCCTGTCGAGCGCACGAGTGCGACGCCGCCGCCGACCTCCTCGGCCGAACGGTTGATGAGGGTCTTGATTTCCTTGGCCGCATTGGCGGAACGTTGCGCCAGTTCGCGAACTTCCTGCGCCACCACGGCAAAACCACGCCCGGCCTCGCCCGCACGCGCCGCTTCCACACCGGCATTCAGCGCCAGAAGATTGGTCTGGAAAGCGATCTCATCGATAACAGAGATGATCTGCCCGATGCGCTTGGAAGAGTCCTCGATGCGGCCCATGGCGTCGACGGCATTACGCACGATCTCGCCCGAGCGGCCGGCGCTGGTTTTCGTGTCCTGCACCATCTGCCGGGCCTCGTTGGCCCGCTCGGAAGCGGTGCGCACCGTGGCGGTGATTTCGTCGAGAGCGGCTGCCGTCTCCTCCAGCGCCGCCGCCTGCTGTTCGGTCCGGCGAGAAAGATTGCCGGTCGCGCCGCTGATGTCGGAGGCACTGTCGTTGACGACATGGCCGGTTCTGGCAATGGCCTCGATCGCACCATGCAATGCGCCGACGGCACGGTTGAAGTCCATGCGCAGCTTTTCATAGTCCGCGCCGATATCGGTAAGCGAAACGGTCAGATCGCCATTGGCAAGCGCTTCGAGCGCATTGCCCAGTTGCTCCATGGCATGGGCCTGCCGCTCGGATGCGGAACGCAGCACCATCTCGTTGCCGTGCCGCGCTTCTTCCAGCGCCCGTTGCTGGTCGGCCTCGCGGGCCTGCAGCGCGCTGCGCTCATTGACGCTGTCGCGCAGTACCAGCAGCGTCTTGGCAATCGCGCCGATTTCATTGCGACGGTCGGCGAACTGGATATCCGCCGCGCCGTCACCATCGGCGATGCGCCGCATGCTCTGGCGGATGAGATCGATCGGCCGTGTAACGCTGCGCACGACGGCTGCGGCCACGCCGACAACCAGAAGGCCGGCCACGACACAAAGACCGCCATTAAAATAGACATCGCGCCAGAACACCGCTTCAAGATCGTCAACATAAACACCGGTGCCGACAATCCATCCCCAGGGGGCGAAACCGGCGACATGGGAGAATTTCTCGACCGGCTCCGGCGCACCGGGCTTCGGCCAGTAATAATCGACAAAGCCCTTGCCGCCTGCCTTGACCGTGTTCACGAACTCGACGAACAGCGCCTTGCCGTTCGGGTCCTTGTTGGCGGTAAGGTCCGTGCCGTTCATCTCGGGCTTGATCGGATGCATCACCATTTTCGGATGCATGTCGTTGATCCAGAAATAGCCGCTGCCATTGCCGTAGCGCATTGCCGCAATGGTCGTCTTGGCCTGCTGTTGCGCCGCCTCCCGCGTCAGGCTTCCGCCCTGCTCCAGCCGGTAATATTGATCGAGAATGGCAACAGCGGTTTCGTTCATTGCCGCAAGCCCGGCTTTCCGTTCGCGCTCCATTTCGTGGTAGCTTTCAAACAGGCTGAATGTGAGAGCCGCGGCCAGTATTGCCAGAAACAATGCGACGAGCGCATACAGGCGCATAGATATTGTTACGTTTTTCATGTTCCCCCTCAACGTCGCTGATGCACTTCGACCAGCCGATGTTAAAGGCAAAAAATTTATTATTATTAAATACACATATTATACGTTGGTATTATTCTTATATGCTCATATTAATTCGCGCCGCCATTCCAAACCGGTACAAAAAGCGTGAATTTTCAAACCGGCCGGCGGCATTTAAAGACAGCGTTAACCCTGCCGCCCCTATCCTCCTTGACCGAAATTACACTGCAGGGAGGCGCGCGATGGCACGGCCCAATTTTCGCTATACGCATTATGACCTGAAGGAACTTCGGGCCGGCACGGTCATTGAAGTATCCCTGTCGGCCGTCAACAATGTCCGGCTGATGACGGGGGCGAATTTCCAGCGTTTTACCGAATTGCTCGACTTCAAATATCTCGGCGGCGTCGCGAAAAAATCGCCGATCCGCCTCGCCATTCCAGAGACGTTACACTGGCATCTGGTCATCGACGCCGAAGGCCATAGCGGCCTCGCAGAATCCTCGGTCAAGATGCTGCCCGCGCAGCCGCAGGCAGCACCACATCGCAAGGCATCCTGATCTTCTTTAAAAACAGTGAGTTGCCGCGGTTTTGCGACTCTTTTTGCCAACGGCCTGAATCTTTTTCTCAAGATCGACCGCAATACGGTTTCGGCTCAAACCGCACAAAAAACCTAACGCGATCCCCGCTCGCGGCGCAGCTTCGCCCACCAGTCCAGACGCTTGCGGATTTCCCGCTCGAAACCCCGGTCCGGCGGATCGTAAAAGGTCGTGCGCCCCATTTTCTCCGGGAAATAGTCCTGCCCGGAAAAGGCATCCGGCTCGTCATGGTCGTAGCGATAGCCATCGCCGTAACCTTCGCCCTTCATGAGCTTGGTCGGCGCGTTCAGAATATGTTTCGGAGGCACCAGCGAGCCGTTTTCCTTGGCCGCCCGCATCGCCGACTTGAAAGCCGTATATACGGCGTTCGATTTCGGCGCGGTGGCGAGATAGACGCAGGCCTGAGCCAATGCGAGCTCGCCTTCCGGTGAGCCGAGATAATCATAGGCGTCTTTGGCGGCGTTGCAGACGACGAGCGCCTGCGGATCGGCAAGACCGATATCCTCCACCGCCATGCGCACCAGCCGCCGCCCGAGATAGAGCGGGTCTTCGCCGGCATCGAACATGCGGGCGAGATAATAAAGCGCCGCATCCGGGTCCGAACCCCGCACGGACTTATGCAGCGCCGAAATGAGATTATAGTGGCCGTCCTGGCTTTTGTCATAAACCGGGGCGCGACGCTGCACGATGCGCGTCAGCCCCGCGGTATCGAAGGTCTCATCCTTGCGCGCCGCGCGCCAGACCTCTTCGGCAAGCGTCAGCACGGCGCGGCCATCGCCATCGGCCATCCGGATGAGGCTTGCACGCGCATCCTCGGTGAGCGGCAGGGGCTTGCCCTCCGCCTCCTCGGCGCGTTTTAATAATTCGCTCAGGCTCTCCTCGTCATGCGAGCCGAACGTCAGCACGCGCGCACGCGACAACAGAGCGGCATTCAGCTCAAAGGACGGGTTTTCGGTGGTGGCGCCCACCAGAATGATGGTGCCGTCTTCCATCACCGGCAGGAAACTGTCCTGCTGGGCGCGGTTGAAACGATGGATTTCGTCAACGAAAAGCAGCGTCTGCCGGCCATTCATCCGACGTGTGCGCGCTGCCTCGAAAACCTTCTTGAGATCGGCGACACCGGAAAAGATCGCCGAAATCTGCTCAAAGGCCAACCCCGCCTCGCCGGAAAGCAGCCGCGCAACGGTGGTCTTGCCGGTGCCGGGCGGGCCCCAGAAGATCATCGATCCCAACGACCCGCTATCGATCATGCGGCGCAGAACGCCCTCCTCGCCCGTCAGATGCGGCTGCCCGGTCACCTCCGCCAGCGTCTTCGGACGCAGGCGATCGGCAAGAGGCCGCCGGTTGGCGACCTCCACGGGCACTTGCGGGGCGAAAAGATCGTCGCTCATCGCAGGAACTGCCGAATGCGTTGCCCGTCACGCAGGATTTCCACGCGCCAGAAGCCGGGATTGTCATCCAGCGCCTTTTCGACCGCAGCGGTGGAGGCGATGTCTGCACCGTTCAGCGACAGGATCACATCCTTCGGCTGGAAACCGACACGATAGGCCGGCGAACCGCGCTTCACATCGGTGATCACAACACCCGTCACCTGCGACGGCATCCGCAATTCATCGGCAAGCTTCGGCGAGAGATTGGCGACTGTCGCGCCGGCAAAGGGATTGCGGCCCTCGATCAGGCGCTCATCACGCGGCGCGGTTTCCGGCGCAGTATCGAGCGCAATCGTAACTTTCTTCTCTTTGCCCTTTTCCACCACCGTCAGTTCGGCGGATTTGCCGATACCGGCGGTGGTCACGCGATATCCCAGCGCATCCGGATGCTCCACCTCGAAGCCGTTGACGGCCGTAACAACCTCGCCGGGCTCGATGCCCGCCTTTTCGGCCGGTCCACCCTTGACGACGCTGACGACAAGCGCGCCGCGGGCCCGGTGCAGGCCAAGCGCTTCAGCAACGTCTGATGTCACGGGATCGAAGGTGGCGCCGATATAGGGACGCTCGAAGCTCGCGTCACCGCGTTCAGCAGCAGCGACGAAAACCCGGACGAGATTGGCGGGGATGGCGAAACCGATACCGTTCGATCCGCCGCCCTTGGAGAAGATCGCCGTATTGATGCCGATCAGTTCACCCGCCATGTTCATCAGCGCGCCGCCGGAATTGCCGGGGTTGATGGAGGCGTCGGTCTGGATGAAGAAGCCGAAATCACCCTGCGTCACCTGATTGCGGGCGAGACCCGAGACAATGCCGCTCGTCACCGTCTGGCCGACACCGAAGGGGTTGCCGATGGCAAGCACCAGATCACCAACTTCAATCGCATCGGAATTGCCAAGCGACAGCACCGGGAACTGCTCTTTCGCATCGATCTGCAGAACGGCGAGATCGACCCGGTCATCTTTCAGCAGCACCTTGGAGGAGAACTCACGCCCATCCGCCAGCGCCACCTTGATGTCATCAGCACCGTCGATGACGTGATTGTTGGTCACCACGAGGCCGCCGGCGGTCACAATCACGCCGGAGCCAAGCGACGACTGTTTTTCCGTGCGGTTCGGCATCTGCTGGCCGAAGAACTGCTCGAAGAAAGGATCGCCGGCAAAGGGCGACAGACGCCGCTGCACGACGCGCTCGGCATAGACATTCACGACAGCGCCTGCGGTGCGCTTGACCAGCGGCGCAAAGGAAAGCTGCATTTCCGTGTGGCTTGAGGGCACGGTCCTGTTGTCCTGTGCGCCAGCGCCCACGGGCAGGAGAATGAGCGCGGCGAGAAAGCCGGTGGACAGATACTTCAACACGCTTCGCATGTGATTCCTCATCGTCATCAATATGATGGAGTTATAACGCCAAAGCCTGTAAAGCAAAGAGCGGCAAGATGATGGCTATCCTTTTCCCAAGTCGCGCCTTTTCCCAAATCATGGCAACAGCGAAATGGAACCAGCGAGCCGCCTTTCCGGTTTCATCCGCAACAGCATTTCTCAAAGAGACACGTCATGGATTTGAAAAAGCCCCTCCTCGCCTGCGGCCTGCTCCTCGCCTCCTCCCTCGTTTCGCCGGCCGCTGCTGCAAGCTTCGACTGCGCAAAGACCGATCTGGCCGCAGATGAAAAGGCGATCTGCGACAACCGTGCCCTCAACGATCAGGATGTGAAGATGGCCACCACCTTCGACATCCTCACCCAGCTGATGGCCATGGGTGCACGCGACACGCTGCGCGACGAACAGAGCAAATGGCTGAAGAAACGTCAGGAGTGTTCAGCCGACGTTGCCTGCCTGACAGCCGCCTATGAGGAGCGCATGAAACGTCTCGGAGAGGCGTTCCAGAGCATCAACAGGCCGCTCTGACCATTATCACCTGCCCTTACACCGCACGGATGATGACTTCCATGAGGCCATGCAACTGATCGCGATAACCGGTTCTGGCGGAAGGTGCATCCTCACGAGAGGTCATCACGACGGATAGCCGCCTCGTGGGAACGATATAGAGCATCTGCCCGCCATAACCCCAGGCGTAATAGACCGTTTCGCCCGCCATTTCCTTGATGAACCAGCAATAACCATATCCGTCGCCGTTGAAGACCGAATTTGTGCGCTGCTGCCAGGACTGGTCGATCCAGCCTTGCGAAATCAGTCGCTCGCCCTCCGGTGTCGTCCCGCCACGCCGGTAAAGCTCGCCGAAGGCCAGCAACGATCGCGCCGTCATCGCCATCTGGTTGCCGCCGAGATAGACACCCTGCGGATCACGCTCCCAGCCGCCGATCGCAAATCCCTTGAGCGGACGAAACCAGTCACGCGCCAGAGCAAGCGTCGAGCGGCCGGAGGCCCTGGTCAATATCGCCGAGAGCAGATGCGTGGAACCCGTGGAATAGAGCATGCCGCCGCCCGGTTCTCCGACAAAACCGGAACCCAGCGCCATCCGAACCCAGTTGCGGCTGGCGACCCAGCGGCCGTAATTCGGCCCGGACATGCGCTCCAGACCTGACTGCATGGACAAGAGGTTGCCGATGGTGATCCGTTCCAGCCGGGGATCGGGACTTGGCGGAAAATCGCCGCGCAGAACTGTCGCAATCGGCTGGTCTGCACTCTCAATGATCTTGCGATCAATCGCCATGCCGACCAGCGCCGAAATGATCGATTTCGAGGCCGACTTGATATTGGTGGAGCCATTCACGCTGGCCCCATGATAGGCGCGGCTTGCGACCTCCTCGCCGTCAATGCTGACTAGAACCGTCCTGAGGCTGGAAAGCGCGTCCGCCTCCCTCAGCAACGGATCGAAACGGATGCCATTGCTGGAGCTTTGCGCGCGGGCAAGTTCAGCAAAAGGCAGGGACGCAATGAGGGCGAGTGCGGTTCGTCTTTTCATGTCACTGAGCTAGTAAGCCATACGGCGATGAAAAGAGGTAACTCCGCCAATCACTCCAATGTGACCATATTTCAAGTACCGCATTCCCATACCGCAATTTGATAGTCCACCGGAACCTTCATGAAAACAAGGCGTTGCCATGCATTCCGGAATCGAGATGCGAAGCGCTTGAATCAGTTTCTGATCTTGAGGACTATCGCCCTGCCACAAATGCAAAAGACGGGAAACGATGCCGCAATTGAAATCATCACGCCTTGTCCTCCGACCTTTTAAGATGACGGACTCGCCGCCGCTCGCCCGGCTGACGAACGACCTGCTCATATTGCGCAATCTGCTGCGCACGACCTACCCTTTCGAACCCGATGATGCACGGCGTCTGATCAGGCGCATTGCTGAACGCCGGCTCCCGGTATGGGCGGTGGATGACGGCAGGCTGGTCGGTCTCATCGGCCTTTCAGGCGAATTCGGTCTTTGGCTTGATCGCCGTGTTTGGGGAAAGGGCTACGGAGAAGAAGCCGGACGCCTCGTCATCGATTATGCCTTTCAGCACATGGGCATCAAGACCCTGCATGCCAATCCCCTATTTGACAACAGGGCGTCGCACCGTCTGATGGACAAGCTGGGTTTTGTTGCGACCGGCCGTGCAACTGCCCTTTGCAGGCAACGGAGAAAAGTTGTGCCGCTTCGACCTTATCGGCTCGATAAAGAGTGATCGGCACAAAAAAGCCGCCGTTAATCAACGGCGGCTTTAAAGCATACCACAAATGCGGAAATTACTCCGGCAGAATCCGCACCGCGCCCTTGTCCGCGCTGGACGCAAAGGCCGCATAGGCCTTCAGCGCCGTCGTGACATTGCGCTTGCGCGGTGCTTCCGGCTTCCAGCCCAGCTCTTCCTGTTCGGCGCGGCGCGAAGCCAGTTCCGAATCCGCTACCCTGAGATTGATGGTGCGGTTCGGAATATCGATCTCGATCAGGTCACCCTGACGCACGAGGCCGATTGCGCCGCCCTGCGCCGCTTCCGGCGAGGCATGGCCGATGGAAAGGCCAGAAGTACCGCCCGAAAAACGACCGTCGGTGATGAGCGCGCAGGCTTTGCCGAGGCCCTTGGATTTCAGGTAGCTGGTCGGATAGAGCATTTCCTGCATGCCCGGGCCGCCCTTCGGTCCTTCATAACGGATGACGACGACGTCGCCCGCCTTGACCTCGTTGCCGAGAATGCCCTTCACCGCTGCGTCCTGGCTTTCGTAAACGACCGCCGGGCCGGTGAATTTCAGGATGGATTCGTCAACACCCGCAGTTTTCACGATGCAGCCGTCGAGCGCGATGTTGCCGTAAAGCACGGCCAGACCACCATCCTTGGAGAAGGGCTTTTCGACCGAGCGGATGACGCCGTTGTCGCTATCTGTATCCAGATCGTCCCAACGCGAGGACTGGCTGAAAGCCACCTGTGTCGGCACGCCGCCGGGGGCAGCCTTGAAGAATTCACGCACCGTCTCGCTGTTGGTGCGGGTGATGTCCCAGCGGTCGATGGCATCGCCAAGCGTCGCTTCGTGCACCGTATAGGTATCGCGGTTGATGAGGCCGCCGCGTTCCAGCTCACCGAGAATACGCATGATGCCACCCGCACGGTGAACGTCTTCCATGTGCACGTCCTGCTTGGCAGGCGCCACCTTGGAAAGGCAGGGAACCTTGCGGGAAAGACGATCGATGTCTTCCATGCCGAAATCGACACCGCCCTCATGGGCTGCTGCGAGAATATGCAGAACCGTATTGGTGGAGCCGCCCATGGCGATATCCAGCGACATGGCGTTTTCGAACGCCGCCTTGTTGGCAATCGTGCGCGGCAGAACGGTCTCGTCGTCCTGCTCGTAATAACGGCGCGCCAGATCAACGATCAGGTGACCGGCTTCGACAAACAGCCGCCGGCGATCCGAATGGGTGGCGAGCGTCGAACCGTTGCCGGGCAATGACAGACCCAGAGCTTCGGTCAGACAGTTCATCGAATTGGCGGTGAACATGCCGGAGCAGGAACCGCAGGTCGGGCAGGCCGAACGCTCGATGACCTTCACGTCCTCGTCGGAAATCTTGTCATCTGCTGCCGCAACCATGGCGTCGACCAGATCAAGCGCGACCGTCTTGCCGTGCAGAACGACCTTGCCCGCTTCCATGGGACCGCCGGAAACGAAGACGGCAGGAATGTTGAGGCGCATCGCCGCATTCAGCATGCCGGGCGTGATCTTGTCGCAGTTGGAAATGCACACCATCGCATCGGCGCAATGGGCATTGACCATGTATTCCACCGAGTCAGCGATGATTTCGCGCGACGGCAGCGAATAGAGCATGCCGTCATGGCCCATGGCGATGCCGTCATCAACCGCGATGGTGTTGAATTCCTTGGCCACGCCGCCTGCCGCTTCGATTTCGCGGGCAACGAGCTGGCCAAGATCCTTCAGATGCACATGGCCCGGCACGAACTGCGTGAAGGAATTGACGACAGCGATGATCGGCTTGCCGAAATCGCTGTCCTTCATGCCGGTGGCGCGCCACAGGCCGCGCGCGCCCGCCATGTTGCGGCCGTGGGTTGTCGTTCTTGAGCGATAGGCTGGCATGGTGTTTTCCTCGATCTCATGGCGAAGAGCGCATTGCCGCAAAGGCGGTAAAAATAGCTCCTGCCCTATTTTGCGGTTTTTCTAGCGCAAACCGCAAGCCCTGTCACTGTCACCTTCAGGCAAAACAGTACGGTTCGGTACGGTACGCCGCTTCCCGGTGCAGCAATTCACGCGACCACTTATCACAAATGCGCGATTTCCGCCGCCCGGCCGTTGTTTTTGCACGACGCGCTGAAACATATCTGTGCAGCAGCCGTATAGCCTATCATAATCGATTTATCGCCGATGCACCCGACTTTTGTGGAGGTTGAAATGCCCGCCTATCGTCCGCCCCTGATCGCGGCTACAGAAATCACGCCGAAGAATATCTACCTGTCCCGACGCGGCTTCCTCGGTACGGCGGCAGGACTTGCGGCAATCGGGCTTGGCGGCCGAGAGGCAATTGCCGCTCCGCTTGCGGCGAAACCCGGCGCCTACAAGCTGGATGAAAAGCTCACCCCGCTCGACGCCGTCACCAGCTACAACAATTTTTACGAATTCGGCGTCGGAAAATCCGACCCCAAGGAAAATTCCGGCAAGTTCAAGCCCACCCCATGGACCGTGAAGGTGGATGGCCTTGTCTCCAAACCGCAGGAATTCGGCATCGAAGAGCTGATGAAATATCAGCTCGAAGAGCGTACCTATCGCATGCGCTGTGTCGAGGGCTGGTCGATGGTTATTCCATGGATCGGTTTCCCTCTCGCCGCGCTGCTCGACAAGGTGGAGCCGCTTGGCAGCGCGAAATACGTCTCCTTCGAAACCGTGGTGCGGCCGGAAGAAATGCCCGGCCAGAGCGGTCTGTTCCAGCCTTTGTCCTGGCCCTATGTCGAGGGTCTGCGCCTCGATGAGGCACGCCATCCGCTAACCATCCTCGCCGTCGGCCTTTACGGCGAAACGCTGCCGAACCAGAATGGTGCGCCCATCCGCCTCGTTGTTCCGTGGAAATACGGTTTCAAGGGCATCAAATCCATCGTCCGGATTTCATTGACCGAGAAACAGCCGGAAACGACGTGGAAAAACTCCAACGCCCGCGAATATGGCTTCTACTCTAACGTCAATCCGCATGTGGACCATCCGCGCTGGAGCCAGGCGACGGAACAGCGCATCGGCGAAGGCGGCTTTTTCGGCACCCAGAACCGCCCTACCCTGATGTTCAACGGTTATGACGAGGTAGCAGGCCTCTATAGCGGCATGGACCTGAAAGCGAATTACTGACCATGGCCCTCGCCTTTTCGCTTCCGTCGCTGCCGAAGCGTTATCAGCCGGCGGCTATCTGGTCGCTTTATGCGATCGGCCTCTGTCCGGGCGTCTGGTATTTCTACCTCGCCGCAACCGGTGGTCTCGGCTTCAATCCGGTCAAGGATTTCGAGCACCTGCTCGGCATCTGGGCGCTGCGTTTCCTCTGTCTCGGGCTTCTGGTGACGCCGCTGCGCGACCTGTTCAATATCAACCTCATCGCCTATCGCCGCGCTCTGGGGCTGATCGCCTTTTATTACGTGCTGGCGCATTTCACCGTCTATCTGGTGCTGGACCGTGGCCTGATCATCAGCTCCATCGCCGGCGATATTCTGAAACGGCCCTATATCATGCTCGGCATGGCAGGGCTTACCATGCTCATTCCACTTGCGCTCACCTCCAACCGCTGGTCGATCCGCAAGCTTGGCAGCCGCTGGAACACGCTGCACAAACTCGTCTATCTCGTGCTCATCGTCGGCGTGCTGCATTTCGTGCTGGCGCGAAAATCGATCACGCTGGAGCCGGTATTTTATATCAGCACGATGGTGGTGTTGCTCGGATACCGGCTGGTTCGGCCGTCGATCATGGCGATGAAGAGGGCGAAACGCGCCAGACCCGTCCGGCCATAATGGGGGCGGCCCCAATTCCCGCGATATAACAGACTATATTCCACAGCGAAAAAACACGGCCGAGCAGCAAAGCGCCGGAGGTCGTTGCGCGAAACCCATCCAGCGCCGGGAAATGAACAAGCCGGACGAGTTCCACGAGGATAGCCGCAATAATGGCGGCATGGACCTCATAGCCACGCCAACGGTAGGGAAAGACGGTCGCCAGCAACAGATAAACCATCGCACCCCAGAGCACTGATCCGCCATATTTTACCGCCACGAACGGCAGTCCCACATCGTAACCGAAGGTCCGCAGGCAAAGGCCGCAGACGATCACCGCCATCGCCGCCGCCAGAAACCGGATGCGGGCTAAATAAGATGGGGATACGCGCGGCAGGCCCATACGGCTTCCTTCGGGTTTTCGTATGAAAGGTAACGAACTGAGATCGGGGACGGAAATGAGCACAACAACAAGCCCGGCCGCAAGTCGCCTCTCCGTCTTGGACAATCTGCTCTGCGATACCTATCCCTGGGGCGAACTCAAGGGCATCAGGCGTTTTATCGTAGAGTTTCTGTATTTCGGCATCAAGGAGGCACGGGCCTGCATGTTCGCGGGCTTGTTCTTCGTCTCCATCTTCGTGGTGCCGCATGGCGGCGTGCTCGGCATTCCCCGATATGACGTGCTGCTGATCATTGCGCTCGGCATCCAGTTCTTCATGATCTGGAGCAGGCTCGAAACGCTTGACGAGGCCAAGGCCATCCTGCTGTTCCATATCGTCGGCTTCGCACTGGAAGTGTTCAAGACGTCGAGCGCCATCCAGTCATGGTCTTATCCGGATTTCGCCTACACCAAAGTGCTAGGCGTACCGCTCTTTTCCGGTTTCATGTATGCCGCCGTCGGCAGCTACATCATTCAGGCGTGGCGGCTGCTGGATGTGCGCATTCGCCACTATCCCGCCTACTGGATGGCGACCCTGATCGGTATCGCCATCTACGCCAACTTCTTCACCCATCACTTCATCGGCGATTACCGCTGGTACATCGCCGCCTGCACCATCGGCCTCTATTCCCGCGCCACCGTCGTTTACCGCCCCTATGATCGCGACCGCAAGATGCCTCTGCTTCTCTCCTTCGTCCTGATCGGCTTTTTCGTCTGGCTGGCGGAAAACATCTCCACCTTCTTCGGCATCTGGAAATACCCCGATCAAATCGGCGCCTGGTCCGTCGTCCACATCGGAAAGTGGAGTTCATGGTCGCTGCTGGTCATCATGACCTTTACAATTGTCGCGCACCTCAAGCACATCAAGGGCCGCATCCACGTTCCGGAGTGAGACTATACTTTCCTTCAGGGTTACGTTTGAGCGGATGGTTCGCAGCCCTGAACTATACCTTCGGAACTGAGGCGCTCCCTCCCCCATCAAACCTTTGCGATGGCGGAAGTCCCAACTGCTCCTACTCCCAATAGACGAACGCAAAAAAGCCGGGTGATCTCTCACCCGGCTTTTTAATTCACGACGCCTGAAGGCGTCAGAACTTATGCGGCTTCGGCAGCAGCAGCTTCTGCGGCAACGCGAGCCTTGTCGGCTGCGCCCTTGGCATCAACATCGCGCTCGACGAATTCAACAACGGCGAGAGCCGCGTTGTCGCCCTGGCGGAAGCCGGCCTTCATGATACGCAGGTAGCCGCCGTTGCGGGTTGCGTAACGCGAAGCGATCGCGTCGAACAGCTTGCGAACGGCGTCCTGATCCTTGATCTGCGAGATCGCCTGACGACGAGCGTGCAGGTCGCCGCGCTTGCCGAGGGTCACGAGACGCTCGACGATCGGACGGATTTCCTTCGCCTTCGGAAGGGTGGTTACGATCTGCTCATGGGTGATGAGCGAAGCAGCCATGTTGGCAAACATTGCCTTGCGGTGGCTGGCGGTTCTATTGAGCTTGCGGCCTGAATTTCCGTGGCGCATTGCTATTCTCCTTTAGTGCAGGCTTCCTATCCGGACCTGCCGTTTCCTGGCACATGCAGGTGACTTACCTGCTGTTTGACGGGGAAAGGCAGTCTTTAAAGGGTCTGCCTTTTTGATTGTTAGTACTGGTCTTCGTAACGCTTGGCGAGATCTTCGATGTTCTCAGGCGGCCATGCCGGTACTTCCATACCGAGGTGCAGACCCATGGAAGCGAGAACTTCCTTGATTTCGTTCAGCGACTTGCGACCAAAGTTCGGCGTGCGAAGCATTTCGGCTTCGGTCTTCTGGATCAGGTCGCCGATATAGACGATGTTGTCGTTCTTCAGGCAGTTAGCCGAACGAACCGACAGCTCCAGCTCGTCGACCTTCTTGAGAAGCGCCGGGTTGAACGCGAGTTCGGTAACCGATTCTTCTTCTGCTTCCTTCTGCGGCTCGTCGAAGTTGACGAAGACGCCGAGCTGGTCCTGAAGAATACGAGCGGCGAAGGCAACGGCGTCTTCGCCGGAAACCGAACCGTTGGTCTCGATCGTCATGATCAGCTTGTCATAGTCGAGAACCTGACCTTCACGGGTGTTTTCCACCTTGTAGGACACTTTCTTGACCGGAGAATAGAGGCTGTCCACCGGAATGAGGCCAATCGGGGCATCTTCCGCGCGGTTGCGCTCAGCCGGTACGTAACCCTTGCCGTTGTTGACGGTGAATTCCATGCGGATTTCAGCGCCATCATCAAGCGTGCAGATCACGTGGTCGGGGTTCAGGATCTCGATGTCGCCAACCGTCTGGATATCACCAGCGGTTACGGCACCTGGGCCCTGCTTGCGCACGACCATGCGCTTGGAATCGTCGCCATCCATCTTGATGGCGATTTCCTTGATGTTGAGCACGATATCCGTCACATCTTCCCGAACGCCGGGGATGGAGGAGAATTCGTGCAGGACACCGTCGATCTGCACGGCCGTAACAGCGGCGCCGCGCAGAGAAGACAACAGAACGCGACGCAGCGCGTTGCCGAGGGTGAGGCCGAAACCACGTTCCAGCGGCTCGGCAACGAGCGTTGCCTTGGTGCGGCTGGACGAGGTGAACTCGACCTTGTTCGGCTTGATAAGTTCCTGCCAGTTCTTCTGAATCATCTTTAAACCTTCCGTTCGCCGCCACCATCCAATCGTGACGGACCGAGCATGAAAACACCGAGAGGAACCTAATTCAGTGGTTCATCGGTGGGTTCTTGAGCGCAAGTCCGTCGATCGAAATCGACGCGCACACGCCAGATACACGAAAATTCCGCCTGACCTGGGGAAAGGCGGAATTTCCGAACCACGGTCGCGTCAGACGCGGCGCTTCTTGCGCGGACGGCAACCGTTGTGCGGGATCGGCGTCACGTCGCGAATGGAGGTGATCATGAAACCGGCAGCCTGCAGAGCGCGAAGTGCCGATTCACGACCGGAACCCGGACCGCAAACTTCAACTTCAAGCGACTTCATGCCGTGTTCCTGAGCCTTCTTCGCGCAATCTTCAGCAGCGATCTGGGCAGCGAACGGGGTCGACTTACGCGAACCTTTGAAGCCCTTGGCACCAGCAGACGACCAGGCAATAGCATTGCCCTGTGCGTCGGTGATGGTGATCATCGTGTTGTTGAAGGTCGAGTTGACGTGCGCGACGCCCGACGTAATATTTTTACGTTCGCGACGGCGAACGCGTGCGGCTTCCTTGGCCATTTTATACCTTTCATTGATCTCTTCACCGCCGTAACACCAGCGGCTACACCGGCGATCGACCCGTATCCGAGCTTCACGCCAAACTCAGAAAGGCTGGCGCGGACTGCACCAGCCTCCCCTTTCCGGAGAACCGGAAAATTACTTCTTCTTACCAGCGATAGCCTTCGCCGGACCCTTACGGGTGCGGGCGTTGGTGTGCGTGCGCTGACCGCGGACCGGAAGGCCACGACGGTGACGCAGGCCGCGGTAGCAGCCGAGGTCCATCAAACGCTTGATGTTCATCGACGTATCGCGACGCAGGTCACCTTCGACCTGGTAGTCGCGGTCGATGGCTTCGCGGATCTGAAGAACTTCAGCATCCGTCAGCTGATGAACGCGCTTGTCAGCCGGAAGACCGACCTTGTCCATGATTTCCTGCGCGAATTTCGGACCAATCCCGTGAATGTAGGTCAGCGCAATAACAACGCGCTTTGCAGTCGGGATGTTGACGCCAGCGATACGTGCCACGTCTTTTCTCCTTGGTTCCAGTTGCCATCCGGCAAGTGGTGATTCCATTCGAGCGGCCGAGACCGCCAGTTCAAAATTGATGTCCGCGACAAGTCAAAACGACCGAACCCGGATCTCCCTTCCCTCAGGGAAATCCGCGCCAGTCGCTTGGGATGTCGCGAGTTGGCGCGGTGTTTAACGGAATCAGCGCAAAAAAGCAACCGGCTCCGCCAAGATTCTTTTGCGATCCAAAGGATCAGTCGCCATGCGGAAGCGAGATATGGGCAAGAACACAACAGCCTCGCCCATCCGCTCCATGATCAGGCGGAGGCTTTCTCGAGAACGCGCTCGATGGCCTCGGTGACAGCATCGACGTCAGCCATACCGTCAAGCGTTACGAGTTCGCCCTGTTCGCTGTAATAGGCAGACAGCGGCGCGGTCTTCTCGCGATATTCCGTCAGGCGCTTGCGGAACGCTTCCGGATTGTCATCCGAGCGAACCGTGCCGCCGGCGGCAATGGTTTCAGCCACACGGTTTTCGATTCGGCGAATCAACGCCTCTTCGTCGACCTTGAGTTCGATAACGGCATCTAGGACCAGATTCTTCTTGCGCATGTTGTCTGCAAGCGCCTTGGCCTGCGGAACGGTGCGCGGATAGCCGTCCAGAATAAAGCCCTTGGCACAGTCCGGTGCTTCGATGCGTTCGGAAACGATCTGATTGACGATATCGTCGGAAACAAGCCCGCCGGCGTCCATGACGGCCTTGGCGCGTTTGCCGATTTCGGTGCCCGCGCTGACCGCAGCGCGAAGCATGTCACCGGTGGAAAGCTGCGGGATCCCGTACTTATCAGTCAGGCGCTTGGCCTGGGTTCCCTTGCCCGCACCCGGCGGACCCAAAAATATCAGTCTCATCGTCCCCTCTTTCCTCCACGCAACTTCGACTTCTTGATCAGCCCTTCATATTGCTGCGCGATCAGGTGGCCCTGAATCTGCGCAACCGTATCCAGAGTTACACTGACAACGATCAAAAGCGAAGTACCACCAAGGGCTAATGGAATGCCCGTGCGTGCGATAAGTGTCTCAGGAAGGATACACACGAAGACCAGATAAATCGCGCCGACCACGGTGATACGGGTCAGGACGTAATCAATGTACTCCGCGGTGCGCTCGCCCGGACGAATGCCCGGAATGAAGCCGCCATGCTTCTTGAGGTTATCTGCGGTGTCCTTCGGATTGAAGACTATCGCCGTATAGAAAAACGCGAAGAACGCGATCAGCAGGCCATAGAGCGCCATGAACAGCGGCTGTCCGTGCTGCAGCGACGCGATGATCGAAGTCGCCCAGGCCGGCAGGTTGGTGTTGCCGGCAAAACCAGCAGCCGTTGCCGGCAGAAGCAGCAGCGAAGATGCGAAGATCGCGGGAATGACGCCGGCCGTGTTGAGCTTCAGCGGCAGATGCGAAGTATCGCCCTGGAACATCCGGTTGCCGACCTGTCGCTTCGGATATTGAATGAGCAGACGGCGCTGGGCGCGCTCCACGAAGACGATAAGAGCGATGACACCGATGGCGACCACGACAACCATCAGGATGAGCGGGGTCGAAAGCGCACCGGTACGGCCGAGTTCGAGCGTGCCGGCGAGCGCCTTGGGCAGGCCTGCGGCAATACCCGCGAAGATGATCAGCGAAATACCGTTGCCGATACCACGCGAAGTGATCTGCTCACCGAGCCACATCAGGAACATCGTGCCGCCGAGCAGCGTGATGACGGTGGAAACGCGGAAGAACCAGCCGGGATCGACCACAAGGCCGTTGCCGCTTTCAAGGCCGACCGCAATGCCATAGGCCTGCAGCGTGCCGAGCAGCACCGTGCCGTAGCGGGTGTACTGGTTGATGATCTTGCGGCCGGCTTCGCCTTCCTTCTTCAACGCTTCGAGCGACGGCACGACCGACGTCATGAGCTGCACGATGATCGAAGCGGAGATGTAAGGCATGATGCCGAGGGCGAAGATCGCCATGCGCTCGACAGCGCCACCCGCAAACATGTTGAAAAGACCGAGAATACCGTTGGCCTGGCCACGGAAGGCCTGCGCATAGGCTTCGGGGTTCAGGCCCGGAAGCGGAATATGGGTGCCGAGACGGTAGACGAGAAGTGCGGCAAGAGTAAACCAGAGACGCTTTTTCAGATCCTCCGCCTTAGCGAAGGTCGAAAAATTCAGGTTCGAAGCCAGTTGTTCCGCTGCTGAAGCCATAAATTTCTCCGAATGACCCTTGCCAGCCAGCGCAACCGGCCGATGCGGAAAGGTCTAAAAGATACTGGTCAAAACCGGGCTTCGGACAAATGCGGCTCTCGACCGCCATCATGCCTCACCCTGTTTTTTATGTCCTATCCCCTCCCCTACGGAAGTTCAAGAACTGTGAGGCTCTCCCTGCAGCACTTTCTGCCGCAAGCGGGGCCAAGGAAGCACACCGCGAAGAGATTGCCCTGATGCTCTATAAATCGATTTAGATCGAAAGCACCATAGGCCAGGGAGCGCAAACGCCCGGAGCGACTATGCGCCCCGGGCGTCTGAAGTGTATATATTACTCGGAAGCTTCTACTGCAACAGCGAGAAGCTTGATCGAGCCGCCGGCCTTTTCGATCTTTTCGATTGCAGGCTTGGAAGCGCCGGCAACTTCGAAAGCGACCTTTGCCTTCAGCTCGCCGTCAGCGAGAATGCGAACGCCGTCCTTGGCGCGACGGATGATGCCGGCAGCCTTGAGAGCTGCAGCATCGATCGTTGCGGAAGCGTCAAGCTTCTTGGCGTCGATAGCGGTCTGAATGCGGCCGAGCGATACGACAACATATTCGGAAGCGAAGATGTTGTTGAAACCGCGCTTCGGCAGACGACGGTAGATTGGCATCTGACCGCCTTCAAAACCGTTGATGGCGACGCCCGAACGAGCCTTCTGACCCTTCACACCGCGACCACCGGTCTTGCCCTTGCCGGAACCGATACCGCGACCTACGCGGATACGGTCCTTGGAGGAGCCTTCGTTGTCTCTGATTTCATTGAGTTTCATGATAGGTTACTCCGTCTCACTTCTCGTCAACGACGCGAACGAGATGCTGGACCGCACGGATCATGCCGCGAACCGCAGGAGTATCTTCCAGGGTGCGCTGACGATGCATCTTGTTGAGACCCAGACCGACCAGCGTCTGACGCTGGATTGCCGGGCGGCGAATAGGGCTGCCGATCTGTTCGACCGTAACAGTCTTCTTGGCTTCAGTAGTCTTCTTGGCCATGATCCAGCTCCTTATTCTTCAGAAGCGTTGCCGGAGGCGGCACGACGAGCCTGAAGCGTCGCATACTTGAGACCGCGCTGTGCAGCGATGTCCTTCGGATGAACCTGATGCTTCAGAGCGTCGAACGTTGCGCGAACCATGTTGTACGGGTTCGAAGAACCGGTCGACTTGGCAACAACGTCGTGAACACCCAGGGTTTCGAAAACAGCGCGCATCGGGCCACCGGCGATGATACCGGTACCGGCCTTGGCCGAACGCAGCAGAACCTTGCCTGCGCCGTGACGGCCATTGACGTCGTGATGCAGCGTGCGGCCATCGCGCAGCGGAACGAAGATCAGATCGCGCTTGGCGCTCTCGGTAGC
Source organism: Agrobacterium sp. (assembly GCF_059499945.1). NCBI lineage: Bacteria > Pseudomonadati > Pseudomonadota > Alphaproteobacteria > Hyphomicrobiales > Rhizobiaceae > Agrobacterium > Agrobacterium sp. The sequence continues at coordinate 9,182 of NZ_JCABZP010000002.1, read as the reverse complement.
CTTACGGATGGCTTCCGGAACTTCGCGAGCCTTGCCGTGACCGAAGCCAACGCGGCCCTTCTGGTCGCCGACGACGACGAGAGCGGCGAAGCCGAAGCGACGGCCACCCTTAACAACCTTTGCAACGCGGTTGATCGCGACCAGCTTGTCGACGAATTCGCTATCGCGCTCTTCACGGTTCTGGCGATCGTCGCGAGAACCTCTTTTTTCCTGTGCCATTGTCCTTGTCCTTTTTCTTTTACGGGTGGAACGGCAAACGAAAAGACCACCGGCCTCTTTGAGGAGACCCGCATGGCCCGGTGAAATTCCGCCCGGATCGTTGTCCGGGCGGAAAAAAATCAGAAGTTCAGACCGCTTTCGCGGGCAGCGTCTGCCAGGGCCTTGATGCGGCCGTGATAGATGAACGCGCCACGATCGAATACGACATCCTTGACGCCAGCCTTGACGCCACGCTCGGCAACCAGCTTGCCTACGACAGCTGCTGCTGCAACGTCGGCGCCAGTCTTGAGCGAGCCGCGCAGATCTGCTTCGAGCGTGGAGGCAGACGCAAGCGTCTTGCCAGCAACGTCATCGATGATCTGGGCGTAGATGTTCTTCGACGAGCGATGAACCGACAGGCGCGGGCGGCCGTTGGCAACCGCCTTGATCTGGCGGCGCACACGGCTCGCGCGACGTGCAAGTGCTTCTTTCCTGCTAGCCATTTCGCGTGATCCTTACTTCTTCTTGCCTTCTTTGCGGACAATACGCTCTTCAGCGTACTTCACGCCCTTACCCTTGTAGGGCTCGGGACCGCGGTATTCGCGGATTTCCGCGGCTACCTGGCCAACCTGCTGCTTGTTGATGCCGGAAACGATGATTTCCGTCGGCTTCGGAACGGCAATGGTGATGCCGACCGGCGGCTCGTAAACCACGTCGTGGGAAAAGCCGAGAGCCAGCTGCAGGTTCTTGCCCTGCATGGCGGCACGGTAACCGACGCCGTTGATTTCGAGTTTGCGCTCGTAACCGTCCTTAACACCCTTGAAGATGTTCTCGATCATCGTGCGGGACATGCCCCACTTCGAACGAGCTTCCTTGGTGCCGTTAGCCGGCGTTACGGAAACGCCGTTATCTTCGAGCTTCAGCTGAATGTCGTCGTTAGCGACGAAAAACAGTTCACCCTTCGGGCCCTTCGCAGTGACCTTCTGGCCGTCGACATTGGCCGTCACACCTGCGGGAACCGGAACGGGCTTTTTACCGATACGAGACATTATTCAATCCTGTCTGTTCGTTATGGAGATCCTTGCTCGGGTCTTAGAAGACCGAGCAAAGAACCTCGCCACCAACGTTCTGTTCGCGAGCCTGGTGATCGGCCATCACGCCCTTCGGGGTCGAAAGGATGGTGATGCCGAGGCCGTTCGCGACCTGCGGAATGGACTTTACCGAGACATAAACCCGGCGGCCCGGCTTGGAAACGCGGCCGATCTCACGGATCACGGACGCGCCTTCGTAGTACTTCAGCTCGATCGTGAATTCGGACTTGCCGTTTTCGAAATCGACCTTGGAATAACCGCGAATGTAGCCTTCAGCCTGCAGCACGTCGAGAACGCGTGCGCGGAGGCTGGAAGCAGGCGTGCTTACCGCAGACTTGCGGCGAGCGGCACCATTGCGGATGCGGGTGAGCATATCACCCAAAGGATCAGTCATGGTCATGTGCCCGTCTCCTTACCAGCTCGACTTGACAATGCCCGGCACCTTGCCGGAATTGCCCAGCTCACGAAGCGCGATACGCGACATCTTGAGCTTGCGATAGAACGCGCGCGGACGGCCCGTTACTTCGCAGCGGTTGCGGATACGCGTCTTCGAGCCGTCACGCGGCAGCGAAGCGAGCTTCAGAGTGGCCTTGAACCGGTCTTCGATCGGAAGGGACTGGTTCATCACGATCGCCTTCAGTGCAGCGCGCTTGGCGGCCTGCTGGGCGACCGACTTGCGGCGGCGCTTGTTCTTTTCAACTGCGCTTGTTTTCGCCATATCGGAGTTCCTTTTCTACGCTCGTCGTTACGGTTAGTGACGGAACGGGAAGTTGAACTCTGTCAGCAGAGCCCGAGCTTCGTCGTCCGACGTCGCCGTCGTGCAAACGATGATGTCCATGCCCCACATCTGATCAACCTTATCGTAGTTGATCTCAGGGAACACAATGTGTTCCTTGATGCCCATGGCGAAGTTGCCACGGCCGTCAAAGCTCTTCGGGTTCAGGCCCCGGAAGTCGCGAACGCGCGGCAGCGCGATGTTGACCAGACGATCAAGGAATTCGTACATGCGTGCGCCACGAAGGGTAACCTTCGCACCGATCGGCATGCCTTCGCGAACCTTGAAACCAGCGATCGAGTTGCGAGCGCGGGTAACGACCGGCTTCTGGCCAGCAATTGCAGCCAGATCGGCGGCAGCAATCGTGGGCTTCTTGGAGTCGGCAGTTGCCTCGCCAACACCCATGTTGATCACGATCTTTTCAAGCTTCGGGATCATCATCACGTTGGCGTAGGAGAACTTCTCCTGCATGGCGCCACGGATACGGGAAACGTATTCCGTCTTGAGACGCGGCTCGTACTTATCAGCCATCGATCACTTCTCCCGAACGCTTGGCCACGCGGACCTTCTTGCCATCCACAACAGAGAAACCAACGCGGGTCGGCTTGCCATCCTTGTCGACGATGGCGATGTTGGAGATGTGCAAGGATGCTTCCTTGTTGATGATGCCGGCTTCCTGTGCCTGGGTCTGGCGCTGGTGACGCTTCACCATGTTTACGCCACGCACAACGGCACGGTCTTCTTTCGGCATCACCTGGATTACTTCGCCGGTACGGCCCTTGTCCTTACCGGTCAATACGACAACTTTGTCGCCTTTACGAATTTTCTGCATCGCTATAGCTCCTTACAGCACTTCTGGAGCCAGCGAGATGATCTTCATGTGGTTCTTGGCGCGAAGTTCGCGCGGAACCGGTCCGAAGATACGGGTGCCGATCGGCTCTTTCTTGTTGTCGATAAGAACGGCTGCGTTGTTATCGAAACGGATGACGCTGCCGTCAGCGCGACGGATGTCCTTGGCGGTGCGAACGACAACCGCCTTCATCACGTCGCCCTTCTTGACGCGGCCGCGCGGAATAGCTTCCTTGATGGAAACGACAATAATGTCGCCAACAGAAGCATATTTGCGCTTCGAGCCGCCCAGCACCTTGATGCACATGACACGACGTGCGCCGGAATTATCCGCCACGTCGAGGTTTGTTTGCATCTGAATCATGTCAGGTCGCCTTCTTGTTGTTACCGGAACGGTTGGGCAAACTCTCCCGAGCGAGCCCCCTGCCCCAGCTTATGAATATATCTTCGTCTTGCGCGGAAATGTCGTGACAGGGTGGTTTCCCGAAGGACCTTCCGTGCGCATCAAAGCAAAAGACGCTCGATTCACGAGCGTCCTTGCGGTGCTTCATACAGGAATTCGCGCCAAGTTCAAGAGACCTGGCGCGATTCTGATGAAATTAAGCCTGGGCGGATACAACCGTCCAGCGCTTGTCCTTGGAGATCGGTGCGCATTCCTCGATGGAAACGACATCGCCGACCTTATACTGATTGTTCTCGTCGTGTGCCTTGTACTTCTTCGAACGACGAACGGTCTTCTGAAGCAGCGGGTGAGCGAATCGACGCTCAACACGAACTACGACAGTCTTCTCGTTCTTGTCGGACACTACGACGCCCTGCAGAATGCGTTTCGGCATATTATTTTTCCTTAGGCCTTGGCTTCTGCCGCCTTCTGGCGGGCAATGGTTTTAACGCGGGCGATATCCTTGCGGACTTCGTTGATGCGCGAGGACTTCTCCAGCTGACCAGTTGCCTTCTGGAAGCGCAGGTTGAACTGCTCCTTCTTCAGATCGGCGAGCTTGTCCTTGAGCTGGTCGGCGCTGAGGCCGCGAACTTCATCGGCTTTCATGTGCCTTGCTCCTTACTCTGCGATGCGCTGTACGAAGCGCGTCTTGACCGAGAGCTTGGCAGCGCCGAGACGAAGCGCCTCACGGGCGATCTCCTCGGTAACACCGTCGATCTCGAACATCATACGACCGGGCTTGACCTTGCATGCCCAGTAATCGACCGAACCCTTGCCCTTACCCATACGAACTTCGGTCGGCTTGGCCGTAACCGGAACGTCGGGGAATACGCGGATCCACACACGACCTGCGCGCTTCATGTAACGCGTGATCGCGCGGCGGGCCGCTTCGATCTCGCGTGCATTCACGCGGTTCGGTTCCTGCGACTTCAAGCCGAATTCACCGAATGCCAGGTCAAAGCCGCCCTTGGCGACGCCTTTGATGCGTCCCTTGAACTGCTTACGGTACTTAGTACGCTTTGGCTGCAACATTTTCTTACTTCTCCGAGCTTATCTTTCGCCAGCGTCAATCAAGCGTTTTCGCGACGACGATCGGAACGATCGCCACGCTCACGGCTTGCAGGGCCCTGTGCGTCGCCTTCGAGACCGCGACGCTCAGAAGCCATCGGATCGTGCTCAAGGATTTCGCCCTTGAAGATCCAGACCTTGATGCCGCAGATACCGAATGCGGTTTCAGCTTCGGCTGTGCCGTAGTCGATGTCCGCACGCAGCGTGTGCAACGGAACGCGACCTTCGCGGTACCATTCGGTACGAGCGATTTCTGCACCACCGAGACGGCCGCCGCAGGTGATCTTGATGCCTTCGGCGCCAAGACGCATTGCGGACTGAACAGCACGCTTCATCGCACGGCGGAAAGCCACGCGGCGCTCGAGCTGCTGAGCGATCGACTGGGCAACCAGCGTCGCGTCGATTTCCGGCTTGCGCACTTCAACGATGTTGAGGTGCGTTTCGGAGTTGGTCATCTCGGAAAGCTTCTTGCGAAGCTTCTCGATGTCTGCACCCTTCTTGCCGATGATCAGACCCGGACGAGCCGAGTGGATCGTGACGCGGCACTTCTTGTGCGGACGCTCGATGACGACCTTGGCGATGCCGGCCTGCTTGAGTTCCTTGATCAGGTAAGCCCGGATCTTCAGGTCTTCATGCAGAAGCTTGCCGTATTCAGCGGTGTCAGCGTACCAGCGGCTGTCCCAGGTACGGTTGATGCCGAGGCGGAAGCCAATCGGATTGATTTTCTGACCCATTATGCGGCCTCCCCTTTTTCCTCAACTTCACGAACAACGATCGTGAGGTGAGAGAACGGCTTTTCAATGCGGGAAGCACGACCACGGCCACGGGCGTGGAAACGCTTCATGGTGATGGACTTGCCAACATAGGCCTCGGCGACGACGAGAGCGTCGACGTCGAGGTCATGGTTGTTTTCCGCATTGGCAATTGCAGATTCGAGCGTCTTCTTGACGGTGCCTGCAATGCGCTTGCGGGAGAATTCGAGCTCGGCGAGAGCGCGATCAACCTTCTTGCCACGGATAAGAGCGGCAACCAGGTTCAGTTTCTGGGGGCTGACGCGGAGCGTACGGGCAATGGCCTGAGCCTCATTGTCCTTCAGCCGGCGTTCGGTCTTAGCCTTCGCCATGATTACTTCCTCTTTGCCTTCTTGTCCGCGCCGTGACCGTAATAGGTACGGGTCGGAGAGAATTCACCGAACTTGTGTCCGACCATGTCTTCGTTGACGGAGACGGGCACATGCTTGCTGCCGTTGTAGACGCCGAACGTCAGACCAACGAACTGCGGCAGGATCGTGGAGCGACGGCTCCAGATCTTGATTACTTCGTTACGTCCGCTCTCGCGCACCTTCTCAGCCTTGGTGAGAAGATAGCCGTCAACAAACGGACCTTTCCATACTGAACGAGCCATTAGTGACTACCTCTCTTACTTCTTACGCTGATGGCGCGAGCGCATGATGAACTTGTCGGTCGACTTGTTCGAACGGGTGCGCTTGCCCTTCGTGGGCTTGCCCCACGGAGTAACCGGGTGGCGACCACCCGACGTGCGACCTTCACCACCACCGTGCGGGTGGTCGACCGGGTTCATGACGACGCCGCGAACGTGCGGACGCTTGCCACGCCAACGCGAACGACCGGCTTTACCGTCGTTGATGTTGCCGTGATCCGAGTTCGAAACAGCGCCGATCGATGCGAGGCAGGAGCCGTGCACCAGACGCTGTTCGCCCGAGTTGAGACGCAGGATGGCCATACCGGCATCGCGGCCGACGAGCTGGACATACGTACCGGCGGAGCGAGCGATCTGACCGCCCTTGCCCGGCTTCATCTCGACGTTGTGGATGATCGAACCAACAGGAATGTACTGAAGCGGCATGGTGTTGCCGGGCTTCACGTCCACTGCCTTGTCGGAGGCGATCACCTTGTCACCGGCAGCGAGACGCTGTGGCGCGAGAATGTAAGCCTGTTCGCCGTCGGTATACGTAACCAGCGCGATGAACGCGGTGCGGTTGGGGTCGTATTCCAAACGTTCAACGGTGCCTTCAACGTCGAACTTGCGACGCTTGAAGTCAACCAGACGGTAGGTCCGCTTGTGACCGCCACCCTGGAAACGGACGGTGATCCGGCCCTGGTTGTTACGGCCACCCTTGGAGCTGAGGCCCTGGGTGAGAGCCTTTACCGGCTTGCCCTTGTAGAGCGAAGCGCGGTCCACGATAACCAGCTGACGCTGGCTCGGCGTGGTCGGATTGAAACTTTTCAATGCCATATTCTTGTTCCCTTTTGGGTCTTTGCCCGCTTGGGCCTAACCTTTAGAGTCCGGTGGACACGTCGATGGATTGACCTTCGGCGAGCGTAACGACGGCTTTCTTGACGTCCTTAAGCTTACCGGCGAACCCACGGAAACGACGGGTCTTACCCTTGCGGATAAGCGTGTTCACAGCCGTGACTTTGACGCCGAAGAGAGCTTCCACGGCAGCCTTGATTTCAGGCTTGGAAGCGCTTTTGGCGACGTTGAATACGACCTGGTTCTGTTCGGATACCAGCGTCGACTTTTCCGTGATCGAAGGAGATACGATCACATCGTAGTGGCGAAGATCCGTCATTTGAACCGCTCCTCCAGAGCCTCTACAGCAGCCTTGGAAAGCACCAGCTTGCCACGGCGCAGGATGTCGTAAACATTGATGCCCTGTACCGGCAGAACGTCCACATTCGGGATGTTCTGAGCAGCGAGCTTGAAGTTGCCATCAAGTTCGGCGCCACCGATGACGAGAGCGTTGGTCAGGCCAAGCGAAGCGAAGCTGCCCAGCAGAGCCTTGGTCTTTGCTTCGGACGCGACGAGCTGATCGACGATGATCAGTTCTTCAGCCTTCAGCTTTGCAGACAGGGCGTGACGCAGAGCAAGCGCACGAACCTTCTTGGGAAGGTCATGTGCGTGGCTGCGAACGACCGGGCCGTGGGCCTTGCCGCCGCCGCGGAACTGCGGTGCGCGAGCCGAATGGTGACGAGCGCGGCCCGTACCCTTCTGCTTGTACATCTTCGCGCCGGTGCGGGAAACTTCCGACCGGTTCTTGGACTTGTGGGTTCCCTGCTGCTTCTTTGCAAGCTGCCAGCGAACCATACGGGCCAGGATGTCCTGGCGGGGGTCGAGGCCGAAGATCTCATCCGACAGAGAAACCTTGCCGGCGTCTTTTCCCTCGAGGGTTTTGACGTTCAATTCCATGATAAGGCTCCCTTACTTCGCAGCCGACTTGACGGCGTCGCGGACGATGATCCAGGAACCCTTCGAGCCGGGAACTGCACCCTTCACGAGGATGAGGCCACGGTCTTCATCGGTCGAAACGACTTCGAGGTTCTGGGTCGTAACGCGCGTCTGGCCCATATGACCAGCCATGCGCTTGCCCTTCCAGACGCGGCCCGGATCCTGGTTGTTACCGGTCGAACCGTGTGCACGGTGCGATACGGAGTTACCGTGCGAAGCGCGGCCACCACCGAAGTTGTGACGCTTCATAGCACCGGCAAAACCTTTACCGATCGTGGTTCCAGTGACGTCGACCAGCTGGCCGGACTGAAAATGATTTGCGGTCAGTGTTGCACCGATGTCGATCAGGTTCTCGGGGGAAACCCGGAACTCGACGAGCTTGGCTTTCGGCTCGACGTTGGCAGCGGCAAAATGACCGCGAAGCGCCTTCGTCGTGTTCTTGACCTTGGACTGGCCGGCACCGAGCTGAACTGCGGTGTAGCCATTCTTGTCTTCCGTGCGCTGGGCAACGACTTGTACGTTATCCAGTCGCAATACTGTTACAGGGATATGTTCACCTGCGTCGTTATAGACGCGTGTCATACCCACTTTCTGTGCAATCACACCTGAACGCATTGGTTCATCCTCTTGCGAGCCTTGAAGGGAAAACCCTCTCTGGCCTTTGTTAAGGAGTGCCCTTCGACATCTCACGATGTTTCCGGTCTCCGGTTTGGAAGTCGTTGGATTTCTCCACGTACCTTCCTTGTTATTGGCCTTCACCCGAGGGTGAAGCCCGGCCTTGTTACTTCAGCCCTCACCTTGGATGGATCGGGCCGGGTCTTAGAGCTTGATTTCCACGTCAACGCCAGCAGCGAGGTCGAGCTTCATCAAAGCATCGACAGTCTGCGGGGTGGGGTCAACGATATCGAGAAGACGCTTGTGCGTCCGCATTTCGAACTGTTCACGGCTCTTCTTATCAACGTGGGGAGAGCGGTTGACGGTAAACTTTTCGATGCGGGTGGGGAGCGGAACCGGGCCGCGAACGCTGGCGCCGGTGCGCTTTGCGGTCGACACGATTTCACGGGTAGAGGCATCGAGGATCCGGTGATCGAACGCCTTGAGGCGGATACGGATATTCTGGCCGTTCATTCGTCTTGTCCTTGTTCTTTGTTATTCGTTTCCGCACGCGGAAACACATGAACTTCTATTGATCGTGGCGCCGCAGATTTTCAAAAATCGAGAGGGATGAGCGTTACACCCCAATCATTTCGGTAGTCTGTATTGCTAAAAACACCGCGCTCCGCAATCGCTTGCGAATCCAGCGGTGATTGTGAGTGCGCGTTTACGCGCTTTCACCGAATTTTTCAAGCACTAAAAATGCAACGCCGCCAGGCTTTTTACTAAAAGGCCGGCGGCGGTGTTGTTCACACCGCCGCCAGTCAGAATTTCAATGGTCGAAATTACTCGACGATCGAGGCCACGATGCCGGCGCCGACGGTACGGCCGCCTTCGCGGATAGCGAAGCGCAGCT
>NZ_JCABZP010000001.1:0-204617 GCF_059499945.1 Agrobacterium sp. | reverse complement strand
CGCCGCCGACGATCAGCAGCGTGTTCCAGATCGACTGGAAGAAGGCCGGATCGGTATAGAAATACTGGTAATTGAACAGGCCGGCGAAGCTGACATTGGCAGGGTTGAGCAGATTGTAGTTCTGGAACGAGAACCACAGGGTCATCGCCAAAGGCACGATCATCCATACCAGCAAAAGCAGGACCGACGGCGCTAGCATCACCCGCGCCAGACCGCTCGTGTTCCGTGTTGCCATGATAGTCCCCTCCCAGAAAGACACCCGCTGGGGCATCCAAACTCAATGATTGTCTCAGTGGCGACCTTCGCCCGTTGCTGCGTGGTAGGTCGCCAGTACCTGATCCACCGCCGCGACCAGAACCTCCTCCATATCCTTGCCCGCAACCGTCGCGAGCGGTAGCTCGCCGAGATACTGCCGCAGCAGGGTCTCGGGAATTGTCTTCCCATCCAGTGCCTTGTGCAAGGCGGAAACGGCCGCAAGCGCCTCCGGCCGCGTCCAGTAATAGCGGATACGGTCGCTGTAGCTGTAGTGGCGCTGCAATCGGAGCGTGATGTCATCGCCATGATAATGTCCGCGCCAGTCACCGGGCGAGGAGAGCATCAGCTCTTCCATGGTCCGCGCCAGGGGACGATCGCCATAGTCGCTGACCATCTCGGATGCGATCATGTCGAGAGCGTAAAGCGCCTCGCGATAGGCGAAGGTCAGGCCGGGACCCACTTTCAGGATGGGATATCCATCGCATACCAGTGTCGTGAGAGCGGCCTGTGTCTGGTAATCGGTGGAATGGGCCTCGAAAACCAGTTGTGGTTCGGCATCCAGCACGGCGCTCAAGGCAATGGCTGCCTGTGGATTATAAGCGACGACATTGTCGCTGCCGAATTCCACGCCGGGCTGTACGACGAAGGCGATGACCCGTTCGAACGCATCGGAAAGACCATGCCGTGCGAAGATTTCGCGGTGAAGCTCGATTGTCTGGCGCGCTGCCTGCGGCTCCGTTGGTGCAACCGTGTCGAGCACATGATCGGCGCCGCCCGGCACCGGCACTTCGGTACCGAGAATATAAAGCGGTTTTGGCAAGCCGGACTCGATGGCTGCCTTTTCGGCGACGGCCGCGAGTTTCGCGGCCCGGTTGGCAATCGTGACGTCGTCCAGCGCTGCCGGCTCACCGTCGCAGCCCATCGATGCATCAAGATGGATCTTGCGAAAACCCGCCGCCACATAGGCCTCGACCATCGCGGCGGCTTTTGTCAGCGCATCTTCGGCCTTTTCCCTGCGCCAGGGATTGGGGCCGAGATGATCGCCGCCAAAGATCACTAGTTCGCGGGGCAATCCTTCTTCCTCGGCAATGCTGTTGACGAAGGTGACGAAGTCCCGCGGTGTCATGCCGGTATAACCGCCGAGGTGATTGACCTGGTTGCAGGTGGCCTCGATCAGCACCGGTGTTTTGCCGGCGGCGGCGCGGCGAATTGCGGCGCGCAAAACCACGGGATGGGCGGAGCAGACTGAGGTGATGCCAGCGGGCCTGCCGGAGCGGCGCGCGGCGGCGAGATTTTCGAGTATGCCGGTCACAGGATTTCCTCCGACAGTTGCGCGGCCAGAAAGGCGTCGAGTTCGGAAAGGCTGACGGCGCCCTCCATCGGGCCGCGGCGAGTGACATTGTGCGCGCCGGCGGCATTGGCGTAGGCGAGCGCCTTTTGTGGATGCATGCCGAGGCGGCGGCAGGTGAGATAGGTTGCGCCGAAACAGTCGCCGGCACCGGTCGGGTCGACTTCGCGAACCCTCAGGCCGGGGGCATCGATACGTCCATGGGTACGGCTGAAATGGCTTGCGCCATCCGCACCGCGTTTCAGCACGATCTCGCCGATCCCGGAGGCGAGGAGCTTTTCGATCGCTGCGTCCTCGTCATCCAGACCTGAGGCGGCCTGAAGCTCTTCGCCGGAAGGCAGCAGAAGATCGGTGACACCAAGGAGATCATCGATCAGCCTGCGGCCGGCATCGTCCTGCGCCAGTTCCTTGCGGATGTTCGGATCAAAGGACACCGAGCCGCCGCGCGCCTTGACGCTTTTGATCGCTTCCAGAATGATCTCGCCAATACCGGCAATCGCGAAGGCCGATCCCATGACATGCACATGCCCGGCTTTTTCAATGAGGGCCTGCGCTTCATCCGTCATATGCGTTTCGCGCGCCGCCGAATGGGCTATGTTGAAAACGAAGTCCCGTGCGCCATTTTCCCGGTAACGCACGAAGGCGCTGCCCGTCGGCCGGTCGGCTATTGTGGCGATGGCCGAGACATCAACGCCGTCGCGGCGAAGCCTTTCGACATTGAGACGGCCGAAATCATCGTCACCAACTGCGGCAATGATGCCGGCGCTTCCGCCGCAACGCGCCACCTGATCGGTGAAGATGGCCGGTGCGCCGCTCGGGAAGGGGCCGATCAGCGATTGCGGTTCGAGAAACCCGTCGCCCACCGTCGTCGCCATGATTTCCACGAGGATTTCACCTGCCGTGATGGTCGGACCTTTCGTGTGCGGCGCCAGTGCGGATGTCTGCCTCATCGTCTACTCCTCATGCATTCGGTCCCGGCCTTTCGGGCGAGGAAAATCCCGCCATTTCGCGGACTCTTGCTTTCGGATATCATTCAAAAATTTACGCGCGTCAATATATGTGGTGATAAAAATTTTGCTGCATCGCAGCGGGATGGCTGCTCGATGAAATAATTTTTGAAGATGTTATTCGCGGTAAAACAATCATTTATGGTATTTTCGGCGACGTGGCCGTGATTGGTTTTATTTTCGTATGTTGACAAAGGAGTGAGTTTTGAAGGATAAAAAATTTACGCATGTATTGTTGTGCGTGGACATCCGTAAAGGAGGAGCGGGTATCATGAACAAATTTATGGGAATTCTGTCATCGTCCGTGGTCGGCATCGGCCTTTTCGCCGGTCTTGCGCAGGCGGAAGAAATCAACATCGCCACCGTCAACAATGGCGACATGATCATTATGCAGAAGCTTTCCAGCGCCTGGGAGAAGGAAACGGGCAACAAGATCAACTGGATCGTGCTGGAAGAGAATGTCCTGCGCGAGCGTGTCACCACCGATATCGCCACCAATGGCGGCCAGTTCGACATCATGACCATCGGCGGTTATGAAGCGCCGATCTGGGGTAAGCAGGGCTGGCTGGCGCCGGTCGATGATCTCGGCGACGATTACGATTACGCCGATCTGCTCGATCCGATCAAAAAAGGCCTGACGGTGGACGGTAAGCTTTACGCGGTGCCGTTTTATACCGAAAGCTCGTTTACCCTTTACCGTAAGGACCTGTTCGACGCGGCCGGTCTGAAGATGCCTGATAATCCGAGCTACGACCAGATCAAGGATTTTGCCGCCAAGCTGACCGACAAGTCGAAGCAGCAATATGGCATCTGCCTGCGCGGCAAGCCGGGCTGGGGCGAGAACATGGCTTTCCTCGGGACCATGATCAACACCTATGGCGGACGCTGGTTCGATATGGACTGGAAGCCGCAGCTGACGAGCGAGCCGTGGAAAAAGGCGATCTCGGATTACGTCGCGCTGATGACCTCTTACGGCCCGCCCGGTGCGGCAGCCAACGGCTTCAACGAGAACCAGACGCTGTTTTCATCCGGCCGCTGCGCCATGTGGATCGACGCCACCTCGGCGGCAGGCCGGGTCTATGATCCCAAACAGAGCCAGGTCGCCGACAAGACCGCCTTCACGCGGGCTCCGGTCGAGGCGACGCCGAACGGGTCGAGCTGGTCCTGGTCGTGGAACCTTGCAATTCCGAACAGCACGAAGAAGCTCGAAACCGCCAAGTCCTTCGTCAAATGGGCGACCTCGAAGTCCTATGTGAAGACGGTCGGTGAAAGCGAAGGCTGGGTAGCCGTGCCGCCGGGCACGCGCAAATCCACCTATGAGCTGCCGGAATACAAGAAGGCGGCGCCCTTTGCGGATACGGTGCTGAAGGCCATCATGTCGGCCGATCCGTCGAAACCGACCAAGGATCCGGTTCCCTATACCGGCGTGCAGTTCGTCGCCATACCGGAATTCCAGTCCATCGGCACGGTTGTCGGCCAGCAGATCGCGGCAGCCCTTTCCGGCCAGCAGACCGTCGATGCGGCGCTTGAGGGCGCACAGAAACAGGTCGAGCGTGACATGACCCGCGCGGGCTACATCAAGTAGCCGCGTCCTCCCGGCGTGCCGCCCGTTCGTCACTTTGGCGGCGGGCGGCATGGGTGGCCCCACACCCGCCGCCATCATTCCTGTGCTTGTCACAGGAATCCAGCCAGCCCAAGCCCTTGGGCTGAAAGAACTCTCTCCGCCGCATGAGAGTCACGTCGACTGGATTCCCGTGACAAGCACAGGGATGAGGGGGTGAGAAAATTGCATCTAACAACAAGCGAGCATGGCCGAGTTGTCCGCCATGCATCACGGAGATCGACATGAGATTGAACAACAAGGTCGCGCTGATTACCGGCGCCGCCCGCGGTATCGGCCTTGGTTTCGCACAGGCTTTTGCCGATGAAGGCGCAAAGGTCATCATCGCTGACATCGATATCGCCCGTGCGACGGCGTCTGCCGCCGCCATCGGCCCTTCTGCCAAGGCCGTAAAGCTGGATGTGACTGACCTTGGTCAGATCGATGCGGTGGTGAAGGCGGTGGATGAGGAATTCGGCGGCATCGATATCCTTGTCAACAATGCCGCTATCTTCGATATGGCGCCGATCAACGGTATTACCGAAGAGAGCTATGAGCGGGTTTTCGACATCAATCTCAAGGGACCGCTTTTCATGATGAAGGCCGTCTCCAATGTCATGATTGCCCGTGCACGCGGCGGCAAGATCATCAATATGGCGAGCCAGGCCGGCCGTCGCGGTGAGGCGCTCGTCACGCTTTATTGCGCTTCCAAGGCCGCGATCATTTCCGCCACGCAGTCGGCGGCGCTGGCGCTCGTCAAGCACGGCATCAATGTCAACGCCATCGCGCCCGGTGTCGTGGATGGTGAGCACTGGGAAGTGGTCGATGCACATTTTGCCAAATGGGAAGGCCTGAGGCCGGGGGAGAAGAAGGCGGCGGTAGCTAAATCCGTGCCGATCGGCCGTTTCGCCACGCCCGATGACATCAAGGGGCTGGCGGTTTTCCTCGCCTCTTCCGACAGCGATTATATTCTCGCCCAGACATACAATGTCGATGGCGGCAACTGGATGAGCTGAAAAGCCGGAGATGACCATGCATGCCATTCAATTCGTCGAGAAGGGACGCGTCGTGCTGGCGGAGGTTCCGGTCGCGGATCTACCGCCGGGCCACGCCCTCGTGCGGGTCAAGGCTTCGGGGCTTTGCCACACCGACATCGATGTACTCCATGCACGTTATGGCGACGGTGCCTTTCCCGTTATCCCGGGCCATGAATATGCCGGTGAAGTCGCGGCCGTGGCCGCTGATGTGACTGGCATCAAGGTTGGCGAACGGGTGGTGGTCGATCCCAATCTGCCCTGTGGCGTCTGCGCGAGTTGCAGGAAGGGGCTTACCAACCTCTGCAGCACACTGAAGGCCTATGGCGTCTCCCATAATGGCGGCTTTGCGGAATTCAGCGTGGTGCATGCCGATCACCTGCACCGCATCGGTTCCATGCCCTATCATGTCGCGGCATTGGCAGAACCGCTCGCCTGCGTCGTCAATGGCATGCAGAGCGCGGGCATCGGCGAAAGTGGTATCGTACCGGAAAACGCGCTGGTTTTTGGTGCCGGCCCTATCGGCCTGCTGCTTGCCTTGTCGCTGAAATCGCGCGGCATCAGGACGGTGACGATTGCCGACATCAATGAAAGCAGGCTGGCCTTCGCCGAAGATCTCGGGCTTGAGGTGGCGGTTTCCGGCTCGGAAGCGCTCCTGCGGCAACAGAAATCGTTCGATTTCGTGGCCGATGCGACCGGCATCGCCGCTGTTGCGGAAGCGATGATCCCGCTGGTTGCCGATGGCGGTACGGCGCTGTTCTTTGGCGTCTGCGCGCCGGATGCCCGCATTGCTGTCTCGCCCTTCGAAATCTTCAGGCGTCAGTTGAAGCTTGTCGGTTCACATTCGCTGAACCGTAACATTCCGCAGGCGTTAGCTATTCTGGAGACGGATGGTGATGTCATGGCGCGGCTGGTGTCGCACCGACTGCCGCTTTCGGAGATGCTGCCGTTCTTTACGAAAAAGCCGTCCGATCCGGCTACAATGAAAGTGCAATTTGCGGCCGAATGATCTTTTGGCCGTTGATAACCACATTCGACCGGCTTTTCGTGCGAAGGCCGGTCGATATAGAATACCACATGTAATATTTCATGGGGGCAAGCACTTTGGCCAAATCTATCAGGACGATGGAAGAGTTTTCGGAATTCGTCGGCCTTTCCCGCCCGACCGTTTCGAAATACTTCAATGATCCGGCCTCGGTCCGCAAGAAGACCCGGGATGCCATTGAGGACGCGCTGAAGAAATCGGGCTTCAGGCCCAATATCTTTGCCGTGAACCTCAACCGCCGCCGCTCCAATATCATCGGCATCATCATCCCGAACTCGACGGACCCGTTCTATATGGCGCTGACGAGCCGTATCGAACTCATCGCCAATGAGGCGGGGTTCCTTGCCTTCGTGCTGTCATCTGACGGCAAGGCGGAGATTGAAGACCGCGCCATCCGCACCTTCAAGTCGATGAATGTCGCGGGCGCCATCATCGCCCCGCTCGGTGTCAAATCCCACCGCGCCACGCTGGAGCAGCTCGCGGCCAGTATTCCGATCGTTTATGTGGATTCGCCTCTCGATGAGACCTCGGCCTTTGTCGGCACCGACAACCGCCAGAGTGTCGGGCTGATGGTGGATTATCTCTGCCGTTCGGGCGAGCCGCCCTGTTTCTTCGACATGCCGCAGGTCAACACCAATGCTGCGACGCGCCGCACGGCTTACGTGGAGGCCATGCAGCGTCTCGGTTTCGAGCCGCATGTGATCGATGTCCCTGATATCGTCACCTGGGATTTCGAACGTTTCGCCTTTGATGAAGCCTCCCGGCTGCTTGATGGGGCAGGGCTTTTGCCATCGCGCACCATTCTGTGCGCCAACGACCGTATCGCCTTCGGCGTCATCGCCGCCGCCTTCCAGAAAGGGATCAAGGTTGGTCACGGTGCGGATTACGATCTCCGGGTCGCCGGCCATGATGATCATCCGCTGTCGCGTTACGCCTGCCCGCCGATTACCACGGTGGCGCAGAACTATAACGAGATCGGCAGGCTCTCGATCGAGCTTCTGTTGCAGAAGCTGGATGAAGAGGCGGATGACGCAACCCGGATGCGCGAGCGCATTCTCCTCAGCGCCGATCTGATGTTGCGTAAATCGGCCTGACGGTTTTTGGCGCAGAGTGCGGTCTTCGCTTAACGGATCACGGCGATCACCTGAGTATCACAGGTGACCGCCGTGATGAAAAGCGTTGAACGCAAGGCTTTTAGCGGTGGCTTGGCAGCTTCGGCAGGAACACCGTCAAAAGGCCGAGCAGCGGCATGTAGGAGCAGATGCGATAGACGAATTCAATGCCTTCCTTGTCCGCATAGACGCCCAGAACCGCCGCCCCGATACCGCCGAAACCGAAGGCGAAACCGAAGAACATGCCGGCGATGAGGCCGACGCGACCCGGCACCAGTTCCTGTGCGAACACCACGATGGCCGAGAAGGCCGACGAGAAGACGAAGCCGATCACGACGACCAGAACCGCCGTCCAGAACAGGTTGGCATAGGGCAGCATCAGCGCGAAGGGAATGACGCCGAGGATCGAGAACCAGATGACCACGCGGGAGCCGAAACGGTCACCGATCGGGCCGCCGAAGAACACGCCGAGTGCTGAAGCCCCGAGGAAGAGGAACAGCAGAACCTGCGCGTCCTGCACGCCAAGACCGAACCGGTCGATCGTGTAGAAGGTGAAGTAGCTGGACAGGCTGGCGAGATAGGCGTTCTTGGTTGCGGTCAGGACCACCAGAACGAGAAGCGTCATCATAACCGTGCCGCGTGCCAGCGGCAGGGCGCGGCTGACAGGGGCCTTGCCGACGGTGGCGCGGCGATGGCGGGTATACCAGACGCCGACCCACGAAAGCACGCCAAAACCGACGAGCGCAATCAGCGAGAACCAGCTGAGGCTCGACTGGCCGAGCGGTATGACGATGAAAGCGGCGAGCAGCGGGCCGATGGCCGTTCCGGTATTGCCGCCGACCTGGAAGAAGGACTGTGCAAGGCCGTGACGGCCGCCGGATGCCAGGCGCGCAACGCGCGAGGCTTCCGGATGGAAGATCGCCGAGCCGATGCCGATGAGGCAGGCGCCGATCACCAGAACCTCGAAACTGTGGGCGAAGGCGAGCGTGATGAGGCCGGCGCAGGTGGACAGCATGGCGACGGGCAGGGAGAAGGGCATGGGCCAGCGATCGGTCACCATGCCGACGACCGGCTGCAACAGCGATGCGGTGACCTGAAAGGCGAAGGTCAGCAGCCCGATCTGCATGAAATCGAGCGCGTAATTGGCCTTCAGCAGCGGGTAAAGCGACGTCAGCAGCGATTGCATGATGTCGTTGAGCATATGGCAGAAGCTCGCGGCAGCGATGATTGAAAACGCCGTGCGTTGCGGGTTGAACCCGGCGCTGGTGACGGTGGCCATGGTGTATCCTCTCCAGATTCCCGATGGAAGGGCGGGAAACGTGTCTTTATTTCTTCCCGCTTTTATTCATATTGTTTCTGGCCTGCATTTGTGTTCTGGACGAGTTTCTTTGTGAGTGGGCCAAATGGCAAAAATCAAATCGCGGCCGCCTGCAGGGCTGACGCAGGACGAGCATGAACGCAGTCTGAAATTGATCGACGGCACCAATGAACCGGTGCTGGCGCTTTGCCGCGTCTATCCCACGGGGCACCGAACCCCGCCCCACAGCCACAGCCGGGTGCAGATCTGGTGTGCCCGTCAGGGTGTGGTGCTGGTCAGCACCGCCGATGGGCGCTGGATGATACCGCCCGGTCACGGGCTCCTCATTCCTGCCGGGCTGCAGCACGAGGCCGAGACCATTTCCACGGTGGAGATGCACTCGATCTACGTTCATCCCGATCTCTTCCATGCCGGCGCGCCGCGGGTGGTGGAAATAACCGATCTCGCCTCCAGCCTGATTTCGGAACTGCTGGCTGAGGAACACCAGCCGTCGGCATTTCATCGGCAGGGCCTCGTGCGCGCGCTTTTGCTGGACGAGGTCAACCGCCTGCCGGAAAGGCCGCTCGGATTGCCTTTTCCCGATAATCAGCGTCTGGCTGCGCTCTGCCGCGATTTCCTCAAGAAGCCCGTAGCACGGGTGGAGATCGACGACTGGGCGGCAGCCATGGGAATCAGCCGCCGCTCTTTCACGCGCCTGTTCCGCCGGGAACTCGGGGTGAGTTTCGTCACCTGGCGCCAGCAGGCCTGCATTTTCGCTTCACTGCCGAGGCTGGCGGCCGGCGAGGCGGTGACCAATGTGGCGTTGGATGCCGGTTATGAAAACATTCCCGCCTTCACCACCATGTTCCGGCGGATGCTCGGCAGTTCGCCCCGGGCTTATCGGCAGGCGGCGCGGCAGCGCGGCGGAGCTTTTCCGAAACCGGAAGAAATTGGGGACTAGGCTTCAGGCTCCTCCTCATCCCTGTGATTGTCACAGGGATACAGCCCGCCAAAGTCTTGAGCTGAAAAGAGTCCTCTCGCCGCGTAGACGCGCGTCGACTGGATTCCGGTGACAAGCACAGGAATGAGGGAGGTGCCCTAAGCCGCCGTCGCCCGCATGTCGCGGCGGAAATCGGAAGGTGACATGCCGGCGATCTGGCGAAACGCCTTGTTGAAGGCGCTGACGGAGCCGAAGCCGCTTTCCATGGCGATCTGCAGAATATTGTCCTTGCCGGTCATCAGCATTGCCTGTGCACGCGAAAGGCGTAGCAGGGTCAGATATTTGATCAGCGTCATGCCTGTGGATTTCCGGAACAGGTTCATCGCGTATTTCGGATGCAATGATGCGGCGCGGGCAATATCGGTCGCGTCGATATCGTCGAGGAAATTGGCGGCGATGAAATCGCACATGCGCACCACGCCGATGGATGGCGCCATGCCTTCCTCATCCTCTCTGTGTTTTGCATCGGCGGCGGACGATACGACGGAATAGGGTTCGAGAAACATCCGTTCCACCCGCAGCAGCAATTCCTCCACCGCATGTTGCGCTCTGGCCGGATCACCCGAGGCGACATAGCGGAACCAGCGGCCGAAATTCTCCTTATCCGCCAGGTCAGTTTCGGCGCTCACCATTGTGGCGCCACCCATCAACTGGCTGGAGACGGCGGCAGGCAGGCGCATACGGAAGAAATGCACGAGCGGCAGATGCGCGCCCGCATAAAAGGAATCGTCGGAGGAGCGGTCCATCTGGTGCGGCTGGCCACCCCAGAAAATGCACATCTGGCCGGCCTCGAGCGAGAGTTCATGATCGCCCATGCGGTAATGCACCGATCCCGACATCACATAATTCACCTCGACCTGCGCGTGCCAGTGGGGGCGGAGCATGATGGGCGGGTGATTATGAAAGAGCTGAAGCGTTGTCGGCATGCCTTCGATGCTGCTCGCACCCGGTTGGTAGAAGGCTCTTTCGGCAATCTTACTTTCCGCCAAATCGGTGTTCCCTTTTTACGAGACAGATTTCCTGCCGCCGCTAATGTGCCCATGTTCGCTTAAGAACGGCAATTGAAAAAGGGAGGTTTTCAATGTGCTTGAAATTTCTAGGCGCGTCTACCGCTATGCTGCTTCTTGCAGCCCCGGCTTTCGCGCAAACCGAGACCGTCACCATCTGGAGCTGGAATGTCGCGGCTTCCGCGCTGAAATCCACGGTGGAAGGTTTCAATAAACAGAATCCGGATATCAAGATCGTCGTTGAAGACCTTGGAAACAATCAGGTTTTTGACAAGACGCTTGCCGCCTGCGCAGCCGGTGGTGATGGTCTTCCGGACATTGTCACCATAGAGAATTTCGAGGCGGAGCTGTTCTGGAGCCGCTTCCCCGATTGTTTCGCCAATCTGACCGAGCTTGGCTACACGCCTGAGAAACAGGCGCTTTTCCCTGATTTCAAGCGCACGGAACTAGAGGTTGACGGCGTCGCCTATGCGGTTCCGTGGGACTCGGGTCCAGTGGCGGTGTTCTATCGCCGCGACTTCTATGAAAAGGCGGGTGTAGATCCCGCCACCATCAAAAGCTGGGATGATTTCATCGCTGCGGGCAAAAAGGTCATGGCTGCCAATCCCGGCACGGTGATGGCGCAAGCCGATTTCAACGGCGACAGCGAATGGTTCCGCATGATCGCCAATGAACAGGGATGCGGTTACTTTTCGACCGATGGCCAGAGCATCACCATCAACAAGCCCGCCTGTGTCGCGACCCTTGAAAAGGTCAAGGAGATGAAAGACGCCGGCATCATCACGGCCGCGATCTGGGATGAAAAGATCCAGGCCAATACGGCAGGAAAGGCCGCAAGCCAGATGTATGGCGCCTGGTATGAAGGCACGGTGCGTTCCAGCTCTCCTGATCTTTCCGGCAAATGGGGCGTCTATCTGATGCCGAGCCTGACGCCGGATGGCCCGCATGCGGCCAATCTCGGCGGTTCGTCACTCGCAATCAGCTCGACATCCCAGCACAAGGAGGCCGCTTGGAAATATATCGATTACGCGCTGACCACCAATGAAGGGCAGGTGACGATGTTGAAATCCTTCGGCCTCGTTCCCTCGCTGCTGTCAGCCATTGACGATCCTTTCGTCAAGGAAAAGCAGGCCTATTGGGGCGGGCAGGCTGTGTGGACCGATATTCTCGCCACCCTGCCGAAGATTGTGCCAAGCCGCGGCACGGCGTTCCAGTCGGATGCCGATGCGATCTACAAGGCGACGCAGACGAAGTACTTTGCGGGCGGGTACCCCGATGCGAAGGCCGCGCTGGATGATGCGGCCAAGCAGATCGAAACGGCAACAGGTTTGCCGGCCGCGGAGTAAACAGTCGGTAGCTGATGGACCGAGCGGGTGCCGCGCGTTTCTTCTCCCCGAGGGGGAGAAGTCCGCGGCAGCGGGATGAGGGGCGAGGCCAGCGATAGACCGCGAGCTAGCCCCCTCATCCGGCCCTTCGGGCCACCTCCTCCCCCACTGGGAGAAGAAACGCGCGGTACCGCCTTGCCATGGCCTCGCCCTCAAACGGGGGCAGGCCTCTTTCAAACTTTTCCATTTACCCGGCAAAACCGCCGGCATCTGGAGGTCGTCATGCCGTCAAGGAACAGGATCGCTTATGCGTTCCTTGCGCCCTATCTCCTGATTTTCGCCACCTTCTGGGTCTGGCCGATCATCAGCTCGTTCATGCTGTCGTTCCAGAATACACGCATCAATCCGTGGCGGTTCGCCCCCTCCATGAACTGGGGGCGGCTCGTCTCCGACCCGGCTTTTTATAATGCGCTCTACAATACGCTGATCATTCTGGTCATTCAGGTGCCCGTCATGATCGCGCTCGCCACCGTCATGGCGGTGCTCCTGAATTCGCCGCTCCTAAAGGCGCGGCCACTCTACCGCTTTGCCTTTTTCGCGCCTGTTGTTGTCGGCGAGGTTGCCTATGCCGCCGTTTTCCGGCTGATGTTCAGCGCCGATTTCGGCATCATCAACAAGCTCATCACCTCCGTCGGCCTTTCGCCCATTTCGTGGTTCGACAATGCCAATGCCGCCATGGCGCTCGTCATCATCGCGGTTACCTGGCGCTGGGCGGGGTATAACGCCATCATCATTCTGGCCGGGCTGCAATCCATCCCGGGTGATGTCTATGAGGCGGCGACGCTGGACAAGGTGAGCAAACGGCAGCAGTTCTTCTACATAACCCTGCCGCTCCTCAAACCCATCATCCTCTTCTGCGTCGTCCTGTCGGTCATCGGCACCATGCAGCTTTTCGCTGAACCCTTCCTCATCACCAACAGGGGCGGGCCAGGCGGCGGCACGGAGACGCTGGGGCTGTTCCTTTACCGGCAGGGCTTCACCTCGCTCAATTTCGGTTATGCCTCGGCCATTGCCTACACCATGGCGGCGCTCGCCATCGCCATTTCGCTGCTCAATCTATGGGTCGGGAGGGAGCCGAAATGAGATCGAAATCGAGATCGCTTTTCTGGCAGAAGATCGCGCTGCATGCGGCGCTGACGCCGCTCGCCATCATCTGGCTGTTTCCGCTGTGGATGATGTTCGTGTTCTCGACGATGCCGGATTACGGCATTTTCAGCCCGGACATTGTGCTGGTGCCGTCCACCAACTTCATCGATAATTTCGAGAACCTTCAGGCGGATACGAATTTCCTGCGGGCCATGTTCATCTCGATCACCGTCGCTGTCATCTACACTGTCCTTTCGGTGTTCCTGACCTCGATGGCGGGCTGGGCGCTGGCGCGGTACCGCTTTGCGGGACGCGGGGTGGTGATCGCCATCATTCTCGGCACCATCACCCTGCCTTTTGCGGTCGTCGTCATCCCGCAGTTCATCATGGTGGCGCGCGAATTCAAGCTCGCCAATACCTGGGTGGCGCTGATCGTGCCGCCGCTGTTCAATTCGCTCGGCGTGCTGTTCATGCGGCAATCCTTCTCGATGATGCCGACGGAACTCTTCGATGCGGCACGGGTGGAGGGCGTCAAGGAGTGGCAGATATTTCTGCGCATCGCCCTGCCGCTG
The DNA here is from genome assembly GCF_059499945.1 of Agrobacterium sp. Classification (NCBI taxonomy): domain Bacteria; kingdom Pseudomonadati; phylum Pseudomonadota; class Alphaproteobacteria; order Hyphomicrobiales; family Rhizobiaceae; genus Agrobacterium; species Agrobacterium sp. Next base: position 190,869 of record NZ_JCABZP010000001.1, on the reverse strand, counting down.
GCGCGTCCCACCATGGCGGCGCTGTCGATCATCCTCTTCCTGGCCTCGTGGAACAACTACCTCTGGCCGCTTCTCATCAATTCCCGCCCAGGAATGATGACCGCACCCGTGGCGCTTGGCACCCTCATCGGGCTCACCAAAGTGTCATGGGGCGGCATCATGGCCGGCGCGGTGCTGCTCACCGCACCCATCCTCGTGGTTTTCGTGGCCTTGCAGCGTCACTTCATCGCCGGCATTTCCGCCGGGGCAGTCAAGTAAGGGGAGGCCGCATGGCGGAACTTTCGCTCAAGAACGTGGTCAAGCGTTACGGCGCGCTCGAAGTCATCCACGGTGCCGATCTGGATATTGCCGACGGCGAATTCGTCGTCTTCGTTGGCCCCTCCGGATGCGGCAAATCCACGCTGCTGCGCATGATTGCCGGGCTGGAAGACATATCGGATGGTGATGTCAGCATCGGCGGCAGGACGGTCAATGATGCCGATCCGGCGGATCGCGGCATCGCCATGGTGTTCCAGTCCTATGCGCTTTATCCGCATATGACGGTTGCCGAAAACCTGTCCTTCGGCCTTCGAATGAATGGCAATCCCAAGGCCGATACGCAAAAGCGGGTCAACCGCGCCGCCGAAATCCTGCAGATCAACGAGTTGATGGAGCGCCGGCCGAAGCAACTTTCCGGCGGCCAGAGGCAGCGTGTCGCCATCGGCCGCGCCATCGTGCGTGAACCGCAGGTTTTCCTGTTCGACGAGCCGCTCTCCAACCTCGATGCGGAGCTGCGGGTGCAGATGCGCGTCGAGATATCGCGGCTGCACAAGCAGCTGGGGACAACGATGATCTATGTGACCCATGACCAGACCGAGGCGATGACGCTGGCCGACAAGATCGTCGTCCTGCGCGCGGGCAATATCGAACAGGTCGGCGCGCCGCTCGATCTTTACGATGATCCCGCCAACCGTTTCGTTGCCGGTTTCGTCGGTTCGCCGAAGATGAATTTTCTCGACGCCACCATCATCGGCAGCGGCGCGGAGAGCGTGACGCTCTCGCTCGACAGCGATCCTGCGGTGCGGCTGACCCTGCCGACAAAGGCCCGCTTGAACGACGGAGCCCGTGTTTCGCTCGGCATCCGGCCCGAACATTTTTCCGATGCGGGGCAGGGCGATGCCGATCTCACCGTGCATGTCGATGTCGCCGAACATCTCGGCAATACCAGCTACGTTTATGCCCGTACCGAAGGCGGCGAGCAGCTCATCATCGAGAGGCCGGAATCGCGCGACGTCGGCAATCGCGACCGGCTGACGGTCGGTCTTTCCGCCCGCCGGGCCTTCCTTTTCGACAGCAAGGGCGAACGCCTGCGCTGAACCTTTTCCCAAGCACCTACATAAGACGAGGATTTCATGACGACCGAACAACCGATCCGCTGGGGCATCATCGGCCCGGGTACTATCGCGAAAACATTCGCTGACGGCATCGCCCATTCCCGTACCGGCAGGTTAGAGGCCATCGCCACCCGCAATCCGGACAAGCCCGGCCTGGCCGAGGCCTTCGCCGGTGCGCGCATCATCCATGGGTACGATGCGCTGCTTTCCGATCCCGATATCGATGCCGTCTATATCGCCACACCCCATACCGGCCATGCCGAATGGGCGATCAAGGCCATCCGCGCCGGCAAGAATGTATTGGTGGAGAAACCGATTGCGCTTTCCGCCTACGATGCCGACGCCATTTTCCACGAGGCGAGAAAGGCAGGCGTCTTTGCCGGCGAGGCCTATATGTATCGCCTGCACCCGCAGACGGCTAAATTGCTCGAACTGGTCAAGAGCCGCGCGGTTGGCGATATCCGGATCATCCGTTCCAGCTTCGGTTTCAACATGGGTTCGTTCCGGGCCGATCACCGGCTCTTCGCCAATGAGATGGCGGGCGGCGGCATTCTCGATGTCGGCGGTTATCCGGTCTCGATGGTGCGGCTGATTGCCGGCGCGGTGGATGGCAAACCCTTTGCCGAGCCGGAAAAGGTGGCGGGCGCTGCCCATCTCGGCCAGTCGGGTGTCGACGAATGGGCCTCGGCCGTGCTGAAATTTTCCAACGGCATCGTCGCCGAAGTGTCCTGCTCGATCATGGCGGGGCAGGACAATGTGCTGCGCATCATCGGTTCGGAGGGCCGGATCGAGGTCAAGGATTTCTGGTACGCTTCCGGCCATAAGGGCGGCACCGGCCGGATTGATATCTTCAGGGGCGACAAGGTGGAAACCATCGAGCTGCCGGAGGATCGTTGGCTTTATTCCTTTGAGGTCGATGCAGCGGGTGAGGCGATCCGTGAGGGCAAAAAGGAATTCGATGCACCGGGCATGGGCTGGGCCGACAGCCTCGGCAATCTGCGTGTCATGGATCAATGGCGCGCCTCGGTCGGCCTTGAATACAGCGTCGAAAAGGCAACCTCGCGCGTTGCCAACATTACCGGCGGCAAGGTCGTGGCTGGAAACGCGGTTCCGAAGCGGCAGATTCCGGGCCTTGCCAAGCCCGCCTCCGTGGTCGCGCTCGGTTTCGAATTTTTCCCCAATTTTGCCTCCGCGTCCCTGACGCTCGATGCCTTCTACGAGGCGGGCGGCAATCTGTTCGATACGGCTTATGTCTATGGCGCAGGCAGGACCGAGGCGATTTTCGGTGACTGGCACACCAGCCGCAATGTGCCGCGCGAGGAGATCGTGCTGATCGGCAAGGGTGCGCATTCGCCGCTCTGCTATCCTGATATGATCGCCAAGCAACTCGACCAGTCGCTGGAACGTCTGAAGACGGATTATGTCGATGCCTATTTCATGCATCGCGATAATCTGGATATTCCGGTCGGTGAGTTCGTCGATGCCATGGATGCCGAGGTTCGGCGCGGCCGCATTCGCGGCATTTTCGGTGGTTCGAACTGGACGCGCGAGCGCATGGACGAGGCGGCCGCCTATGCTCAGAAGAACGGCAAACAGGCCCCGGGCGCGCTTTCAAACAATTTCTCGCTCGCCGAAATGCTCGATCCGATCTGGGCGGGATGCGTGGCGGCATCGGATGACGAGTGGAAGGAATGGCTGAAATCCCGCCAGATCCCCAATTTTGCCTGGTCCAGCCAGGGGCGCGGTTTCTTCACCGACCGGGCAGGGCGCGACAAGCAGGATGATGAGGAAATCGTCCGCGTCTGGTATTCCGACCGCAATTTCGTCCGCCGCGACAGGGCGATCGAGCTTGCGCAGAAACTTGAGCGGCACCCGATCCATATCGCGCTCGCTTATGTCATCGCCCAGCCTTTCCCGGTCATCCCGCTGATCGGACCGCGCACGATTGCGGAGCTGGAGGATAGTCTTTCGGCGCTGGATATCAGGCTGACGGCCGAGCAGGTGAAGTGGCTGGAGGCGTGAAAGACAACGAGCGGTGGATTTATCCGCCGCTCGTTCGGATAGGGCAAGGCATTGCGGCATATTTCTTCTCCCCGCCGGGGAGAAGGTGGCCCGAAGGGTCGGATGAGGGGGCAAGCTCTCCGCATATCTCGACGCTTGCCCCCTCATCCCGCTGCCGCGGACTTCTCCCCGGTGGGGAGAAGAAACAAGGGGCATCCGCTCGCTCCAACTGACGATCTTCGGGGTGGAGACATCATCTTCCACCTTCTTTCCTCTCACGGTGACTGCTAAAGCGTAGGTTCATAAACCTGCAGCGAAACACCGCAGCTAAACAGTCACCGGGGTTCCCATGAGCGATATCGACCGAAGCCGTGCCCAGCAGTTGATGCGAGAAGCGGGCATGGATGCGCTGGTGCTTTTCCAGCCCGAAGCCTTTCGATATGCGGTCGGCGCGCATGCCGGTGTGGCAACCATGTGGGGCAGGGCGGGTTCGGCGATTGCGCTGGTGCCGGCCGATACGGGGGCGGGGATTGCCGCCGTCGTCAGCGATCACGCCGCCCCGACCATCAAAAAACTCGCGCCTGATGTCGATCTGCGCTGCCATCGCATCTGGATCGATATGGTCGATCTGTCGGGTGTGGGAACCATCGCGCAGGTGGACGATGCCTATCGCCGCAATAATTGCGGCGGGCCGAGGCCGGAGACATTCGACCGCGCCGCCTGTTTCGGCCTGCTCTCCGATCTGCTGCGAGAGCGCGGGCTGTCTGCGGCGCGCATCGGTGCGGACCTTGAATTCATGCCCGCCGCCGATTTTTCAGCGCTAAGGCAGGCGCTGCCCGACGTGAAATGGATTGATGGTTCGACGGCGCTGAAACGTCTGAGGGCAGTGAAATCCGAACGCGAGATAAAACTTCTCAGGAAGGCCGCCGCCGCCGCCGAGGCAGGCTTGGTCGAGATGGCAGCCGCCGTTCGACCGGGCGCGATGCTTGGCCAACTCTCCGACGCCTGGAAATCCGGCGTGCAGGCATATGCCGCGAAATCCGGTTTTTCGCTGAGCGGGCATTGGGATTACATATCCGTGGGGCCTGCCTTGTCGGATATGGCGGCGGCTGTGACGCCGGGTGCGCTGATCAAGGCCGATGTCGGCACGCTGGTCGACGGTTATTCATCGGATGGCGCGCGGAGTTTCTCGTGGGGACCGGTCTCGCCTTTGGCGTCCGATATCTTCAAAGCGCTTGAAGCGGCCTTCGCCTGCGGGCTGGAAGCGCTTCGCCCCGGTAACAGCTTCGGTGCGGTGCACGCCGCCATGCTCGCCTCGATGCGCAAGGACGGTTTCAGCGAATATTATCGCGGCCATTTCGGCCATTCCGTCGGCGGCGGTGTGGGTATCGAGGAATGGCCATTCTTTTCCCACGACAACCCGGAAATCATTCTTCCGGGCATGGTGGTCGCGCTCGAAGCACCTTTTTATGGCGAAGGGCTGGGGGCTTTGATGATCGAGGACCAGTTTCTGGTCACACCTTCAGGGGTGGAGTGCATGAACAGCCTGCCACGCACCCTGCGGGATTTGTCACTGGAGTGACGACCTGCCGCCGCGCTCTGCCTCAGAGAAAATCGTCGCGGCGCGGGGTGAAGCAGTCGATCAGCTCGCCCTCTTCCAGGCACAGGCAACCATGCTCGATATGGCCGGGCACAATAAGGCTGTCGCCCTTCTGCAGGTCATAGGCTTCACCATCGCGGTAAAAACGGAAACTGCCGCTGGCGACATAGGTGGATTGCACATGCGGATGGCTGTGCAGCTTGCCTTCGGCACCGGTTTTGAAACGGAACGAAACCACCATCAGCTCCGGCGCTTCGGAAAGCACGGTGCGTTCGACACCATCGTCGGGTGAAATGGTGGGGAATGTCGGTAGCTGCTGCATGTCGTTCTCCTCAATCATGTAATGCGGTTTAGGCAGTTTCAGCGTGGTGCGCGCAGCATGGCGCGATACCGCGTCTGGCTGCTTTTCAGGTGGTTGCGCATGGCGCTTCGCGCCGCATCCTCGTTGCCGTCCTGTATGGCGATCAGGATCGCTTCGTGTTCGCCGACGAGACGGCTGAGATCGGCAGGTGAAAGCACGGTTTCCGAGCCGTTTTCGGCCACGGCGCGGCGTGGAATGACGGTCGGCCCCAGCACCTGCAGGAACTCGCTGAAGCGGGGATTGTTGGTCGCCTCGGCCACGGCGAGATGAAAGGCGAAATCGGCTTCGGCCGTCGGGCTGCCCTTGGCGGCGCTGGCGCGGAAGGCATCGAAGGCCTCGATGATCTTTTCTTCCTGCGCCGGTGAACGGCGAATGGCGGCAAGGCCGGCGGCATCGCCTTCCACGGCCGTGCGTAGCTCCAGCATCTCGATCAGCGAGGAGACGCGTGCGAGATCAACATTGTGGAAGGGCCGCCGCTCCGCAGGTGCGGGCTCCAGCACGAAGACGCCGGCGCCCTGACGGGGTTCGACCAGACCGTCGGATCGCAGCGAAGCGATAGCCTCGCGCACCACCGTGCGGCTGACGCCGAATTCCTGCGTCATCTGCGCTTCGGAGGGCAGGCGGTCGCCCGTCTTGTAACGGCCCTTGGCGATCTGGCTGCGGAGTTCCTCCGAAACCTTCACCACAAGCGTTCTGCCCTGTGGAGCGCCCGGTTCGGAGGTTGTCGCTTTTGTCATCTTGGTCGCCGTTCTAAAAAATGTCGGTTGCGTGCACCGGTCCTCGATACGTCATTCGCTGCCCGGCTTGCAATCCCGCCGCTTGCGCCGGGAATGTTTCATGCGGCATCTCAGCTTTCCTTGAAGATCGGATTGTCGACGAACACACCGCCCTGAAACCGCACCAGCGCATCCTCAGGGGCAGGCTTCGGCGTTGTCGCTGATATATGCTGCCGGAAGGTCTCGGCATTGTCCTTCGGTTTCCAGCCGAGATAACCGAGATGCGAATTGTCCCACCAACCGGCATCATTGGCCGATGCGCCCCAGACGACCGGGCAGCCGAGCACCGGCGCGCGAAACACCGCTTCGATCAGCGATACGAAATCATCGTATGAGAACCAGGTGGACAACATACGGTAATTGGTCGGTTCCGGCGTGCAGGAGCCGATGCGCACCAGCGCCGTCTCCTGCCCGAACTTCTCGAAATACATGCGGGCAAGGCTTTCGCCGAAACATTTGGAAACGCCGTAAAGCCCGTCCGGCCGGACGGGCACGTCGGGACCGAGCCTCTCGGTCTGGGAATAATAGCCAATTGTATGGTTTGAGCTGGCAAAGACGATGCGCGGCCGGCCATGGGCGCGGGCGGCCTCGTAGAGATTGTAAAGCCCGATGATATTGCCCTGAAGGATTTGTTCGAAGGGCTTCTCCACCGAAATGCCGCCCAGATGAACAATGCCGTCGCAACCGGCGACCATGGCATCCACGGCATTCGCATCCGCAAGGTCGCATTGCACGCATTCCTCGTTCGGCCCTGCCGGGTTGAGCGGGGCGAGATCGGCAAGACGCAATATCTCGGCCATCGGTGCAAGGCGTTCACGCATCACGCGGCCAAGCTGGCCCGCCGCACCGGTAACAAGAAGCCGTTTCATTGCAATTCTCCCAAGCCTGTTCCACGTCCGCAGCGTGGTCGAGATATGCCGGCACCTCTTGACCTTGTCATACAGATCGTACAAAAAGCGGATAACATATATTATGTGCCATACGCAACAATCATGAAGGATGAGTTTGATGCTGACCGTCGAGACAAGGCAGGCCGTGAACCCGGAATATGCAAAAACGCTGGATACCGAAGGGCTCCGCCGGCATTTCCTCGCCAACGACATGTTCCGTTCCGGTGAAATCAGGCTGATCTATACCCATTACGACCGTTTCGTCATGGGCGGCGCGGTGCCAAATGGTGCGCCGCTGACGCTGGACAAGGTGGAAGAAACCAAGACGCCGTCCTTCCTCGACCGGCGTGAAATGGGCATCGTCAATATCGGCGAGGCGGGCACCGTCAGCGCCGGCGGCGAGACCTACACACTCAATCGCGGTGACGTGCTTTATCTCGGTGCGGGCAGCGGCGCGGTAACGTTTGATGGTGCCGGCCGATTCTACATCACGTCTTGCCCGGCGCATCGCAGCCTGCCGGCAAAGCTCGTCAGCCTTGCCGACAGCAAGGAGGTCAAGCTCGGCGCGACCGAAACCTCCAACAAGCGCACCATCAACCAGTTCATCCATCCGCTTGTCATGGAAAGCTGCCAGCTGGTGCTGGGTTATACGATGCTTGAGGACGGCTCCGTCTGGAACACCATTCCCTCGCATATTCATGACCGCCGCATGGAAGCCTATCTCTATTTCGGCATGGATGAAAAGTCGCGCGTCCTGCATCTGATGGGCGAGCCGCAGGAGACCCGCCATCTGTTCATTTCGAACGAAGAAGGCGCGATTTCGCCGCCCTGGTCCATCCATTCCGGTGCCGGCATCGGTTCTTACACCTTCATCTGGGCCATGGCGGGCGACAATGTCGACTATACCGACATGGACTTCATCCAGCCGGGGGATCTGAAATGAGAAATCCCTTTTCGCTTCAGGGGCGTAAGGCGCTCGTGACAGGCGCGAATACCGGTCTTGGTCAGGCGATTGCGGTGGGGCTCGCCGCAGCCGGTGCGGAGGTGGTCTGCGCCGCGCGCCGCGCACCGGATGAAACGCTTGATATCATCGCGAAGGATGGCGGCAAGGCGAGCGCCCTGTCGATCGATTTCGCCGATCCGCTGGCGGCGAAGGACAGTTTTGTCGATGCCGGCTTCGATATTCTCGTCAACAATGCCGGCATCATCCGCCGTGCCGATTCAGTCGAGTTTTCCGAACTCGACTGGGACGAGGTTATGGATGTCAATCTCAAGGCGCTGTTTTTTACCACGCAGGCCTTTGCGAAAGAGCTGTTGGCAAAAGGTCGGCCCGGCAAGGTGGTCAATATCGCCTCGCTCCTGTCGTTTCAGGGCGGCATTCGCGTCCCGTCCTACACGGCGGCGAAACATGGCGTTGCCGGTCTCACCAAGCTTCTGGCGAATGAGTGGGCTGCGAAGGGCATCAATGTGAATGCCATCGCGCCCGGTTACATCGAAACCAACAATACCGAGGCGTTGCGCGCGGATGCCGCCCGCAACAAAGCCATTCTCGAGCGTATTCCGGCCGGCCGTTGGGGTCATTCCGAAGATATCGCCGGTGCAGCGGTCTTTCTGGCTTCGCCGGCGGCGGATTACGTGCATGGCGCCATTCTCAATGTTGATGGCGGCTGGCTGGCGCGTTGATCTGTGACAGATTTTCGAAATTCATCATACAAGATGTATGATGAGTTGTTGACAAAGATGCGGCAAGCGGCTTAGGTGGCTTTCAGTCAGTGAACTTGCAGAGGAATTTCGATGATGAACCCTGAACAAATCAAGACGGCGCTTGGCTCCGGTCTGTTGTCTTTCCCGGTCACCCATTTCGATGCCGAGGGTCGTTTTGCGGCCGATAGCTACAGGGCGCATGTCGAATGGCTCGCCGGATACAAGGCGCCGGTGCTGTTTGCCGCCGGCGGCACGGGTGAGTTCTTTTCGCTGAAGCCGGATGAGATCCCCACCATCGTCTCCGCCGCCAAGGAAGTTGCCGGCGAAACCGCCATTGTTTCCGGCTGCGGTTACGGCACCGAGATCGCCGTTGATATTGCCCGCTCTGTCGAAAAGGTCGGTGCTGACGGTATCCTGCTTCTGCCGCATTACCTCATCGATGCGCCGCAGGAAGGGCTTTACGCCCATATCAAGAAGGTGTGTCAGTCGGTCGGCATCGGCGTCATGGTCTATAACCGTGACAATTCCGTGCTGCAGGCCGATACGCTGGCGCGTCTCTGCGACGAATGCCCGAACCTCGTCGGTTTCAAGGACGGCACCGGCGATATCGGCCTTGTGCGCCAGATCACCGCCAAGATGGGTGACCGCCTGATGTATCTCGGCGGCATGCCGACGGCGGAACTGTTTGCCGAAGCCTATCTCGGCGCCGGTTTCACCACCTATTCCTCGGCGGTCTTCAACTTCGTGCCGGGCCTTGCCAATGAGTTCTATGCGGCGCTGCGTGCCGGTGAGCGCGCCACCTGCGAGCGCATCCTGACGGAGTTCTTCTATCCGTTCATGGCGATCCGCAACCGCGCCAAGGGTTACGCCGTCTCCGCCGTCAAGGCCGGCGTGCGCCTGCAGGGCTTCAACGCCGGTCCGGTGCGTGCGCCGCTGAAGGACCTGACGAATGAGGAAATCGGCATGCTCGATGCCCTGATCGGCACGCATAAGCGCAAAGCCTGATTAGGGGGCCTGATCGAGACAAGCGGGAGGGGAGCCATGAAAATCACGGCGGTGCGCACGCATCTGCTCGAGCACCGGCTGGACACGCCGTTTGAAAGTGCATCCATGCGCTTTGATCGACGCGCCCATATTCTGGTTGAGATCGAATGTGACGACGGGACCGTCGGCTGGGGTGAATGCCTCGGCCCGGCACGGCCGAATGCCGCCGTGGTTCAGGCTTATGCGGGCTGGCTTATCGGCCAGGACCCGCGCCAGACCGAAAAAATCTGGGCCGTGCTTTATAATGCCCTGCGCGATCAGGGCCAGCGCGGCCTCAGCCTCACTGCCTTGTCCGGCATCGACATTGCGCTCTGGGACATCAAGGGCAAGCACTACGGTGCTTCCATCTCGATGCTGCTCGGCGGGCGCTGGCGCGAAAGCGTTCGCGCCTATGCGACTGGCAGTTTCAAGCGCGATGGCGTTGACCGCGTCTCCGACAATGCCTTGGAGATGGCGGAACGCCGGGCAGAGGGTTTTCACGCCTGCAAGATCAAGATCGGTTTCGGTATCGAGGAAGACCTCAGGGTCATCGCTGCGGTGCGGGAGGCCATCGGGCCGGATATGCGGCTGATGATCGACGCCAATCACGGTTATACCGTCACCGAAGCCATCACGCTCGGCAAGCGCGCTGCCGATTATGGTATCGACTGGTTTGAGGAACCGGTGGTTCCGGAACAGCTTGATGCCTATGCCCGGGTGCGGGCGGGCCAGCCAATCCCGGTTGCGGGCGGCGAGACCTGGCATGGACGTTATGGCATGTGGCAGGCGCTTTCCGCCGGTGCTGTGGATATTCTCCAGCCCGATCTATGCGGCTGCGGCGGCTTTTCCGAAACACAGAAGATTGCGACGCTTGCCACGCTGCACGGCGTGCGCATCGTGCCGCATGTCTGGGGGACCGGCGTGCAGATCGCCGCCGCGCTGCAATTCATGGCGGCGATGACGCCAGATCCGGTGCGGGTCAATCCGATAGAGCCGATCATGGAATTCGACCGCACCTATAATCCGTTCCGCCAGGCCGTGCTTAGCAAGCCGATCGAGGCGGTAAACGGCATTGTCGCCATTCCCGATGGTCCCGGTCTTGGAATTGAGATCAACCGCGACGCATTGCTTGAATTCAGGATGCCAGACCCGTGAGCGAACTCGTCAGAAAACTGAGCGGCACAGCACCTCGGCCCGCCTTCCCGAAAGGGGCCGTCGACACGCAGATGCATATGTATCTGCCCGGTTATCCGGCCTTGCCGGGCGGGCCGGGCCTGCCGCCGGGCGCCCTGCCGGGACCGGAGGACTATCGCAAGCTCATGCAATGGCTCGGCATCGACCGGGTCATCATCACTCAGGGAAACGCCCATCAGCGCGATAATGGCAACACGCTCGCCTGTGTTGCTGAGATGGGCGAAGCGGCCCGCGCCGTGGTCATTATCGATGCGAGTACGACCGAGAAGGACATGGAAAAGCTTGCCGCCGCCGGTGCCGTTGGCGCGCGCATCATGGATCTGCCTGGCGGTGCGGTGAACCTTTCCGAGCTTGAGGCGGTGGATGAGAGGGCGCACGCGGCTGACTGGATGGTGGCGGTGCAATTCGACGGCAATGGTCTTCTCGACCACCTGCCACGTCTTCAGAAAATCCGCTCACGCTGGGTGTTCGATCACCACGGCAAGTTCTTCAAGGGCATCAAAACGGACGGTCCGGAAATGACTGTTCTTCTGAAGCTGATGGATCGCGGCAATCTCTGGTTCAAGTTCGCCGGCGTCTATGAAAGTTCGCGGGAGAAGTGGCCCTATGAGGATGTCGCCGCCTTTTCGCGGGTGATCGCCGCCCATGCGCCGGAGCGCATCGTCTGGGGCACCAACTGGCCGCATAATTCGGTGCGCGAAACGGCTGCCTATCCGGACGATGCTCGCCTTGCTGAACTGACGCTCGGCTGGCTACCAGATGAGGCGGCCCGTCATCGTGCACTGGTGGAAAACCCTGAGGCCCTGTTCAAGCTGCGGCCATTTACGACGGCATAGTTCACACCGGGATGGCCGATAGCTTCCAGGCCCCGTCGCAATAAGGCCCCGCTATGCCGGGGCCGTTTCCGTTTCGGCGGCAAGCAGCCTCTGCTGTTCGTGCTCGTCAAACGCCATCAGGTTGCCATGCCGGCTGCGGCGTATGCGGTTCATATGCTCGCGCGGACTTAGCCCCAGCGTGCGTTTGAACATGCGCGAGAAATAATAGGGGTCGCCATACCCCACCTCGGCGGCGGCCGCCGAGACTGAAAGCCCTGCCTCGAGAAAATGCATGGCGCGTTCCATGCGCTTGAATTCCTGATATTTCCGCGGCGTCCGGCCAACCCGTTTCTGGAATTCGCGCAGGAAATAATCGCGATTATAGGGGGCTGCATCGGTCGCCCTGCCGGCAATATCAGGGTCCAGCGGATTGGCCGAAATCATGGTGATCGCCTTCATCACCGCAAGGTCGAGGCCTTCCGTGCCTTCCGGCTGGAAACTCGGGCGGTCAACCCATCCGAGGAAGGCATCGTCGATGAAGGCGATCAGAAGCACCATGAAAAGATGGTGCTGGCCGAGTGTCACGGAAGAGGGCGGGGCGCTCTGCCGGTAGTGACGCACGAGCGGCTCCAAAAGCGCCCAGCGGCTCAGCCGTAGTTTCGGCTTCAGGTCCATCTGCGCGATCAGGTTGTGGCGGCCATAAATATCGAGCGTGAAATGCTGCGCCACGCCGCGATAGGTCACGGCCTGCTCGTTCCAGCCAACAAAGCGCTGCCCCTCCAAAATCAGCATCGCATCACCGGGCTCCAGCACCCGTGATTCGCCATCGACGAGATAATGCCCTCGCCCTTCCAGGCAGATGATGAGGTCGTCTACCTGGTTGGATTTGTCGATCTGCCAGGTGCGCGAATGTTCCATCTTGATCGTCGCGCGCGTCAGGTTGAGGTTCAGCGCCGCAGGTGGAACGGACGACAGAATACCACCTTCGATTTCGTCCATCTTTTTCCTCGTCTTTGTTAATTCACCTTGGCGCGGAAATTTGGTTTTGTCATCGGATAAATAGCTTTTACGCGCCGTATCAATGAGGGAGGAGATCGGCCGCGGTGAGAAATTGCGCCATCATACGCCCGCCGCCGGCCGTTCCGGGAGATTCACTTGTACGAAATTGTATTCTGTCATTCGCGTTCCATCGGGGCGCGGGGAGGAGCATCATGAAATCTCAGCGCTTCCTCGGGCTGGGATATCTGACGCCTTACATCATCGGGCTGCTGGTCTTCACGGCAATCCCGTTTCTCGGCTCGCTCTATCTCAGCTTCACCCGTTACGACCTGATGAGCGATCCCAGCTGGGCGGGGCTGGCCAATTACGAGCGGCTCTTCACCCGCGACCGCACCTTCATGAAATCGCTGAACGTTACCCTGTTTTACGTGTTTCTGACGGTGCCGCTGAAGCTTGCCTTCGCCCTCTTCATTGCGGCTATACTCAATTACAAGCTGCAATTCATCAACTTCTTCCGCACGGCCTTTTACGTGCCGTCCATCCTCGGCGGCTCGATCGCGATTGCGGTGCTGTGGCGCTACATCTTTGCAAGCGAGGGGCTCGCCAATATGGCGCTTGCCGCCATCGGCCTGTCGCCGGTGGACTGGTTCGGCGATCCCGGCAACGCGCTTTTCACCATCACGCTGCTGCGCTGCTGGCAGTTCGGTTCGGCGATGGTGATCTTTCTCGCCGCCCTGCAATCCATCGACAAATCGCTTTACGAGGCGGCCGCCATCGATGGCGCGGGCAAGGTCAGGACCTTCTTCTTCATCACGCTGCCGCTTTTGACACCCGTGATCTTCTTCAACCTCATCATGCAGATGGTGCAGGCATTCCAGGAGTTCAACGGACCTTACATCATCACCCAGGGCGGGCCGCTGAAGTCCACTTACCTCCTGCCACTTTATATCTACGACGAGGCCTTCAAGAAGTTCAACATGGGCTATGCCTCCGCCATCGCCTGGGTGCTTTTCACCATCATCACCGTGCTGACCCTCGTGGCCTTCTGGTCCTCGAAGAAGTGGGTCTATTACGCCGGCGACAAGCGGAATTGATGCCATGACCGATATCGCAACCCTAAACGACATGCAGGCGGCCCGCCGGGCACGGCTCAGGCTGCTCTCCACCTCCGTCCGCTACGTGCTGCTGTTCGCCGTCGGCCTTGTCATGCTTTACCCGCTGATCTGGCTGGTGGGCGCAAGCTTCAAGACCAATTCGGAAATCTTCTCCGGCGCCGGCTTCATCCCGGAAAACCCGACGCTGGATGGCTATATCCGCGGCTGGGAAACCTCGACGCCCTATACGTTCGGCCGGTTCTTCTGGAATTCCTTCCTGATCATCCTGCCGAAGGTCATCGGCACGGCGATTTCCTGCACCATGGCGGCCTATGCCTTTGCCCGCTTCGATTTTCCGCTGAAGAAAATCCTGTTCGGCTCGGTCATCGCCATCTTGCTCCTGCCGAATGTCGTCACCCGCATTCCGCAATATATTCTGTTCCGTGATCTCGGCTGGCTGGATAGTTTCCTGCCGCTCTGGGTTCCTTCGGCGTTCGCCGGTGATGCGTTTTTCGTCTTCATGCTGGTGCAGTTCCTGCGCTCGCTGCCATCGGACATGGAAGAGGCCGCCCGCGTGGATGGCGCCAACAGCCTGCAGACGCTCATCTATATCGTCGTGCCGATGCTGGCGCCGGCGCTGATCTCGGTCTGCCTGTTCCAGTTCATGTGGACGATGAACGATTTCCTCGGGCCGCTGATCTACCTGTCCTCGGTCGACAAATATCCGGTGAGCCTTGCGCTCAAACTCTCCATCGACACCACCGAAGCCTTTGAATGGAACCGCATCCTGGCGATGTCGGTGCTGACGATCGCACCTGCGCTGATCGTGTTCTTTGCGGCGCAACGGTATTTCATTGAAGGGATCTCGTCTGGCGGGGTCAAGGGCTGACAATGGCAAGCGTTCAACTTAAAAATCTCGAAAAAATCTATGGCGGCAGCTTCAAGGCCGTGCATGGCATCAATCTCGACGTCGAGGATGGTGAGTTCATGGTGTTTGTCGGCCCCTCCGGCTGCGCCAAATCCACGACGCTGCGCATGGTGGCGGGGCTGGAGGAAATCACCGGCGGCGAAATCCTCATCGGTGACCAGCGTGTCAACGACCTGCCGCCCGGCAAGCGCTCCATCGCCATGGTATTCCAGAATTATGCGCTTTATCCGCATATGAAGGTGCGCGGCAATCTCGCCTTCGGCCTGAAGATCGCCGGTGTCGCCAAGCCTGAGATCGAAAAGGCGATCGACAATGTCGCGCGCATTCTCGAAATCGAGCCGCTGCTCGACCGGTTGCCGAAGCAGCTTTCCGGCGGACAGGCGCAGCGTGTGGCGCTGGGTCGCGCGCTCATCAAGAAACCTGGCGTGTTCCTGTTCGATGAGCCGCTGTCCAATCTCGATGCCAAGCTGCGCGCCTCCATGCGGGTACGCATCACCGATCTGCACCGCCAGCTGAAGGCGGAAGGTCTGTCCTCCACGGTCATTTACGTTACGCATGACCAGACGGAAGCCATGACCATGGGGGACCGCATCTGCGTGATGCAGGCCGGGCGCATCATGCAGGTCGCGACGCCAAAGGAGCTCTACAACCATCCCGCCAATCTGTTCGTGGCCGGTTTTATCGGTATGCCGGAAATGAACCTCGTGGATGTGACCATCGACGGTGCGGAATTCGTCATTGGCGGGCAGCGCCTGCCGATCGGCGCGCATCTTGAAAGGCGTCTTTCAGCAAAGCCGGTAGATGCCGTCATCGGCATTCGCCCGCAGCATCTCTCGCTGGCAGGCGAGGCTGATGGTCCGGTCTTGCAGGCGAAGCTGACCAACGCGGAATTCATGGGTCATGAGGTCTATCTGCACGCCGATCTCGGCGGCCAGAAGCTGGTGAGCGTGGTGGGGGCGGCGGAGTTCGAAGCGCTCGGACGCGACGGTATCCTACGGCTGAAGCCGGACCCGGAGAAGCTGCATATTTTCGACAAGGCCGATGGCCGCAACGTCTCGCTGTGAGGAGGGGACGCGCGTGCCTGATTTTTCGAGGAGGAGAAGAACAATGAAGACGATGACAAGAATGATGGCGATGCTCGCCGGTGCCGCCTATGTCGCCATGGCGGCGGCCCCCGCGGCGAATGCTGCGGAACTGCGCATGTCGTGGTGGGGCGGTGAAAGCCGCCATGTCGCCACCCAGAAGGCCATTGCCGCCTGCGGCGAGAAATACGGCCACACGGTGAAGGGGGAATTCACCGGCTTCGATGGCTATCTGGAAAAGCTGACCACGCAGATGGCCGGCAAGACGGAAGCCGATATCGTTCAGGTCAACTGGCCATGGCTGCCGCTGTTTTCCAAGAACGGTGAAGGTTTTGCCGATCTGCGCCAGCTGAAACCGCTCGATCTTTCGCAATGGGCAGAGAGCGATCTGGACGCTGGTTCGATGAACGGCGTGTTGCAGGGGCTTTCCGTCTCCACCACCGGCCGCGTCTTTTTCTTCAATGCCACCACCTTCGAAAAGGCGGGTGTTGAAATCCCCAAGACCTGGGATGAGTTCTTTGCGGCAACCAAGACCATCAAGGAAAAGCTCGGCAAGGACTATTACACCTTCAATGCCGTGAAAGAGACCGCCCAGCTGCTCGTAACGCTGGCCATCGTGCAGAAGACCGGCAAGGATCTGGTCGACCCCAAGACCAACCGCGTGGCCTGGACGCCGGAGGAGCTGGCAGAGGGGATCTCCTTCGTCGGCAAGCTGGTCGAAACCGGCTCCATCCGCTCCCAGAAAGAGGAAGCGGCCGATGGCAACGTCAATCTCTATGAAAAGCCGTCCTGGTCCGAAGGCCGCATCGCCGGCTCCTATGAATGGGATTCGACCTATTCGAAATATGCCGATCCGCTCAAGGAGGGGCAGGTTCTGAAACCGGTGCCGATGCTGAAGCTTGCTGATGCCGCGACTGAAGGCGTTTATCGCAAGCCCTCCATGGTGTTTTCGATCTCGAAAAACTCCAAAAATCCAGAAGCGGCTGCGCAGATTCTGAATTGCCTGCTTAACGAGCCGGAGGGCGTCGACGCGCTTGGCACCTCGCGCGGTCTGCCGGCGTCGAAGGCTGCGGCGGCGCGTCTGGGTGACAAGGGCGAGCCGGAAGTGCGCGCCGCCAACGCCATCGTCATGGCGGCATCGGGACCGGTGGTTTCCCCCTTCAACGAACATCCGGAAATCCGCTCGGGCTTTATCGATACGCTTGAAGAATATGCCTATGGCCAGCTGACGGCGGAACAGGCAGCCGAGCAGATCATCGATACGACCAACGATGTTCTTGCCAAGTTCGATTGACGACAATGGCCCGCCGCCTCTGGATAGTGGCGGGCCCTTTATCCGGCCGCCGGATGATATGAAGCATGTCCGCCAAGGGTTTGGCCGGCCATTCACGAAAGACGAGAAGAGAGCATGAACGAACCCCTTGTCATCGCGTCTTCGGCGCGAACGGCAGCGCTTTGCCTTGCCGCGCCCGGCGCTCGATATTTCCTTCCGTCCAGAACGGAATGGCGTCTGACGTCGCCGGATGGCGACGAACGGAGCGGCGAAACCGCGACCGTCGTGACGCTGCTGCATGATCTATCCCCGGATACGCGCTATATCTTTAAAGCGGAAGGGTTCGGAAGGCTGGAGTTCAGAACTTCTCCCTGTGCCGGGCTTGTGGAGGCTGCGGCATTTCCCCTGACGCCGGATGTCGCGCTCGATGATGAAGAGGGTGTGCGCGCCAATGCGCAGGTGCTGGAAAGGGCGATTGCCGCCGTGCCGCAGGGCGGCGCGTTGCGGCTTGCAGCCGGTGTCTGGACCGCCTTTCCCGTGCGCCTCAAAAGCAACATGACCTTTCACCTTGCGCAGGGAGCCGTGCTGCGCGCACCCTCCACCCGCAAGGGTTGGCCGATATTGCCCGCACACGATGAGGCCGGCCGCATGCTGGGCAGCTGGGAAGGATTACCGGATGCCTGTTTTGCCGCGCCGGTTCATGCCATCGGGGCAGATAAACTCGTCATCGAGGGCAGGGGCATTCTCGATGGCTCCGGCGACGCGGGCGACTGGTGGAGCTGGCCGAAAGAAACCCGCGATGGCGCGCGCCGACCGCGCGGCCTTCACCTCGTCTCCTGCCGGAAGACAAATCTGCTCGGTTTCACCATCCGAAACGCCGCCTCATGGACGATCCATCCGCAGGGCTGTGAAGAGATGATCGCCGCCGGTCTCAGCATCGTCGCGCCGCATGACAGCCCGAACACCGATGGTTTCAATCCAGAAAGCTGCCGCAACGTCACGATATCAGGCGTGCGCTTCTCCGTCGGAGACGATTGCATCGCGGTGAAGGCGGGAAAGCGAGGCCCTGACGGCGAGGACGATCATCTTGCGGAAACACGCGGCGTGCGTGTAGGTCATTGCCTGATGGAGCACGGCCATGGCGGGCTGGTGATCGGTTCGGAAATGTCCGGCGGCGTGCATGACGTGGCGGTTGAGGATTGCGACATGATCGGCACGGATCGCGGCCTGCGCCTCAAGACACGGCGCGGGCGGGGCGGCACCGTCAGCAACATCGCCATGCGCCGGGTGCTGCTGGATGGCGTGAAGACCGCGCTTTCCGCCAATGCTCACTACCATTGCGACGCCGACGGACATGATGACTGGGTGCAGTCGCGAAACCCGGCGCCGGTCGATAGCGGTACTCCCTTTATCGACGGCATTACCGTGGAGGACGTGGAAATCCGCAATCTCTCCCATGCTGCCGGCGCTTTTCTCGGTCTTGCCGAAGCGCCCATCCGCAACGTCACCATCCGCAACGTCACCATCGTCTCGCGCGATCTGTCGGCCATCGCAACGCCGCCGATCATGGCCGACCGGGTGCGCCCCATGCGCCATGAGGCGATTGTTTTCGAGCAGGCGCATATAGTCTGCGATAATCCCGCCCTGCTGAGCGACGCTTCCGTTTCCATTGTGTCAGATTTCGATTGAGAAACTCCATGAAAGCCAATGAATATTTTGATCAATTCTCGAGCCGCTATCGTTACTACAAGGGCGGAAGCTGGTGTTATGAGGATGGATGTGTCTATCGCGGCTTGCAGCAGCTGTTCGAGGCGACCGGAGAGGCGCGCTGGAATGACCATCTGCACCGTCTGGCCGATGCACAGATAGCGGCTGACGGAACGCTCGCCGGTTACGATCCGCAGGAATATAATATCGACCATATTCTCGCCGGCCGCATTCTCTTTCCCCTTGCGGTGGAAACGGATGATCCGCGTTACCTCGCTGCGGCGGAACATCTGGCGGGACAACTCCGCAGCCATCCGCGTATTGCCTCCGGGAATTACTGGCACAAGAAGCGTTACCCGCACCAGGTCTGGCTGGACGGGCTTTATATGGGGCTCCCTTTCCAGATCGAATATGCGCAGGCGACGGGCCGAACAGAACTGATCGACGATGCGCTGCGGCAGTTTTCAGCGGCGCTCGCGGCCACGGCGGATAGTGGCGGGCTTTATGCCCATGGTTACGACGAGAGCCGCAGCCAGCGCTGGGCCGATCCTCAGAGCGGCAAGTCTCCCGCCATCTGGGCGCGCGCGGTGGGCTGGCTCGCCATGGCGCTGGTGGACGCACTGACCATCCTGCCTGAGGATGGAGCGACGGCGGAGCTTCGGGAGAGCACACGGCGTCTTCTGGCGGGCATCATCGCACGGCAGACTAAGACGGGCCTCTGGATGCAGGTTCTCGACAATCCGGGCCTTGCGGGCAATTATGAGGAAACATCCGCCTCGGCGATGTTTGCCTATGCCTTGCTGCACGCAGTGCGACTGAAGCTTGTGCAGGGCGAAGAGGCGAATGCCGCCGTTTCGGCGGGTCGACGCGCGCTTGAGGCGCTTCTGGAAACCCGGCTGAAAGCCGATGAAGAGGGCGTGATGCGCCTCACCGGCATCGTGCATGTCGCGGGCCTTGGCGGCTTCGAGGGCAATTATCGCGATGGAACGCCGGAATATTATCTGACCGAACCGGTGGTGTCCGATGATGCCAAGGGTGTCGGGCCGTTGATGATGGCCTATGCCGAAAGCCTGCTTCTGGCCAAGCCGCAGGCGCAGGCTGTTTCAGCGGCGTCATCTGCGGGGTAAATTCCCCCGTCGGTCACGCCTTGTTTTTTTCGATGAAACGGATGGCGTCGCCGACGGTCAGGATCGTGCTTGCGGCGGAATCTGGAATTTCCACTCCGAATTCCTCCTCGATTTCCATGACGATCTGAACCGTCTCCAGGGAATCCGCACCGAGATCGTCAGCAAAATTGGCATCGTCCACCACATTGGCGGGGTCGGCGCCAAGCTGGTCCACGATGATTTTTCTGATACGTTCTGCAATGGTGGACATGGTGAGACTCCGAGAAAGTTGTTTGCCGCCGAACCCGCCCGATCTGAATTTGCGCCGAAGATATCCAAGTGAAATCAAGCTGAATTCAAAAGGACAGGCCGCAGAGTCAAAGGGTCAAAAGATCGATGACATCCGGACGTAGCACGCCTTTCGCAGCCGCGAAAGGGTGTCGATCACCCTTTAGTACCCTATAATAATACGGGATGTTTGCCACGTTAACCAGTTTGTGACTGGCAGCGGCAAACCGCTACGCGCTAAAGCTCGTTGCTTGTGAACTTTTAAATCCACCAGCCACACCGAGCCTCACGCCATGGTCCAGTCGTCCCCGGAACGCTTCATATTACTCGACGGCATAAGGGGAGTGGCTGCCCTTTTCATCGTCCACCGCCATGCCGAGGATCTGTTCGGGAAAAGCACGGCTTCGAGCTATCTCGCCGTGGATTTGTTCTTTGCGCTCAGCGGTTTCGTGTTGGCGCATGCCTATAGCCGGAAGCTGAGCGAAGGGGCGATTACACCGGGCTTTTTTTTGAAGGCGCGCTTTGCGCGTCTTTACCCTCTTTATGCGCTGGCGCTGGCGTTGATGGCGGCTTATTTCATCTGCCTCTACGTGCTGGGCGTGCCGACGCCGATCGACGATCTGCATCGTCTGGTCGATCCCGGCGAGCTCGCTTTTGCCCTTTTCACGGGGCTGCTGTTTTTGCCGGCGCCCTTCACGTTGACCCTGAACGGCGCGTTGTTTCTCGTCAGCCCTGCATGGTCGCTTTTCAACGAACTGGTGGTGAATGCGTTTTATGCCCGCTGGGGTGTTCGGGCCACGATGAGACAGACCGCTGTGGTGCTCACCGTCAGCGCGCTTGTGCTGATGGTGGCGGCCGCCGAGTTCGGCCGTTTGCATGCGGGGTTTCGCTGGCACGAAATGTATGCAGGCATGGGCCGGGTGTTCTTCTCGTTTTTTGCCGGCGTGCTGATTTACCGTTTCCGCAATCGCGTACCGCAGTTGAAACCCTTTCAGGCGGCGCTTTGCCTTCTGCTGGTCTGTTTCATTCTGGCTGTGCCCATGTCGCGCGAGCTTCGGCCGTTCTTCGATCTTGCGGTTGTCCTGTTTGTCTGGCCGCTGCTGCTATTCGTGGCCAGCAAGACGGTTCCGGGGCGCGGGGTGGGAATGGTGTCGGTGTTTCTCGGCACGGCGTCCTATGCGGTCTATGTGCTGCATATTCCGCTTCTGGCCTGGACGGAGTTTCTGATCCCGGCGGGGCACAGGGAAAATCTCGCTCTGCCGGCGGGCATTGTTTTTCTCATCGCCACGACGTGCCTGTCATGGTGGCTGACGGTTTATTATGACCAGCCCGTTCAGAAATGGTTGAAGAACCGGTTGAGAAAGCGGAGTGAAATCCGCCAGCCGGTATGATCCTGCCTTGCGGCTGCGAACCTCAATAATGGGCGAAAATCGGGGCTGTCAGCACGAAAGCTGCGACGAGGCTGATGATCGTCAGTTTCGCCGCTCGCATGCGGCGCATTTTGCGGCCGCTCCAGTCATACGTCATACTCACCTCCACGCAGACGCAAAACTTACCGGCATGGGGACAGTCGGGACCCGGCGCAGGCCGGTCATGGTCCCGCAACTCACCTGATGCACATTCCATACCCAAGCTTCCCGGATGCGCCTGATCGCGCGCGGGACGCTCAATTTCAGTGTTGCCTGATATATGGCTTTTGCCAAGCCGTTATTTTCATCGGTGATTTTGAAGGCCGATTCGCGTGGTTGCCACGAAAAGGGCGGCAACAGCATCACCGGTAAAGAGGCGGCAGACCCTGGATGGCATAACGCGGCAGCGGTCTCCACGGTCTTACGCGTTCATGTTTGTGAACCCCGAACAGAAACAGCATTTCCTCCGAGATATCGGCGGGGTCGGTCAAGCCATCCTGAAAGAGCTGGATCACCTTGCGGGCGGCATTGTTGTAGAGAATGATTTCGTCATCCATGGTGTGGCGATCATAACCGAGACCTTCCAGCACGGACTGGAGCATTTTGAGGTCCTGCGATGTGATGATGCAATTTTCATATGCGGAAGACATGGCGTCCTCCTTTCTTGTGAGGTTCACAAAAGCCGGAGCGTCGCGCTGCCATCCGGAGATGGTGCGAGGACGCTTCAACGCCTTGAGACGCGGGCAGCGCCAGGGAAACCGTTGCCGGCCCGTGGCGTCATGCATGTCGCGTGAATTCCGAATCGCTTCCCTGGTGGTCAGCAGGCGGGACAGGGCTGGAAATGCAGCAGGCCTGACGGTGGCAACGCCCTTTAATTACCGATGAAGAAGCGTGCGCCGTTTATGGGGAATAGGCAAGTTAATTCCGTTACCGCAGGGAAGATGCAGCATTCGCTGCCGCAGGCAACAAAAAAGGCCGGGGCAATATTGCACCGACCTTCCTCATATCGCTCTCAACACCAGTGCCAGTACATCCGTGGTCAAAAGTCTGAAGCGACTAAAACAACTGCGAACATCGATTTCATTCGCGCTCACCAGCAGTTGCCATGAGAGCTATTTAAACTGGCAATGTGGCCAAAACAAGTCCGGCGCCTATCGCGATGTTTTTATTCGTCGTGGCTTGCCGGCTGCGCGTCGCACTACTTCTTTTTGCCGTCCGCTGTCGTGGCATTTGCGAACTTGACCTGCGAACCGGCTGGCGGCGCTGCAGCCACTTTCGCCGTCTTGTCCTTCTTCGGTTTTCGGACTTCCTTGTTACTGCGCAATTGACCCTTGGCCATGGTGTCCTCCTCCTGTTGGATTGATGGGGCCTTGAGCGGGTATGAGATAATCCGTTCAAGACCCGTTCGATCGTCGATGCTGGAAATCCCGTCCGGCTATTTCTTGCCGGATCGTTTTTTTGCGGAAACGGGCGTGTCGGTTATGATCGTCGCTTCCTGGGCTTCGCGAAGCTGGCGAAGGCGTTCCGTTTTGCGGGCGCGCTGAGCGGCCTCGGCGTTTATGATCTGCTTTGCGGCGCTATCCGTCAGTGACGCCTTGTCCTGCGCGGATAGTTTGCCGGGTTTGAAAAAAGCTTCTTTTGTCGCAGCCATGGCATTCTCCTTTACGGAAGAGCAGTATCGAACGGCTAGCGGGGGCGGGCAACCTTTTTGGGGGCGGGCAACAGCCCTTCGCGCTGCATTTTTTTCTTCGCCAGCTTGCGGTGGCGGCGCACGGCCTCTGCTTCTTCGCGGACGCGCTTTTCCGAGGGCTTTTCATAGGACTGCCGGGCCCGCATCTCGCGGAAAATGCCCTCACGCTGCATTCTCTTTTTCAGAACGCGAAGGGCCTGCTCTATATTATTGTCTCGAACGAGTACCTGCACGAATATCTCCTTTATGCAGCCGCAGCTGCTATTTTCTGATTTTAATCCTGTCCGGATTGATCCAGCTCGATCCCGTTTCGCGCGCCGATGGGCTTTCGCTGTTGCGCGACGGCGATGGCGCCGAGGTGGGCGCACTTATTTCATCGAGTGCGATGTTGCGCTCGAAATTTTCATGCTGGAAACGCACCCTGTAGCGTACAGTTCCCTGCGCTTCGGGCAGGATCGATACGACCCTGCCAGGACCGTCGGGCTGGTTGTTGCCCAGCACGCCTGGCTTCAAGAATATGGCATCGCCGCATCGGTAGGGATTTTTACGCATGAGGACCTCCATGGCCCAAAAACAAAAGGCCGGGCTTTGACCCGACCTCTCACAATCACTTAAACCTGCAGCCAGTACATCCGTGGTCTGCGTGGTCAAATGACGAATATCAAGCTGCCTGAAGGTTGTCAGCCGAGCTCTTGCCGGACCGACGGTCCTGGACGATCTCGTAGCTGATCTTCTGGCCGTCGTTCAGCGAACGCATGCCAGCGCGCTCAACAGCGGAAATGTGAACGAAAACGTCCGTGCCGCCGTTGTCAGGCTGAATGAAGCCGAAGCCCTTGGTGGCGTTGAACCACTTTACAGTACCAGTGTTCATAACGATTTCCTTTCGTAGAATCGTTGTGGTTCCCGCGATACCTTGCGGGATAAGATCGATTATTTGAGAGGAAATCCGACGGGGAACAGTCTGTTCCAGAACGACGTCACAAGCAATGGTCGATATCCAAAATATAGGCTCAATTTTTGATTTTGCAATGGGCGGAGAACAAAAAAGCACCGGCGAGCCACTGCCCAGCGGGTAAGTATCTGGTTCAGGACACTATTTCCCGATCGCCGCAGAGTCCTTCGGGCTTGGCGCGGCCCTCCGTCCCGTGCGCATCAACCCGCGCCGGGAGACACGTCTTTCTCACGGTCATCCGGCAGGCTGCCCGCGCCCGGCGTCTTGTCATAGTCGGTGAGGGAGGGTTTGGCATGCGGGCCGGCGGGGGGAATGTCGTTCGGGCTGGAAGGCCCTTTTTCAACGGTTTTCGATTTCTTTTTCTTCGTCATATTGCGTCCTCCTTCTTGCAGGGAAAACGCCGGAGAAAAGGTACTGGTTCCGCCTCCACGCCGCGCGGGCGCGTTTTTCCGCCATCAGCGGCGGGAACGCGGTTTTTTCTCTTCCCGGTTCATATCTCGCCCCACCCATTTGAAGAATACGACGAGGCTGACGCCGATGATGATGAGCGGAACGAAGGATTCAAAACTGGACATGACTCACTCTTTCTTCCCCCGGCGATCATTTTATCGGCAGGGAAGAAGCGCGTAATCTGCGGAATATCGTCCGTTCTTTTTTGGTAATTGCCGTCTGCGGCCCATCTGTCGACGAGGCCGCAGGCTGTCGCGGCTAAACTGGCAGCGATTTCACCGCCGCTGTGCCGCCCTCACGGGCGCTTTTCAGCGCGGCCACGCCTGTCAGAACGGACATCGCGCCGGCGCGTGAACCCGCCCGCTGCCGCAGCCGGTCGTTCGAGCCCGGCTTGAAGATCATGTCTCGCATGCGGTTGTCGCCGCCATAGTGGCCGCCTGGCTCATGCGGCACCCATATGCGTTCAACACCGCCGCCGAAGCTTTTCACCAGCAGGATTTCGTCGGCCGGCGGCTCCGTCCAGGGCTGCTTTTCATATTGGCGCATTTCGATACGGCCTTTATGGCCGTTGAAGGCAATATGGTGGCCCTCGATCGGCATATAGGTGTTGAGCGAATAGGAGACCTGCACGCCGCTGGCATAGCGGATCGAGGCGCTCATGGTGTCGGGAATGTCGATTTCCTCGCGGAAGACGCAGGCATCGCGCATATAGCCGTCCACCGCCGAAGGGTCCTCATAGAGAGCATCGAGGAAAGGATCGGCGCCCAGATCCATGAAATAATCGCACTCGTTTTTGTGTGGACAGGTGCGACAGCGCGTTCCCCGGAACGGGCCGTTCTTGCCATAATGCAGCAACTGTCCGAACCCCTTTACCTCCACGGGGTCGGAATCGAGATACCAGTTCAGAAGATCGAAATGGTGCGTGGCCTTGTGCACGAACAGGCTGCCGGAATGTTCGGTGAAGGCGTGCCAGCGGCG
Source organism: Agrobacterium sp. (assembly GCF_059499945.1). Taxonomy (NCBI): domain Bacteria; kingdom Pseudomonadati; phylum Pseudomonadota; class Alphaproteobacteria; order Hyphomicrobiales; family Rhizobiaceae; genus Agrobacterium; species Agrobacterium sp. The sequence goes on along the minus strand of NZ_JCABZP010000001.1, from coordinate 165,176 downwards.
GAAATAATCCGCGCCGTGCTGGTTATCGAGATACCAGTGAAAATCGACCGAGGTGACGGTGCCGATTGCACCCTCATCGATCAGCTCCTTGATGCGTGCGGCGGTGGGAGAAAAACGATAGTTGAAGGAGACATCCACACGGCGGCCGCTTTTCGCCTCCGCGGCGCGAATACGGTCAATCTTTTCCGGGGTGGTGGTCATGGGCTTTTCGCTGATGACATCGGCCCCGCCTTCCAGCGCGCGGATGATGATGTCGTCGTGAGTATCGTCAGGCGTGCAGACGATGACGAGTTCCGGGCGCTGCTCTTCCATCATCCGGTCGAAATCGTCGTAAAGCGGCGCGCTTGATCCCATCATGGCGCGGGCGCGTTCGGCGCGCATCAGGTTCAGGTCGCAAATGCCGACCAGTTCGACATAGTCGCTCCAGCCGGCCAGCAATTCGCGGCCCCACATGGTGGTGCCGCGATTGCCGGTGCCGACCAGCGCATAGCGTTTGCGTTTCACCTTTTCAGGCATTTGCTCTCTCCCGGATATATCAACAAACAGTCTTGAAACGCTCCACCACGGTGGCGAGGACCTCGTCCACCGGCCGCGCCTGCCAGCGATGCGAAAAGATTTCCACTTCCTGCGGGCCATGGAAGCCGGCGGCCTCGATCATGGCGCGAAATGCCTTAAGGTCAATCACGCCGTCGCCCATCATGCCGCGATCATTGAGCGGATCGGTGGTAGGCACCAGCCAGTCGCAGATGTGATGCGCCAGAATTTGCCCGTTCCTTCCCGCACGCGCCACTTGCTCCTCCAGTTCAGGGTCCCACCAGACGTGGTAGACATCGATCGCAACGCCTGTTCCCGACCCTAACCTGTCGCAGAGATCGAGCGACTGTTTCAGCGTGTTGAAGCAGGCGCGGTCGGCGGCATAGAAGGGATGCAGCGGTTCGATGGCCAGCGGGACGCCGGCGGCGCGGGCATAGGGGAGCAGTTCGGCCATGCCGTCTTCCACCATCTGCCGCGCACCTTTCAGATCGCGCGAGCCGGCGGGCAGGCCGCCCACGACAAGCACAAGGCAATCGGCTTTCATCGCGGCGGCTTCATCGACGGCGCGTTTATTGTCTTCGATGGCGATGCGGCGGCCTTCGGCATCGTGGGCGGGGAAAAAGCCGCCACGGCAATGGCCGCTGAGACGCAGCCCGTTCCGTTCGACGATGCGGGCGGCTTCGGCAAGCCCGACACCGTGCACCTGCTCGCGCCAGGGCGAGATGGCGGTGATGCCGTGCGCAAGGCAGGCATCGACAATAGCGCCGAAATCGCCACCCTGCCGCACGGTGGCGAAATTGATGGAAAGGCCTTCAAGGCTCATGTCGGTATCTCCCCTCATTCTGTTTCAGCTGATACCCCGGACGGCGAGAAACGCGTTCATGCGCTGCGTCGCCAGATCCGGCTCTGCAAGCACATTGGCCTTGTCCGCCAGCCGGAAAAGCTCGGTGAAATGCTGCGTGGAGCGGGTGCTTTCCTGGCCGCCAACCATGGTGAAATGGTCCTGTAACCCGTTGAGGTAGGCGAGAAACACTACACCGGTCTTGTAGAAGCGGGTCGGGGCCTTGAAGATATGACGCGAAAGCGCCACCGTCGGCTCCAGAATGTCGAAGAATTCATTGTCCGCGCCACGCTTCAGGCTGGCCAGCGCTTTGGAGGCGGCCGGCGCAATGGCGTCGAAAATGCCGAGCAGCGCATCCGAATGGCCCTGTTCGTCGCCGGCGATCAGTTCGGCATAGTTGAAATCGTCGCCGGTATACATGCGCACGCCAGCCGGCAGGCGACGGCGCATGACGATTTCCTTTTCCTTGGAAAGAAGCGAAATCTTGATGCCGTCGATCTTGTCGGCATTCTCCTCGATCATGGCAAGGCAGGTTTCCATGGCCGTCATATGGTCGCCCGAACCCCAATAGCCCTCCAGCGCCGGGTCGAACATTTCGCCCAGCCAGTGGATCACCACTTTTCCTTCCACACGGGAGAGAACCCTGGCATAAGCCCTCAGATAATCATCCGGCGAGCGGGCGGCAGCGGCCAGCGCACGGCTGGCCATCAGGATCACGCGTCCACCTTCTCCCTGAACAAAATCAAGCTGTTCGAGGTAAGAGTCGACAATCTTGTTGAGGTCGTAACCACTGCCATTGAGATGGTCGGTGCCCACCCCGCAGGCAATCAGCGCATCCTTGCGGCTGGCGGCTTCCTTCAGCGAACGGGAGATGAGTTCCTGCGCCTGCGGCCACGCCAGCCCCATGCCGCGCTGCGCCGTATCCATCGCCTCGGCGACACCGAGACCGAGGTCCCACAGGCGGTGACGGAAGCGCAGCGTGGCGTCCCAGTCGATGGCGGGCGTGAGCCACGGATCATTATCGGCAAGCGGATCGGCCACCACATGGGCGGCGGCGAAAGCGACGCGGTTGAAATCCGCAGCACTTCGTTTTTCAACGGCGAACGGCGTGCCTGAGAGTTTGTAGACCTCGATGCTGCGGTCGTCTTTCGGAAGCTTGAGCTCGCTCACATCAGCCTCCTCAGGAAAGGGCGGGAACGTCGAGCCAGCGGCGTTCCTTCCACGATCTCAGCCCAAGTTCGGCAAGCTGCACGCCCTTCACTCCTTCCATGAGGCCATAGGGCCACGGATCATTGTCGACGAGGTGGCGCACGAACATTTCCCACTGCGCCTTAAAGCCGTTATCGTAGACGACATTGTCCGGCACCTCCTGCCAGGTCTTGTAGAAATCGATGGTCTGCGGCTGGTCCGGGTTCCACACCGGCTTCGGCGTATTGGTGCGGTGCTGGGTAAAGCATTTGGTCAGGCCCGCCACCGCCGAACCATGGGTGCCGTCCACCTGGAAGGTGACGAGGTCGTCGCGGCGCACCCGCACCGCCCATGAGGAGTTGATATGGGCAATGGCGCCGCCTTCCAACTCGAAGGTCGCATAAGCGGCGTCGTCAGCATCCGCCACATAAGCGCGGCCCTGCTCATCGAAACGTTCCGGAATATGGGTGGCGCCGAGGCAGCTTACGGATTTCACCGGTCCGAACAGATTGTCGAGCACATAACGCCAGTGGCACAGCATATCGAGAATGATGCCGCCGCCATCTTTCAGGCGGTAATTCCAGGAGGGCCGCTGCGCCGGTTGCCAGTCGCCTTCAAAAACCCAGTAGCCGAATTCGCCGCGCACGGAGAGGATTTTGCCGAAAAAGCCGCTGTCGCGCAGCATGGCGAGCTTGCGCAGGCCCGGCAGGAACAGCTTGTCCTGCACCACGCCATGTTTGATGCCGGCGCTTTCGGCGAGCCGGGCGATGGCCAATGCCTCTTCCATCGTGTCAGAAATGGGTTTTTCGCAATAGACGTTCTTGCCGGCCTTGATGGCTTTCTCCAGCAGGCTGCCGCGCATCTGCGTCGTGCCGGCATCGAAGAACAGTGTGTCATCGGGGTTTGCGAGGGCAGCGTCGATGTCGGTCGTCCAGCGCGCGACATTGTGCTTTTTGGCGATTTCCTCGATCTTCGCGCCATTGCGGCCGACCAGAATGGGGTCGAGCATGACCCTTTCACCGTTCTTCAAAAGCACACCGCCCTGATCTCGAATGGCGAGAACGGAGCGCACGAGATGCTGGTTGTAACCCATGCGGCCGGTGATGCCGTGCATGATGACGCCGATACGTTTCATGAATTTCCTCCCAAGGCGGCCTTTTCCCGAAAGCCGCTTCTGTCAAACATGGAAATTTGTAACCATTTGGTTATTTGTGGTCGTGAAGGATGCGATCTGTCAAGGTGTTTTCGACAGGAAAAATTCGTCTTGTGCGAACTGTCGCGTTTACGTATCGCCACCGCGCCGCAAAAGAAAACGACGCGCTTCGCGGATGCGAATGGCGCGTCGTCGCTGTTGTTAAAGAGGAATTCGGTTCGGCCGGCTCAGACCGGCCGCACTGCAGCAAGCAGGGTATCGACGATGTGCTGGCCCCAGCGTTCCAGCTCGGCCGGATCGGTGAGGTCGCGCTGGAAGATCGTCGACAGCGTGAACCGGTTCGAAAGATAAAAAGCGCCGAGCGAAGCGATGGTCAGATAGACGTCGATCGGATCGAGGCCATCACGAAATTCGCCCGCGTCGCTGCCTCGCCGCAGCACGTCCTCGAGTTCTGAAATAAAATTCGAATGCATCGCCGCAATCGTCGGAGATTGCCTGAGATATCGGGCTTTATTGAGGTTTTCCGTGGCGAGGATACTCAGGAATTCGGGATGGTCGAGGAAGTAGTGCCAGGTGAAAAGCGCAAGCTCGCGCAAGCCCTCCGACGGGGCCTTGCGGGTCAGGTCAAGCCGTCTTTCGGTGTGGCGGATATGGCGATAGGCATCCTCCAGAACGGCGAGATAAAGCGCATCCTTGTCGCCGAAATAATGGTAGATCATCCGCTTGTTGGTGCCGGCGCGCCGGGCGACGACATCGATTCGAGCCCCCGCCAGCCCCTTGGCGGCCACCTCGCGACGGGCGGCTTCGAGAATGGCGGCGCGCGTTCTTTCCGGGTTTCGCACCTGTGTCGTCGCGCGTTTGCGCTTGGGCGACGGTGTATTCTCCATGGCCGGATCGGGGGCCGGATCGGACGGCTGGTTTTTTGTCGTTTCTTCCATTTCAGCACCCGCTTGACAATGTTTGCGATCAGTGTTCCCATGTAACCAATTAGTTATAAAACGGCAAGTGTCGTTTACGTTCATCATCAATTGGCAGTCAATAGGGAGGAGTTGCCAATGCCCATGATGCTTCACAGGAGAGGCGTGCTTTCAGCAGGGCTTGCGGCCCTGTCGCTTGCAACATTGGGAGGGGGTTCGGCGCAGGCTCAGGCCGCGCGCCTTCGCATGTTGTGGTGGGGTTCGCAGGAGCGCGCCGATCGCACCAACAAGGCGATAGCAGCTTATAAGCAGGTCAAGCCGGATCTCGACATTGCCGGTGAATTCGCGGGCTGGAGCGATTACTGGCCGCGCCTTGCAACGCAGGTTGCCGGCCGCAATGCGCCTGACCTGATCCAGATGGATTATCGCTACATCTTCGAATATGGCCGCCGCGGCGCGCTGGCGCCGCTGGATGACTATATCGGCAAGGGCCTGAAGATCGAAGATTTCGGCAAGATGAACATCGATTCCGGCCGGGTCGATGGCAAGCTCTACGGCATCAATCTCGGTGTCAATTCCAGCGCTGTCTTCTTCGATAAGGCAGCCTGGGAGAAATCAGGCGCAACGCCGCCAGCGATCGGCCAGACCTGGGAAGAGTTTGCCGAAAACGCCGCCAAGCTCAGCAAGAACAAGCCGAAGCCCGGTTATTACGCGACGGCCGACGCCAGCGGCGTGGAGCCGAGCTTTGAAAACTGGCTGCGCCAGAACGGCAAGTCGCTCTACACGCAGGATGGCGGCATTGGCTTTGATCCGACCGATGCGACCAAGTGGTTCACCCTGTGGGCGGATCTGCGCAAGAGCGGCGCCTGTGTGCCCGCCGATGTGCAGGCACTTGACCAGCTCAACATCGAAACGAACCCGCTGACGACGGGCAAGGCGGCAACCGCATTTGCCCATTCCAACCAGTTCGTCGGTTATCAGAAGCTCAACAAGTCCAAGCTTGCCATAAGCTCCTATCCGAAGAGCACGAAGGATGGCCCTTCCGGCCATTACCTCAAACCTTCCATGCTCATCAGTGTCGCAAACGGCAGCGCCGGCATCGAGCAGGCGGTCGGCTTCATCAATTTTCTCGTTGCCGAACCGCAGGGTATCGACATTCTCGGTGTCGAGCGCGGCGTTCCGGCATCGGAATCCATGCGCAACCAGCTGAGCAGCAAGCTCGACGAGGTCAGCAAGATCATGGTGGACTATATCGCCGAGATTACCCCCGGTGTCGGCGAACTGCCGCCGGCACCGCCTCCGGGCGCGGGCGAATTCGCCTTCGTCCTCAAACGCACGGCGGAGGAAATCGGTTTCGGCAAGGTCACGCCGGAAGAGGGCGGCGACCGCCTCGTCAAGGAATCCGAAACCGTTATCAAACGGAAGTGATGGTTTATGGCCTTTCGATCTGAAACTCTTGTAGAGGAGAGCCGTGGCGCGGCTCTCCCGAAACGGGGCGGTGTGAAGCGGATTTTCGACCGCAACATTCACGCCTACCTGTTTCTCCTGCCCTGGCTGATTGGCTTCTTCGGCCTCACCCTCGGTCCGGCGCTCGCGTCGCTTTATCTGTCTTTCACCAATTACGACCTGTTGCAGTCGCCGGACTGGGTGGGGGCGGCAAATTACGTGCGCATCGCCACGGCCGACCCCAAATTCGCCGCCGCCATGCAGGTCACCTTTACCTATGTGCTGCTGTCGGTGCCGCTGAAGCTGATCTTCGCGCTTCTGGTGGCGCTCGCCTTCAATCGCGGCATCAAGGGCCTGACGCTTTATCGGGCGATCTTCTATCTGCCGTCGCTGCTCGGTTCCAGCGTCGCTATTGCCGTGCTCTGGCGCCAGCTTTTCGCCTCTGACGGTCTCGTCAACATGATCCTGTGGCAGGCTTTCGGTTATGAAGGGCCGAGCTGGATTTCCAATCCGGATTACTCGATCTACACGCTGGTCATCCTGTCCGTCTGGCAGTTCGGTTCTCCGATGATCATCTTCCTCGCGGGTCTGAGACAAATCCCGCAGGATATGTACGAGGCCGCCGAAATCGACGGTGCGAGCAAGGTGCGGCAATTCTTCCGCATTACGCTGCCGCTTTTGACGCCTGTCATCTTCTTTAACGCGGTCATCCAGACGATCGACGCCTTCAAGGCCTTCACCCCCGCCTTCATCATTTCCGAAGGCACCGGCGGGCCGATCAACTCGACGCTGTTTTATACGCTTTATCTCTACCAGGAAGCCTTCGGTTTCTTCCGCATGGGTTATGCCTCGGCGCTTGCCTGGATTTTGGTGATCATCATCTCGCTGTTCACGGCCTTCTCGTTCCTCAGCGCGAAATACTGGGTGCACTACGATGACTGATGCTGTTACCGCCCCCCGGCCGGGACAAGGCCCGCAACGTTCACCGCTGAAATCGGTGATGCTCCACACGGCTCTGATCATCGCGTCCTTCGCGATGCTCTATCCGATCCTGTGGATGATATCAGGTTCCTTCCGGCCGCAGGACGAGCTGTTCGGCTCTTCCTCGCTCATCCCCTCGGCGGTCGATTTCGGCGGTTATATTCGCGGCTGGACGGGGCTGCAGGTGAGCTTCGGGCAGTTCTTCTGGAACTCCTTCTTCATATCGATACTCGCCACCATCGGTAATGTCGTCGGCTGCTCGCTTGCCGCCTTCGCTTTCGCCCGCCTCCGCTTCGGCGGGCGCAATTTCTGGTTCGCGCTTATGCTCGGCACGCTTATGCTGCCCTATCACGTCGTGCTCATCCCGCAATATATCCTGTTTCTGGAAATGGGCTGGGTGAACACCTCGCTGCCGCTGATCGTGCCGAAATATCTGGCGACGGATGCCTTCTTCATTTTCCTGATGGTGCAGTTCTTCCGTGGCATCCCGCGTGAGCTGGATGAGGCGGCTGTCATGGACGGTTGCTCACCCTTCCGCATCTACTGGAAGATCATGCTGCCTTTGTCGCTGCCGGTGCTGGCCACCGCCGCCATCTTTTCCTTCATCTGGACCTGGGACGATTTCTTCGGGCCGCTGATCTATCTGAACGACATCAATACCTACACCGTGCAGCTCGGTCTCCGATCCTTCGTGGATTCCACCGGCAGCTCGGATTGGACCTCGCTTTTCGCCATGTCCAACCTGTCACTGGTGCCGGTCTTCCTGTTCTTCCTGTTCTTCCAGAGGCTGCTCATCGAAGGCATCGCCACCACGGGCATGAAACGCTGAACGGAACCGAGATCGGGAACGCATTTTAAGACAATCAACACTGTCGCTGCCGCCCTGAATGCGGCGCGGCAGTCGGGAGAAACAGCATGGCAAGCAGCATTACTCTGGAAAAAATCGTCAAGCGGTTCGGCGCCTTTCCGGTCGTTCACGGCATCGACCTCAAGATCGAGCCGGGTGAGTTCACCGTCTTCGTCGGCCCCTCGGGCTGCGGCAAGTCCACGCTTCTGCGCATGATCGCCGGTCTGGAGGAAATCTCGGAAGGTGATCTTCGTATCGACGGCGAAAGGGTCAACGAAACAGCCGCCTCCAAGCGCGGCATCGCCATGGTCTTCCAGTCCTATGCGCTCTATCCGCATATGAGCGTCTACAAGAACCTCGCCTTCGGTCTCGAAACGGCAGGCTACAAGAAACCGGAAGTCGAGGCGCGGGTGCAGAAGGCCGCCGATATCCTGCAGATCGGCCCGCTGTTGCAGCGCAAGCCGAAGGCACTTTCGGGCGGTCAGCGCCAGCGTGTGGCCATCGGCCGCGCCATCGTGCGCGAGCCGAAAATCTTCCTCTTCGACGAGCCTTTGTCCAACCTCGATGCCGAACTGCGCGTGCAGATGCGCGTCGAAATCGCCAAGCTGCACCAGACGCTGGGCAGTACCATGATCTATGTGACGCATGACCAGGTGGAGGCCATGACCATGGCCGACAAGATCGTGGTGCTGCGTGACGGCCGCATCATGCAGGTCGGCCGCCCGCTCGATCTCTACAACAATCCGGCCAACCAGTTCGTGGCAGGTTTCATCGGTTCGCCGAAAATGAATTTCCTCTCCGCAAAAGTGGCTGCAGGGGACAGTTCCAACCGCACCATCGAGGTGGCCGGCCAGCGCATCGTGCTGGAAAAGCCCGTCGCGGCTGCGCAGGGCGAGCCGCTCACCTTCGGTGTGCGTCCCGAACATGTGAACCCGCAGGCGCAATCCTCGCTCGGCGAAGCTTCTATCCAGCTCGTGGAACATCTCGGCGGCTCGACGGTGGTTTACACCAACACCCCCGACGGCCAGCCCGCCACTGTGCTGCTGGACGGCCAGCGCCAAATCCGCATCGGCGAGACAATTCCCTTTGCCTTTGATCTTTCGAAGACGCATGTGTTCGGGGCGGATGGGCGGCGGATATAAGGTGCAGAACCGGATGGGGGAGGCAAACCCTCCCCTCATTCCTGTGACGGGCACAGGGATGAGGGCCGCAGGACGCTCTGTGACGGACAGCGAGTTTTTAGTTCGCCGCATTGGTTTTCGATAAGGGAAAAAGCGGTTCTACGAACCGGCAAGAATTCGCCGCAGCATCACCGCATCTGCCGAAAACTGCCCGACGTCGTCACCTTTGACGAATTCCAGCATCGCATAGCCCGTCTTTTCCCAAGCGCTTTCCGGCAGCGCATCAATGCAGGCCCGCCAGTAGTCCGTGCGCTCGGCAAGCGGCAGGCGGTTGGCGTCGGCAAGCCAGGCGAAGACGTGAAGATGGCAGATGCGCGAGCCGAGTGCGGATATTTCCGCAAGTGCATCGTCCAGCGGCAGGCCGGGTGCGGGTTGCCAGTAGAAGAAAAGGTTGGGTGCGGCCAGATCCTGCGCCAGTTGCAGGGCCGAGGGCAGGGTGTCGGTCAGCGAATTGGGGTGATATTCGAGGCCGATCGTCATGCCATAGTCTTCCGTCCGGCGGGCGATTGACGCCAGCGCCTCCGTTGCCGCGCGGCGCTCCGAGGGCGAATAATCCGCTGAGGGGCGTTTGCGATGGCCCGGCCAGATGCGGATATGGCCGGCGCCGAGCGCCTTTGCTGTTTCCAGCACGGCGGTCATGTCCTTGGGCGAAAAATCGGGTGCGAAAATGTAGGAGCCGTAGGAAGAGACGACGAGGCCCGCTTTCGCCGTCCGCGCCGCCACATCCCTTGCATTGGCAAGGTCGCCTGACGGCACATGGATATCCGCGCCCCATTCGATTGCCCTGATGCCATTTGCGGCGGCAAGGTCGATGACGGCCTGCACCGACAGGGAGCGGAAGGTGACGGAGCAGAGGCCCGGCTCAAACATTCTCATGCGATCAGTTCCAGATGTTCCGGCCGCACCTGCTGTTGCAATGGCGCTGCGCGGCAGAAGCGTTCGATTTCGGCAATCGCCATGTCGCCGAGCCTTGCACGTTCAAGGCCGGTGGCGCCGGCGATATGCGGCGTCAGAAAGACGTTCGGCAGGCTGTAAAAGGGTGACTCCGGTGGCGGCACTTCCGGGTCGGTGACGTCGATGACGGCTTCGATGCGTCCGGTTTTCAGTTCGGCCAGAAGCGCGTCTTCATCCACCAGTGCGCCGCGCGCCGTGTTGATCAGGGTTGCGCCGTCCTTCATGCGGGCAAGCGCTGCCGCGCCGATCATATGCCGTGTCTGCGGCAGGGAGGGCGCATGCAGGGAGATGACATCACTCACCGCCATCAGTTCCTCGAGCGAGACAAGACGCACACCTAGCTTTTCCGCCTCCGCTACGCTCAGGAGCGGATCAAAAAGGATGAGGTTGAGATCGAACGGTTGCAACAGATTGATGACGCGGCGTCCGATGCGCGATGCGCCGACGATGCCGACCGTCAGGCCGAGATTGCCGATGGCCTGCGCCTGCAATCGCTCGACAGGTGCGCGGTCGCGATGCTCCAGATAAAGACGTCGGAAGCCGAAAGTGCGCTTGCCGGCCAGCAGGATCATTGCCAGCGAAAATTCGGCGACCGGCTGCGCATTCGCCTCCGCCGCGCTGCACACGGTAATGCCGCGATCGAACACCGCTTGCGACAGGAAATATTTGACCGTGCCGGCGGCATGGGAAATCAGCCTGAGACGCGGCATCAGCGCCAGTTCCCGCGCGCCGATATCCGGACAGCCCCAGCCGGTCAGAAGAATATCCGTCCGCGCCAGCTGCTCCTTTACTGAAGCGGCGTGGAAATCGCAGATTCGCCCTGCATCGAGAATCTCGACGCTCTGTGACAGCCTTTCGAACGCCTGCGGTGTCAGCACATGCTGGGTTCGCTCCGGGTCCATGGCGAGGCTGAGACGCGGAAGCGGGCTCGTCATTGCGGCTCTCCCGTGGCCGCCATGCTGCTGACCGGAACACCCTGTTCCGCAAACAGGCGGTCGAGCGCCCCCATATCCGGAAGTGCCGGAACTGTCGCCAGCGCTTTTTCGCTTTCTGGCCCGGCCACCCCCGCAAAGACCGCGCAGGCAAGCAGGGTTTCGCCCGCCGGAATCTCGCCCCGCAATTGCGGCACCGTGGTCTTGGCGTTGATGAGATTGGTGTTGGGCAGCGCCTTCAGCGCCACGCCGTGACGGATTATGCTGGAGCCGAGATCGATGATGGCGGATATGTCGGCGCCGCAATCGGCTGTCGCCCGGCCCGCCTCTTCGCTCACGGCATCACGGTCGCCGTCGTTGCGGTTGATGGCGAAGCCGCCTTCGGTCACCGAAAGGAGGCCGGTCGACCTGATCCGGTGCAGCCTGACATGCCAGTCACCGGCCGCAACCAGCGTGGTTTCAACGTCGACATCGGGGAACGGCTTCCATGTCGCCCGCAGGCTTTCTCCCGCCAGCAGAACCTTTTCGTTGGTCTCACGCACGCGGTAATGCAGGCCGTCTTCGGAAAAGGCCAGCATATTGTCGAAACCATTGGTGCGGAAGCCGCGCTCATCCACTTCCACGCCGAAACCATAACGCGAGGAATAGGCGAATTTGGCATATTTTTCCGGCCCACCGCGCATGGAAAGGTTTTCCTGGCCGCTGGAAAGCGCCGTGACATTGCCTGTCGCCCGCATCATCACCATGCCGGGATGCGCGAGCGGCTTTGGGTTTGCGGATGTTTCAGGCTGCTTTTCCTCCGCCAGCCAGAAGGGGTGGTTTTTTGGCAGGGCCAGCGGCAGAAAGGCCTTGAAGGCCCAATAGGGCGAGCCCGCCGAATTATAGCTCTCAGACATGGTGAGCTGCGGATAGGCATAGCCGATGGAGAGCACGCCGTCGCGGTCGGCAATCGGCTTTTTCGCCCACCAGCGCAGATGCTGCAGATAAAGCCCCTTGATCTCGCCCCAGGGCAGCGCCTCCTCATCGGCAAAGGCCAGACCTGCCCAGAAGCCGCCGCAGGCGAAACGATAGGTCATGGAGCGCCCGAAGGCGAGTGTGCCGCCATCCTCATCGAACCAGCTGGCGAAATCGCCAGCGAAGAGGCGAGCGCGCTCGCGGTAGCGTTCGGCATAGGCATCATCAGGCTTGCTGAGCTTCGCGTAGATCAGGCCGTAAAAATGCATGGCGAAGGCGATGTAGTGATCGATGCGGCGGTAGTTGCCATCGCGATACCAGCCGTCAGCGATATAAAACTCGTCCAGTTCCTTCTGGAATGTCTCGGTCAGGCTGCGGTCGAAATCGATGCCGAGATGATCAAGGGCCATATCGACCATCACCCGGAAAAACTTCCAGTTATTATCGGCGTAATTGCGTTCGCGCGCCGTCAGCAGATAACGGCGCACATTGTCTTTCTGCACCTCGGACAGCGGTTCCCACAGGTGTTGAGGCGCAAGCCGCAGCGCAAACCCGATTGCGGCAAGCTCCACCAACCGCTGGTCCTTCTGGCGCACGTTACCCCAATATTCGGGATGGGAGGGATCGGTGCCGTTGGCTATTCCCTGCGCCAGAAGCGGCCAATGGTCGAAATGATCGCCGCTGAGCGCAAGCGGGGCGATGCCCCAGAGCGGCCGGGCGAAACCTTCCAGATCCGCCGCCGCCCGGTCGAAATGCGCGGCGGCCCCGCTGAGCGTCACTCTCGCGCCGCCCGGCGAAAAATAGGCAAGAAGCGGCGCGAAACTGTCATCCAGCGCCCGCCGGACATCGGCGCGGCTTTTGAGCGGATTGCCGTGCAGCGGATTAAACCTGGCCATATTTACCTTGGTCATGGTGTCATGCATCGCGTGTGGCCTTTCCCGTCTTTTTCGCCTTGCCGGCCGTCTGTCCTTCCACGAGCTGCACGCCAAGCTGCACCTGGCGGGCATTGGCGGAAGGTTCCGTCAGCCGGCGGCGCATCAGTTCCACCGCCTCACGGGCGATTTCGCGACGATCGACCCGGATTGTGCTGAGACGGGGCGTGGAGAGTTCGGCAAAGGGCAGGTCGTCGAAGCCGATGATGGAAAGATCATCCGGCACGCCGAGCCCAAGCTCCTGCGCCGCCCCAAGCGCACCCAGCGCAATCGCGTCATTCATGCAGAAAATGCCGGTGAGTTCAGGGTTTTTGGCCAATAGCTGACGAACCGCATCGCCTGCCTGTCCGAAACCGCTATCCGCCGTCGAAAGCAGAAACTCCTCATAGGTCGCGCCCTCTTCCTCGAGGATCGTATGGCGAAAGCCGCGCATACGCTCCCTTATGGTGTGGCGATGATGCGGGCCGATATAGGCGACCTTGCGATGGCCGAGTTCCAGAAGCCGCCGCGCCGCCAGCGCGCCGCCGTAAAAATTGGAAGGCGAGACGCAATCCAGCATCATCGAGGGATCGGCGCTGTTGACCAGAACCGGTTGCAGCACACCCTGCGTGATGCGGTGGATGATTTCGTCCTCGGGATCGAGACCGATGGCGAGAAGACCGTCCACCTCGCAGACCCGCTGGGTCAGGGCGTCGTCGATCTGCTTCTGATGCAGAAGCCTGATATCAAGTTCGAAGCCATCCGTCTGGGCAAGGCTGCGCAGCATGTCGAAAATATCGTGATAAAAAGCGCCGATATCGCCGGTCGCCCTTTCGGCGGACATGAGCGCAAGGATTTTCTTGCCCTCCAGCGGCACGCCCCCGGTCTGGGTCGTGACCGGCCGCAATGGATAACCAAGCTCCGCCGCCACCCCCAGAACCTTGGTCTGGATGGATGCGCTGATACCCTTTTCCCCTGCGAGAACCCGCGAAACGGTGCTGATGGAAACGCCGGCGCGCTGGGCGATATCCGACTGGCGCGGGCGGCTGATGTCGGGCGTATCGTTCATATCGCCTCCTGCGCTTGCAAAAAAATCTAATATGATGCAAATATTGCAAACTAAGAAAATTTGCAAGAATTTAAGTGTTCAGTGAAAAATTTGCAAAACGCGGGAGGAGCAGATGCAAACTATCGACAGACGTGGATTTTTGGTGACGGCGGCGCTGGCCGGTCTCGGCGTGGCGGCGGGCGGTTTTCGCGCGGCCGCGGCCGAAACCCGGCTTCGCTGCGTATGGTGGGGATCTGCCGACCGCAGCAAGCGCACCAACGACGTGATCGCCCTTTACCAGAAGGCGAACCCGCAGACGGAGATCAGCGGTGAGATGATCGCCGGTTCCGATTACTGGACCAAGCTCGCGACATCGATGGCGGGACGGAACGTCGCCGACATCTTCCAGCTAGAACCTTCCACCATTGCCGATTATTCCGGCCGTGGCGCCTGCATGGAGCTGGACCAGTTCGTCGGCAAGTCGCTTGATCTTTCCACCTTCGGCAAAAGCGAAGTCGATCTCTGCCGTATCGATGGCAAGCTTTACGGCGTCGGCCTCGGGCTGAATTCCTTCTGCATGATGTATGACGCCGATACGCTGAAGGAAGCCGGCGTTTCCGTGCCGCAGGATCAGATCACCTGGAAGGCGCTGGCGGAACTGGCGCGCGATTTCAAGAAGAACGGCCCGGCAAAACGGAACTATTGGGCGGTGCCTTATGGTGCGCGTTATCACTATGTTTTCGATGTCTGGCTGCGCCAGCGCGGCAAGCTTCTGTTTCAGGACGGCACCATCGGCTTCAACAAGGAAGATGCGAAGGAATGGTTCGCCTATTGGGAGGACCTGCGCGAGAACAAGCTCTGCGTTTCCGCCGATATCCAGACTCGTGACGACAATACCATCGAATCCAACGCCCTGACGCTTGGCAATTCGGCCATTGGTTTTGCCTATTCCAACCAGCTTGTCGGTTATCAGAAGCTCAATAAACAGACGCTGTCCATCGGCATGCTGCCGGGTGAGGGGGCGGGCAAGCCGACCGGGCATTATTACCGGCCGGGCCTTATCTGGTCCATTTCGTCCACATCGACCAATGCGGAAGCGGCGGCGAAATTCATCAACTTCTTCGTCAATGATCTGGAAGCGGGCAAGGTGCTCGGTGTCGAGCGTGGCGTGCCGCCGGCCAAGGTCGTGCGCGAGGCATTGTTGCCGAGCCTCAACGAGACCGAGCGCAAGACGGTGGATTATATCGAAAGCCTGTCGGGCAAGCTCGATTCCTATCCGGAGCCTGCCCCGATCGGCGCCAACGAGTTCGACCGTGGCGTGATGCGTCCCATCGCCGATTCGCTCGCCTTCGGCCGCGCCAGCGTGGATGAAGCGGCGCAAAACCTCGTCGACACCGGCACGCGGACCCTGCGCAAGCGCGGCTGACGACGAAACGGGCGCCGCCACACGGAATCGAAGCCGTGTGGCGGTGCTTTTTATGGCATGCCTAGGGTGAATGGCGCTTCACACCTTTGAAAATTGTTTGTCAGACAAACAGTGCTGGACAAGTGCATGGCATTTAAGCCAGAAATTCTGATCTGGATCGATAAATCTGAAGATTAGAATATGGCGCCCAATTTCCTTCTCGTTGATGCTGAAAAAGAGTTCGATGTCCTGAAAGCGGCGGCGTCGCTGATCCGCGTGCAGATATTGAAGCTGCTGCACGAGGCGAGCGGCCTCAATGTCAACGAAATTGCGCAGAGGCTGGATTTGCCGCAGTCCACAGTTTCCGCCGGCGTTGCCGTTCTCGAGGAGGCGGGGCTGCTGCGAACCGAGACGCGCAAGGCGCGCAAGGGCAATCAGAAAATCTGCTTCGCCACCTGTGACGAACTCATCGTTTCCTTCCGCAAACCCGAGGCGCCGGCAGCATCAAATTACATCGCGGTCGCCATGCCGCTCGGCCTTTATACCCAGAGTTCGGTCACCGCGCCCTGCGGTATCTGCTCGCCGGAGGGCATTATCGGCCTTCTTGATGTGCCCGATACTTTCATGGATCCAGACCGGATGAAGACGGCGCTGTTGTGGCTGACATCGGGCTTCGTGGAGTATCAATTCCCCAACAATGCCAAGATTCAGGGGCGGAGCGTCGAGGAAATAGAGTTTTCGATGGAAGTCAGTTCCGAGGTGCCGGGAACGCACAGCGACTGGCCGTCCGATATCACGCTGTCCGTCAACGGCAGGGAAATCGGTGTCTGGACATCGCCCGGGGACTTCGGCGACAAGCGGGGCGTGTTTACGCCTGACTGGTGGAAGCTTTCCGGTTCCCAATACGGCATGCTCAAGACCTGGCGCATCACCGCGCAGGGAACCTATGTCGACGGAACCCGGATTTCGGATGTGACGCTCGCAGATATTGATCTCGCCAGCCACCGCTCCATCCGGTTGCGCATCGAGGTCAAGGCCGATGCAAAACATCCGGGCGGGCTGAATATCTTTGGCCGCGGCTTCGGAAATTACGATCAGGACATTGTCCTGCGCCTGCGCACCGCTGACTGATCCAGCCAATTTTCAAAAGTATGATTTTCGCGGTTGACAGGCGCGGATTCCCTCGGCAACTATATTATCAAATATGGTTTATATCATATTTTAGGATATAAATGCGCAGGGAGGAGAGCCTATGAAAGCGCGGGTTTCAGTCCACCGGGACTTCCGGATTGGGCGTATCGACGATCGTCTGTATTCCGCCTTCATCGAGCATATGGGGCGTGCGATTTATGGCGGGATTTATGAGCCCGGCCATCCGCAGGCGGATGCAAACGGCTTTCGCCAGGATGTTCTGAAATTTGTTCAGGACCTGAAAATTCCGGCCATCCGTTATCCCGGCGGCAACTTCGTTTCGGCCTATCGCTGGGAAGACGGCATCGGGCCGCGCGACCAGCGCCCCATCCGCCTCGACCTCGCATGGCGCTCCAAGGAAAGCAACCAGATCGGCATCAACGAGTTCGCCGACTGGGCGCAGATGGCTGGTATCGAGATGATGCTCGCCGTCAATCTTGGTTCTCGTGGTCTGGATGACGCCCGTAATTTCCTTGAATATGTGAATTTTCCGGGCGGCACCGCGCTTAGCGATCTGCGCCGCAGCCACGGCACGGAAAAACCCCACGACGTGAAAATGTGGTGCCTCGGCAACGAGATGGACGGCCCCTGGCAGATCGGCCACAAGACCGCGGTGGAATATGGCCGCCTGGCGAACGAAACCGCCAAGGCCTTCAAGGGCTTCGATCCGACGATTGAAGCCATCGTCTGCGGCAGTTCCAATGACGGCATGCCGACCTATCCTGAATGGGAACGCGAGGTGCTGGAGGAATGCTACGAGAATGTCGATCACATCTCGCTGCACAAATATTTCGGCAATAACAGCCGCGACACGCTGAATTATTTCGGCAAGATCGAGGAAACCGGGCGTTACATCCAGACCATCGCCGGCGTCATCGATTATGTGAAGGCGAAGAAGCGCGCCAAGAACGATGTTTCCATCTGCTTCGACGAATGGAACGTCTGGTATCACATCCGCGAGGAGGACGGCAAACGCATCAAGAGCTGGGACTGGCCGGAAGCGCCGGCACTTCTGGAAGAGACATACAACTTCGAAGATGCGCTTTTTGTCGCCGGCCTGCTCAACGAGTTCATCCGCCGTTCGGACCGCGTGCGCATCGCCTGCATCGCCCAGCTCGTCAACGTCATCGCCCCCATCCGGGCGGAAAAGAACGGGCCGGCCTGGCGTCAGACAATCTATTATCCCTATCAGTTCGCCTCGCTTTATGGCCGTGGCGTTGCGCTGAACGTTGCGGTCGATTGCCCGACTTACGATTGCAACGCGGCCGATGACGTCAAATATCTCGATGTCGCCGGTGTCTATGACGAGGCGGAAGGCATTGTGACGCTGTTCGTGCTCAATCGTCATCTGACCGAGGCGGCAGAGATCAATGTGAGCCTCACCGGGTTCTCCTCGGCGACGCTCAATCTGCATCTGGCCATGGCGGGATATGACCTGCGCGTCGGTAATGGTCCAGATCAGCCGGATCGTGTCGTGCCGGTGCCCGGCAGCGGCGTCGGCGTTGAGGACGGGGCGCTGAAGGGTTCCGTGCCGGCGCTGTCATACCATGTGCTGCGGCTGAAGGTTCAGTGAGGCGGCCATGGGTGTCCGTCTCAACAATATCGCCAAGTCCTTCGGCTCCTTCGCTGCGATCCGGGATGTCTCGATGGAAATCCCGACCGGCAGTTTTGCGGTCTTCGTCGGGCCTTCCGGCTGCGGAAAATCTACGCTGCTGCGCATGATCGCTGGTCTTGAGGAGACCAGCGGCGGCCATATCGCCATCGACGACCGCGATGTCACGGCCGTCGAACCGGCCGATCGCGGTGTCGCGATGGTGTTTCAGAACTATGCGCTTTATCCGCATCTCAGCGTGTTCGAGAACATGGCCTTCAGCCTGCGTCTCGCGCGCCGCCCGAAAGCGGAGGTGAATGAGAGAGTGGGCGAGGCTGCCCGCATCCTGCAGCTTGAAGACCACTTGCATAAAAAGCCGTCGCAGCTTTCCGGCGGCCAGCGGCAGCGCGTGGCGATAGGCCGCGCGATCGTCCGCCAGCCGAAGGTTTTCCTCTTCGATGAGCCGCTTTCGAACCTTGATGCGGAGCTGCGTGTCCAGATGCGTCTGGAGCTGACACGGCTTCATCGCAAGCTCGGCGCCACGATGATCTATGTCACGCATGACCAGGTGGAGGCCATGACGCTTGCCGACAAGATTTTCGTGCTGAAGGGCGGCGTGGTGCAACAGGCGGGTGCGCCGCTTACCCTCTATGACGATCCGGATAACCGCTTCGTGGCGGGTTTCATCGGCTCGCCGGCGATGAACTTCCTGCAGGCGGAAATTGTCGAGCAGGCAAACGGCGTCGTGACGCTTTCGCTTGATGGCGGCCAGAGACATCTCGAAGCGCGGCTTTCACAGCCTGTTTCCACCGGCCAGCGTATCGAAATCGGCGTTCGGCCGGAACATCTGATGATTTCGCAAGATGGCGCCCTGCCTGTCAATGTCGAGGTGGCGGAGGAGTTGGGTGATGTCTCCTACCTCTATACTCGCGCGCCGTCCGGCAAGGAAATCATCGTGCAACGGCAGGGATCGCGCGAAAGTCTGGACGGCCGGTCCGTGTCGCTGAGCGCTTCGCCCGACCATATTCTGGTTTTCGACACGGACGGCAAAAGGTTGCGATAGGCGCGAGGAGGCGTCTTTCGATGCAGCAGACCGCCTCTTCAAGGGGTGTTTCCACATAAACGGGAGGAGTAAACGATGCGATTGATCAAGACATTGCTTGTTGGCGCGGTTCTGGGTTTGACCGCCCTGCCGGCGCTGGCCAAACAGGATATCGTCTGGTGGGACTTTCTGTCCGGCGGTGACGGCGTGCGCATGAAGGCGCTGATCGATGCCTTCAACAAGGAGCACCCCGATATCCAGGTCAAGGGAACGACGCTGGAATGGGGTGTTCCCTTCTATACCAAGGTGCGAACCGCCTCTGCCGTCGGGGAAGGGCCTGATGTCATGACCTACCACCTGTCGCGTGCGCCGCTCGCCCTGCAGGAAAAGGTGCTGAGCGAGATTACCGACAAGGATCTCGAGGAGGCCGGACTAAAGAAAGACGATTTCTTCAGCGCACCGCTTGAAGCGGCCACCCATGACGGCAAGCTTTATGCTGTGCCGTTCGATATTCACGCGCTTGTACTTTATTACAATGCCGATCTCCTGAAAGGCTCGCCCTACCTCGATGCCGAAGGCAAATTGACCGGCATCCAGACGATGGATGATTTCGAAAAGGCGCTGGCCTGGGCGAAGGAAAAGGGCGTTGAAACGCCGGTCACCTATCAGTCCGGCGGCGAAGCCGGTGTCTGGCGCGTCTTTTACACCCTGTTCTCGCAGCAGGGCGGCGAACTCGTCACCAATGGCGAGGTTCTGGCCGGCGACAATGCCGAGAAGGCCGCCAAGGCAATCGACACCATGTCGAAATGGCGCGAAAACGGCTGGGTGCCGGAACAGGCCGAGTATCCTGCCTCCGTCGCGCTCTTCTCCGCCGGAAAATCCGCCTTCCAGCTGAACGGCGTATGGGAAGTGCCGACCTACAAGGACCTGGAGAAAAACGGCAAGCTGGGCTTCAAGTGGAGTGCGGTCGAGGTGCCGCCCTTCATGGGCAAACGCGCCACCTGGGCGGATTCGCACGCTTTCGCCATCCCCAATCAGGGCGACAAGACCGTTTCCGGCGAGAAGCGCGCCGCCGTGATGAAGGTGATCGGCTGGATGGAAAAACACGCCATCAGCTGGGCCGATGCCGGCCATATTCCGGCCTATAAATCGATCACCGAAAGCAGCGAATACAAGGCGATGCAGCCGAACGCCACCTATGCATCGCTGGCGGAAGCGGCGGTGTTCGATCCGAAGACGACGATCACCGGTGTCGCTTCGCCCGCCTATGATGCGGCTCTCAACGTCATCGCCCCGGCCATTCAGGGCTTCATGAGCGGCACGGATGCGGTGGAGCAGATCAGGGAAGAGCTGCAAAGCAAGCTGAAGTAACAGGAAACCTGCCCTCCGGTTTCTGGCCGGAGGGCAGCACGCAATGCAAGGTTCCGGAGACATTCCATGGCTATGATTGAAAACCGGCGCAAGAAATCGCTGATCGCGCTGTCGATGGTGACGCCGTTCATCGTGGTCTTCGTCACCTTCTTCCTTTACCCGCTGATCGAGATGGTCCGCATCAGTTTCACCGATGCGCCGCTGATCGGCGACGGTGACTGGGTGGGGTTCGCGAATTACGCAAAGCTGCTGAGCGACCGCCTTTTCGTCACGTCGCTGAAAAACAACGGCTATTTCGTGCTTCTGACCGTCGTGCCGACGACCGTCATCGCCCTGATGATCGCTCTCGCCGTCAGCCGCCTTTCGGGCGTCAAGCAGACGATTGCCATGAGCCTGTTTTTCCTTCCCTATGTGCTGCCGGTTTCGGTCGTCACGGAAATCTGGGCGTGGATGCTCGATCTGCAGTTCGGCATTCTCCAGCCGGTGATTTCGCTGATTGCCGGCAAGCCGGTCGCGGTTTTCAAGAACCCCTACTGGGTCATGCCGATGGTTGCCGTCGTCACCATCTGGTGGACGAACGGTTTCAACGTGCTGCTGTTCATCGCCGGTTTGCGCAATATTCCGACGGAGCTTTATGAGGCGGCCTCACTTGACGGCGCAACGACGTGGCAGCGCTTCTGGCGGGTGACATGGCCGCTTCTCTGGCCCGTCACCGCGCTCATTCTCACACTGCAACTGATCCTGCAGCTGAAGATATTCGACCAGATCTATCTCCTGAGCGGCGGCGGGCCCTTCAATTCCAGCTTCGTGCTTCTGCTCAAGGTCTATCGCGAGGCGTTCCAGCTGAACAATGGCGGTTACGCTTCCGCCGTCGCCACCGTGCTCTTCCTGCTGATCGTCACCGTTTCCATTCTCCAGTTCCAGTTGCTGCGCATCCGGAGGAACTCATGAGCTTCACGAAAAGACTAGAAAACGTCGTTCTGACCCTGCTGACGTTCTCAGCGGCGCTCGTGTGGATCTTTCCGCTCTATTGGGGTTTCGTGACGTCGTTACGTTCGGACAATAATGTTGCCGGCAACATGTCGCTGCTGCCAGATGAGTTTCAGCTGGGGGCTTATGTGAACGCCCTCTTCAACACGCGGCTGTTGACCTGGTACGTAAATTCCATCGGCACCGCCGCAATCGTCACTGTCTCCGTGCTGCTGATTTCGATGCTGTGCGCCTATGCCCTGTCGCAGATCCGCTTTCCGGGACGGCGTCTGCTTTATGGCATCGTGCTTGCGAGTTTCATGGTGCCGGCGCAGACACTCGTCGTCACCCAGTTCATCCTGATGAAGAACCTCAACCTCATCAACACCTGGGCGGGCATCATCCTGCCGCAGCTCATCACGCCCATCGTCATCATCGTTTATAAGCAGTTCTTCGACAGCGTGCCGAAGGAGATGCGCGAAGCGGTGGTTCTGGATGGCGGCGGCGAATATACCATCCTGTTCAAGGTCTATCTGCCGCTGAACTGGGGGATCACCACCGCCATGGCGATCGTGACCTTCATCACGGTGTGGAACGCCTTCTTCTGGCCCTTCCTGGTCGTCACCTCTGAAAACATGATGACGATCCCCGTCGGCATCACCCAGGTCAACGACACTTTCGGCATTGTTTATGCGCGCCTGATGGCCATCGCCATGCTGGCGGCGCTGCCGGTCATCATCGCCTACGTCATCTTCCAGAGGCGCGTGACGGAAGCGATCATGATCTCGTCCGGCGTGAAGGGGTGAGGGCGGCGCTGCTCAGATGACGTGGGCATTGTGCAGGGCGGTCAGCACCTCGTTCTTGAGGTGTGCGAGTTCAGGAGACCGCCGGTCGCGCGGGCGCGACACATCCACCTCTATCCGCTGCTGGATACGGCCATCATGGGCGCCCATCATGTAGATCCGGTCGCCGAGATAGAGCGCCTCGTCGATATCGTGGGTGACGAGCAGGAAGGAGATGCCGCGCTGTTCGATGAGCTTCAGCACAAGGTCCTGCAACTTCATACGGGTGAAGGCATCGACCGCACTGAAAGGTTCATCGAGCAGCAGAATGTGCGGCTCGGTATAGAGCGCCCTTGCGATCGCCACGCGTTGCGCCATGCCGCCCGAAAGGGCCTTCGGTAGCGCGCCGCCGTGGCCGCTCAAACCGACATCGTCAATCAGCCCCTTCACGCGCTCGACATCATATTTCCTGCCGGCCGCATAACCGATGTTTTCGGCAACCGTCAGCCACGGCATCAGGCGGGGTTCCTGAAAGACAAAGGCGATGGGCGGTAAGTCCGATGCCTTCTCCTCGTCTTGCTGAACTCTGACAGCGCCTGAAAAACGCCGGTCGAGGCCGGCGGCGATGCGCAGCAGCGTGCTCTTTCCGCAACCGCTGGGGCCAAGGAGAACCGCCGCTTCGCCATCACCCAGCGTGAGCTGGATATCCTGAAGGATCACCGTGTCGCCGAAAGCCTTTTCGCGCACATCGACATTGAGCAAACTCATCGCAGGCGTCCTTCCTGCTGAAGGGGATAGCTGTCGCGCCAGCGCAGGCAGCGGTCTTCGACAATCTTGAAGATGCTGTCGGAAATCTTGCCCAGCACCGCAAGGCAGACGATGGCGATCATGACGAGATCAAGCCGGGAAAGCTCCCGCCCGTCGGAAAGCATGTAGCCGATACCTTCGGACGCGGCCAGAAGCTCGGCCGCAACGACACTTAGCCAGGCAAGCGACAGCCCGTAACGCAGGCCCGTGAAGAGATGCGGCAGGGAGGCGGGAATGAAAATCCGCCAAACCAGCACGGGCAGCGGCTGACGATACATCTCGCCAACCTCCACCAGCTTGCGGTCAACATTTCGGATGCCGGAAAAAAGATTGAGGTAGACGGGAAAAAAAGCGCTTTTGGCGATCAGCACGATTTTCGAGGTCTCGCCGATGCCGAACCAGATCATCAGCAGCGGCACCCATGCAAGGCTTGGGACCGCCCGCAGCGCCTGAAATGTCGGCTCGAGATAACGCTCGGCGGCGATCACCAGCCCCACCAGCGAACCGACCACGATGGCGAGCAGGGAGCCGATGACGAAGCCGACGAAGACGCGCGCGGTACTGGCCGCAACATTCGTCCACAGGGGACCTTCCGCAAGCCGCAGGAAGGTGTCGTAAAGTTCGGAGGGCGGCGGCAGCACATAAGGGCTGACCCAGCCGAGGCGAACGAAAAGTTCGAGCAGCAGCAGCGACCCGACGGGCACGATTGCGCCGCGCAGATCAAAGCGGCCAAGGAAATTCCCCACCCTTTGCGCAAGTGGCAACCGGGAAGGGAATTGTTTCGCAGTCTGTTTCACGCGCTGGAATTCGCGCGGATGGGAATTCATGCGCCAAGTGCCTTTTTCGCCGGTGCCGGATCGATCAGCGATGACAGGACAGTGTCGACATTGACGCCCGGGCGCAGGACGTCGTCGCCCAAGAGCGGCGTGACGATGCGGATCGAGTTCAGCAATTCCTCACCGGGAACGGGATCCTTCCAGTCGCGCTTCTCGATCGTCAGCTTGGTGATCTTGGGATCGTTGCCGGTGACCTGTGTGACGAAATCGATGAATTCGCCCTTGTTTTCACGGATCCATTTCTGCGTCTGCACCCAGACGCCAAGAAGCCTGTCGACCGCTTTCGGGTGCTTCGCCAGAAACTCCTCGGAAACGCTGAAGACGCTGCCGTCGCGCCAGCTGCGCTCATCGAAAATCGCCCGGTCGCCCGCAAGCTCGGCCTGGGATGTATGCGGATCGATACCGACCCAGGCATCCACCTGACCCTGCTGAAGAGCGTTGAAACCTTCCGGATGCTGCAGGTTCACGACCTTGAGGTCATCGATGGACAGCTTGTTCTGGTCTAGCGCGCGGACGAGGGTGAAATAGGGCGCGGTGCCCTTGGTCACCGCAATGGTCTTGCCCTTGAGATCGGCGACGGTCTTGACCGGCGAGTCCGGGCGCACCTGAATGATGGAGGAACCGCCCCAGCTCGCCACATAGATCACCTTCAGCGGCACGCCGTTGGCGCGGGCGAGAAAGGCTGACAGTGCGGCCGAGCCGGCAAAATCCGTCGAGCCGACTTTCAGGAATTCGAGCGAATTGTTGCTGCCGCGGGATTGCACCCAGGTGATCTTGGTGCCGACATCCTTGAAAGCCTCCTCAAGCCAGCCCTTGTTCTTTATCAACAGCGTGTGGGAGGAGTAAAACCCCCAGTCCAGCTTCAGCTCCGCAGGAAATTCCGGAGAACTCTGGGCCAGGGCATTGCCCGTGACAAGTGGTGCTGCGAGCGCGCCGGCAATGCCGAATTTGAGGATCTGGCGGCGGGAATGTTCGGCCTTCATATTAATTCACCTAATTTATGTAATTTGTGTACTTAAAGGGTATGGGCGGGTGTTTTTAAGGTCAATCCGCCGTTCTGGAACCCCATGCCAAACTTTGCGAGCGGCGTGGAAAATCTCCCTACCGCGAGTGCGATTGGCGCGATGGCGCGTTATTCAGGAAAAAAACGATTGGCTGGCCGTTGCAGGCCAAGATGGTCGCGCAATGTCGGCCCCTCATAGTCCTTGCGGAACAGCCCGCGCTTTTGCAACTCCGGCACCACCTGCGTCGTGAAGTCGTCAAGGCCGGCTGGCAGGAAGGGGAAGGTGACATTGAAACCGTCCGAGCCCTCTTCGTGGAGCCATTGCTCCATTTCGTCGGCGATGGTCTTTGGCGTGCCGACAAAGGCAAGACCCGCATAGCCGCCCAGCCGTTGGGCGAGCTGGCGCACCGTCAGGGCTTCGCTTCGGGCAAGCTCGATGACCCTTTCGCGGCTGGATTTGCTGGCATTGGTCTCGGGAATATCAGGCAGGGGGCTATCGGGATCGAAACCCGAAACATCGTGGCCGAGCGCAATGGAAAGCGAGGCGATTGCGCTGTCATAATGGACAAGGCTGTCGAGCCTGGCGCGTTTGGCCTTTGCCTCTTCCACACTGTCACCCACGAGAACGAAAGCGCCGGGCAGGATGACAATTCCGTCGCGGGAACGACCCGCCGCGACGGTCCTGTCCTTGACGTCCTTATAGAAGGCCTTTCCTGCCGCAAGCGTGGGTGTTGCGGCAAAAACGACCTCCGCGGTTTCTGCGGCAAGCTGGCGTCCCGGCTCCGATGCGCCGGCCTGCACGATGACGGGCCAACCCTGCACCGGGCGCGCGATGTTGAGCGGTCCGCGCACGGAAAATTCGGGGCCCTTGTGGTCCAGCACATGCATCTTATCGGGATCGAAGAACAGCCCGCTATCGACATCCCGGATAAAGGCGTCGTCCGAAAAGGAATCCCAGAGGCCGGTGACGACATCGTAAAATTCTCGCGCACGGCCATAGCGCTCCGCATGGTCAGGCTGTTCCTCGCGGCCGAAGTTCCGGGCTGCGTCGGGATTTGACGTGGTGACGATGTTCCAGCCGGCGCGGCCATTGCTGAGGTGATCGAGCGAGGCGAAACGCCTGGCGACGTGATAGGGCTCATCGAAAGTGGTGGAGGCGGTGGCGACCAGCCCGATACGGGAGGTGACGGCGGCGAGCGCCGAAAGCAGGGTGAAGGGCTCGAAGGAGGTGACGGTATGGCTGCGGCGCAACGCCTCCGTGGGCATGTTCAGCACCGCCAGGTGATCGGCCATGAAGAATGCATCGAATTTCGCGGCCTCGAGCTGTTGTGCGAAACGCGCGAGATGGGCGAAATTGAAATTCGCATCCGGGAAGGCGCCGGGATAACGCCATGCACCCGTGTGGAGACTGACGGGCCGCATGAAGGCGCCGAGATGCAGTTTGCGATCATTTGCCATGGGCTTCGCTTTCGTTGATGTTTTCGGCTCGCGCGGCGCGTTGCTGATGGCTTTAACTGCAGGCAGGCCTTTGCTTGTCGCGACGATATCCCTGCCGGACGATCGACGCGGCGAAGGCTATTCCGATTATGATTTCCGAACCGAAAGATTTTTGCTGAAATTCTGCATTTGGCGGTGATCCCGTGGCGGCAGCCGCTCGGTCATCTTCGAAGTGTAACAGCGGAGTGGCCGCACTAAGATGGGTGGCGGCAAGCATTTATCTGGCATGCAGATTTTAATTAATGTATGGAAATCAAAATTTTGATTGAATTTCCTGATGTAATATCTCTGGTGTCATCAGTCGCAAGGCACCAAGATTGCATCTCTGCAGGAGCCGGTGCGGACGGACCATATCCGAAGCCGCACCGGAGGCATCTTGCGCGGTGCTTAAACCGCCAGCAGTTTCTCGTTGCCGATACGGGTGGTTTCGATGGCGCCCTCCGTTTCGATACGCTTGCCCGTGGCGGGATCGAAGAAGTGGAGGTGGGCGGTGGGGAGATCGAGGTGGATGCGCTGCCCGGGTTTTACCGAGAGGTCTTCACCAATGGCGGCGGAGAAGGTCTCGCCGGCGATATTGGCATGGACGATGCGGCCCGAGCCCAGTTCTTCGACGAAATCCACGATAGCCGGTACGCCCGCGCCGTCCGTGCTCACGACGCATTGTTCCGGGCGGATGCCCACTGTCACGTCGCGGCCCCGCAGTTCCAGTGCGGTTTCGGGGAAGAGTTTCACCGGTGTGCCATCCAGCATCACGGCGGGGGATTCCACCTCCACCCTTGTGGCGAAAAGGTTCATGGCAGGCGAGCCGATGAAGGACGCCACGAAGGTGCTGGCCGGGCGATGATAGATATCCAGCGGATGGCCGACCTGCTCGACATTGCCCTTGTTCATCACCACCAGCCGGTCGGCCAGCGTCATGGCTTCCACCTGATCATGGGTGACGAAGATCGATGTGGCGGAGAGACGCTGGTGCAGCTTGCGGATTTCCGCGCGCATGGTCACACGCAGCTTGGCGTCGAGGTTGGAGAGCGGCTCATCGAAAAGAAACACCGCAGGTTCGCGGATGATGGCGCGGGCCATGGCGACGCGCTGGCGCTGGCCGCCGGAAAGGGCGGCCGGTTTGCGCTCCAGATAATCGGAGAGGCCGACGATCTTTGCGGTTTCCTCGATGCGGCGCTGGCGTTCGGCCTTGGGAACACCGGCGACCTTCAGCGCATAGCCGATATTGCCGGCCACCGACATATGCGGGTAAAGCGCGTAGTTCTGGAACACCATGGCGCAGCCGCGCTCGCGCGGCTCCAGCGTGTTGACCACCCGCCCGCCAATGGCGATCTCGCCGGAGGTGATGTCCTCCAGACCGGCGATCATGCGCAGAAGCGTGGATTTGCCGCAGCCCGATGGGCCGAGGATGACGACGAATTCGCCGGAGTCGAAAGTGAGGTCCACGCCGTGCAGGGTGGGCGTCTTGCCATAGGATTTGCGGACCTGACGGATATCGATCTGAGCCATGATGGGAAAACCTTGTTGTTGAAAGCCGCGCTGTTACTTGTCGGACGAGACGAGGCCGCGGACGAACCAGCGTTGCAGGAAGGCTACGACGAGAAGCGGCGGCAGGATGATGATGAGGGAACCGGCCAGCGTGACGTTCCAGTCCGGCGTACCGTCATCGGCGGGCAGAAGTGCGCGGAGCGACATCATCACCGTCTTGTAGGACGGGTCGGTGACCATCAGCAGCGGCCACAGATACTGGTTCCAGGCATAAACGAACATGATGGTGGTGAGCGCCAGCATGTTGGTGCGCGACAGCGGCAGCAGCATGTCCACGAAGAAACGCGCGGCACCCGAACCGTCCATGCGCGCGGCCTCCGCCAGCTCGTCCGGGATTGTCATGAAGAACTGCCGGTAGAGAAACGTGCCGGTGGCGGTGGCGATCAGTGGCAAAGTGAGGCCGGCATAGGAGTTGAGGAGGTTCCATTCCAGCGTGACCTCGATGCCGAACAGGCCGAGAATCGAGCGGAACGGCTGGAAAAGATCGGCGGCGACCGAATAGGTCGGCACCACGCGCACTTCGAGCGGCAGCATCAGGGTGATAAACACCGTCCAGAAGAACAGGTGTTTGAGCGGCGAGCGGAAGAACACGATGGCAAAGGCGGTGAAGGCCGAAAGGGCGACCTTTCCGATGGTGACCAGCGTCGCCATGATGATGCTGTTGAAGAGGGCGTTGCCGAGATTGGCGCGTTGCCAGGCAGCCTGCGCATTGGTGAAGAATTCGCCCTGCGGCATGAAGCTGAAGGGGACGCTGTTGACCTGCTGGACCGTCTGGCTGGCGCCGGAAATAACGACGATGAAGGGGCCGATAAGCAGGAGGAGGCCGGCCGCCATGATCGCATAGGTCAGGGCGTCGGCGTAAGGGGTGCGCTGGATCATGGCCGTCTCACTTGTAATGGACTTGCCGCTCGACAAAGCGGAACTGGATGAAGGTGAAGACCATGATGAGGCCGATGAGGACGAGGCTCTGCGCCGAGGCGCCGGAATAGTTCAGCCCCTCGAAGGCTTCGCTGACGATGCGGTAGACCATCACTTCGGTAGCATGGTTGGGGCCGCCCTCGGTGGTGGAGGCAACGATGCCGA
Organism: Agrobacterium sp.; assembly: GCF_059499945.1. Classification (NCBI taxonomy): domain Bacteria; kingdom Pseudomonadati; phylum Pseudomonadota; class Alphaproteobacteria; order Hyphomicrobiales; family Rhizobiaceae; genus Agrobacterium; species Agrobacterium sp. The sequence goes on along the minus strand of NZ_JCABZP010000001.1, from coordinate 136,164 downwards.
ACGTATCGGCGCCGACGAAACCCTCGGTCATCATGATGACTGTCAGGAAGAACAGGGTTGGCGCGAGCAGCGGCACCTGAATGTCGATGGCGCGGCGAATGGGCCCGGAGCCGTCCATGGCGGCGGCCTCCGTCAGCGAACGCGGCACGGATTGCAGGCCGGCGAACAGGAAGATGAAGGTGTAACCCGCCCATTTCCAGATGAAGATGACGATGACGAGGATGAGCGCGTGTTCGCCGTATTTGGCCGGGTTCCAGATATCCGGCCACCAGGAATTCAGCGATGCGGCGAGACCGCGTTCCGGCGACAGGATGAAGCGGAAGGCCATGCCGGCGGCGGGACCGGCAATCGCATAGGGCAGGATATAAAGCACCCGGAAAAAGCCGGAGCCGGGAAGCTGGCGGTCGACCGCAAGGGCGAGCACGAGGCCGATGAGGATCGCGAAAAATGGACCGGCGATCGCGAAGATCAGGCTCGTGAGGATCGATTGCCAATAAAGCGGATCACCGAAGGTTTCCACGAAATTGGCCAGGCCGACAAATTCCGCCTGGCCGCCGAAGGGCGGTTCCAGGGTGAATGCCCAGTTCAGCACCGCCGCAACCGGCCAATAGAAGAACAGAAGGATGAGCAGGAACTGCGGCAGGGCGAAGAGCACAGGCAGCCACGTGCTTTTGAAGACGGTACGCTTTTCCATTGGAGTCCGGCAATGTTCGAGATTTCGGCGGGCCTGCCCGGAGATTGTCCGGACAGGCTTCTGGCAGCGATGAAAGAGTGCTTAGTTCAGCTTGGCGCCTTCATAGGTCTTTTCGAAGCGGCGCAGACCGGTGTTGGAGCGCTCGACGGCCTTGTCGAGTTCAGCCTGGATATCGGCGTTCTGCATGAAGATGGCTTCGAGCGAAGTGGCGACTTCCTTGCGGATCTGCGTGAAACCGCCGAGGCGGATACCGCGGGTATATTCGGAAGGCGGGGTGAAGGTCAGGCTCTCGATCGCCTTTTCGCGGCCCTTGTAGGGAGCCTTGTCGTAGAAACCATTGGCCTTCATGGCGTCGAAGCCGGTCTTGGTAACCGGGATGTAGCCGGTAACGGTCGACCACCACTCAACCATATCAGGCTGGGCGATGAAGTTGAGGAATGCGGCTGCACCCTTGTATTCGGCGTCCGGACGACCGGCCATGACCCACAGCGAAGCGCCGCCGACGAGCGAGTTGTGACGCTCCGCGCCCTTCCAGATCGGCAGCATGGCGACGTCCCACTTCACGCCTTCAGGCATGGCCTTGCCGACGGTGCCGTGGCTGGCGATCGAGGACATGAACATCTGGCAGGTCTGCGAGGTGAAGGCGGGCAGGATGTCCATGCCGAGCTGCTTGGTCTTGACGACGAACAGCTTCTCGTCCTGCATCTTCTTGAAGAACTTGACCTGATCGACAAACTTGGTCTTGTTGATCGTCAGTTCGGCGTCGAGACCCTGATAGCCATTGCCCTTGGTGGCGATCGGCTGGTTGTGGATGGCGGAGAACTGCTCCATCAGCATCCAGGTGTCGAAGTTGAAGGCGAGCGGGCATTCGAAACCGGCGGACTTCAGCTTCTTGGAAGCTTCTTCAACCTGCTCCCAGGTGTCGGGCTTGAAGGTGATGCCGGCTTTTTCGAAAGCGTCGACATTGTAATAGAAGACGGCCGTGGAGGAGTTGTAAGGGAACGAGTTCAACTCACCGGCGGCCGTGGCGTAATAATTGGCGATGCCGGGGAAATAATTGTTCCAGTCAATCTTGTAGCCATTGTCGGCCATCAGCTTCTTGGCGGGGACGAAAGCCTTGGACAGCATCATGTCCAGCGTACCGGCGTCATAAATCTGGGTGATGGCGGGCTGCTTCTTGGCGCGGTAGGCCGCAATCGTGTTCTGCAGGGTGGATTCGTAATCGTTCTGCGAGGTGCAGACGATCTCGAACTGGGCCTGGGAATCGTTGAACTTCTTGCAGGTCTCCTGCACGCGGTCACCAAGATCGCCGGAAAGGCCGTACCAGAATTCGAACTTGGTCTTTTCTGCCTGGGCGGCCGTGGCGCCGAAGGCGGCGGCGATGGCGACGCCGGCCACGAAGGAAGTCAGAGCGGAAGATTTCATGAGTTAGCCCCGTTGATGGAATGATGGCCTGCTCGGCAAGGACCTCATGTCCCAGGCACGTAGCCACGGGCTCTGCTAACAGCCGTCTTTGACGGATCGCTTACATTTTGTTGAACATTTTATGATGACTGGCCGCGCAGCCAAATCTGCGCGGCGGAAAAGCCGGAAAACCTTTATTTATCCTTATTTATCAAGCGGTTTGCGTTTTTGGCCCGTTTCACTACTTGCTGCTGAACATCTCTCGCAAGTCAACCTTGGCGTGCGGCTTCGATGGTAGCAACGTCGATTTTCTTCATATCCATCATCGCGTCGAAGGCGCGCTTGGCTTCCGCGCCGCCGGCGGCCATGGCGTCCATCAGCACACGCGGCGTGATCTGCCAGGAGACGCCCCATCTGTCCTTGCACCAGCCGCAGGCGCTTTCTTCACCGCCATTGCCGACGATGGCGTTCCAGTAGCGGTCCGTCTCTTCCTGGTCTTCGGTCGATATCTGGAACGAAAAAGCTTCGCTCTGTTTGAAGGCCGGTCCGCCATTGAGGCCGATGCAGGATACGCCTGCAACGGTGAACTGCACCGTCAGCACGTCTCCCTTCTTGCCGGACGGATAATCGCTCGGCGCATGGTGGACGGCGGTTACCGCGCTGTCTGGAAAGGTCTCGGCATAAAATCTGGCGGCTGCCTCCGCATCCTTGTCGTACCAGATACAGATCGTGTTCTTTTCCACGTGCATAATCCTCCCTAGTTGAAATCGTCCCCCTGTCGCCGGGCAACTTGCTTGCCTATTGCCGGCTCCCCATCAGGCATAAAATGCAGCCGCGGCGCAAACGTTCCGAAAACGCTGCGTCGACCACCGTTAAGCCAGCGCCAATAGGGCCGTCAGCCAAAAAAATCCGCCGACATAGGCCCACACCGCAAACACGACCATCAAATCAGCCATGTTTTCCCAATGCATTGCCGAGCCCTGCGATCTAGACGGAAAGCAAGCTACGGACCCGGAGCCAAAGTAACGATAGAACTGTTACACCGTCGTGACTTCAACCACGGGAACACGCCTGAAATTTTTAAAGGAAAACCGGAGAATGGACATTTTTATGGGCCATTTAAATACATATGACAAAAATCAATATTGTCCTTAAATGTAATTTAATAATGTAATCGTAATATTCGTGAATAATTTTGGATGGAAACATTCTATTTTAATCGGAGGATTGTGCGTGAGTATTCTTGATCGTGGTGCCAATGCTTTTGCGGTTCTCGCCGCGCTTTCCAAATCCCAGGCCATTATAGAATTCGACCTTTCGGGAAAGATTCTTACCGCCAATGAGAATTTTTGTCGGGCGCTCGGTTATGAGCTTTCGGAAATCGTCGGCAGGCACCACAGCATGTTCGTGGAGCCCTCCGTCGTGTCTTCGCAGGATTACAAGGCCTTCTGGTCCAAGCTTTCGGCCGGCCAGTTCGATCAGCGGCAATATAAGCGCATCGGCAAGGGCGGCCGCGAAGTCTGGATCGAGGCATCCTACAATCCGGTGTTTCGTCGCGGCAAGCCGGTGAAAGTGGTCAAGATCGCCACCGATATCACCGATCGCAAGCTGAAGGCGGCGGAAGATGCGGGCAAGATCGACGCCCTGTCACGGGCGCAGGCCATCATCGAATTCTCCCCTGATGGAGAGGTGCTGACCGCCAACGAGAATTTTCTGGCGGCGCTGGGGTATTCGCTGGCGGAAGTGCAGGGCAGGCATCATTCCATGTTCTGCGAACCGGCCTATACGCAGTCGCCGCAATATAAACAGTTCTGGGAAAGGCTGGCCGGCGGCGATCTCGTTGCGGACGAGTTCATGCGGCTTGGCAAGGGCGGCCGCAAGGTCTTCATTCAGGCGTCCTATAACCCGATCTTCGATCTCAACGGCAAGGTGTTCAAGGTCGTCAAATTCGCGACCGATGTGACCGGCCGCGTCGAAAATGTCGAAAAACTCGCACAATGCCTCACCGATCTGGCCGAGGGCGATCTTGCCCAGAGCATCGACAAGCCTTTCATCCCTTCGCTTGAAAGATTGCGCACGGATTTCAACGCAGCGTCGGAAAAGCTCAAGAGGGCAATGACGCTGGTGTCTGAAAATGCCGGCGCGATTTCTTCCGGCTCCAACGAGATCAGGTCCGCTGCCGATGATCTCGCTCGCCGTACGGAGCAGCAGGCCGCTTCCATCGAGGAAACGGCAGCCGCGCTGGAAGAAATTACCACTGCCGTCAACGATTCAAGCCGCCGCGCGGAAGAGGCGGGCAAGATTGTCGCCCGCGCCCGTGATCATGCGGAACATTCGGGCCAGGTGGTGCGCGATGCGATCGGCGCCATGGACCAGATCGAAAAATCATCGCGTGAGATCTCCAACATTATCGGCGTGATCGATGAGATCGCGTTCCAGACCAATCTTCTGGCGCTGAATGCCGGCGTGGAAGCCGCCCGTGCGGGTGAGGCGGGCAAGGGTTTTGCCGTGGTTGCGCAGGAGGTTCGCGAACTCGCGCAACGCTCCGCAACGGCGGCCAAGGAAATCAAGAGCCTGATCAATGCCTCCGGCACGCAGGTGGAAAACGGCGTCGGTCTTGTCACCAGGGCTGGCTCGGCGCTGCAGGAAATCGCCGAGCAGGTGCGGGACATCAACACCAATGTCGTGGCGATTGTCGATGCAGCGCGCGAACAGTCCACGGCGCTTGCGGAAATCAATCAGGCGGTCAACACCGTCGATCAGGGCACCCAGCAGAATGCCGCCATGGTGGAGGAGCAGACCGCCGCAAGCCACAGCCTTGCGCGGGAAGCGACCGCGCTGTTCGAGCTTCTCGGGCAATTCCGGTTCGAGGAAATGGCCCGATCCTCCGCCTCAGCGCGCAGCGGCTTCGAGCAGCAATCCGCGCCGGTGAGCTCGCATCGCAGCGCATCCCGCCCGCTTACGGCGCGCGGTTCCGCTGCGGTTGCCGTCAAGCATGAGGAGTGGCAGGACTTTTAGGGTGAGGCCTCAGCAAGCCGAGCCAATCACGCCAACGTCATCCTCGGGCTTGTCCCGAGGATCTGCAACGTATTGATTTTATTCGACGTGATTAGATCCTCGGCACAGGGCCGAGGATGACGTCGACAGAATGTTGATCCTCCATTACTGACTTGAAAGGCGCTGCCCGCCGTCCGCGCCCCATCCGATCACGCCAGTCCATTCGGTGTTCGATACGTGATGACAAGCCGGAAAGCTGGGCATATCTTCCGGATTGGCCGATAATCGGCACATCGCGTTTGGAGTTTTCGGGGACTTTCGCTTGGCAGGGATATCGACAAGCCGCGTGGCTCTTGCCCTGTGTCTGCTGGCCGCAGCCTGCGGCGCGGCGCAAGCAGAAGAGCCCGCCAAGGGAAAGACTTCCTGCGCCTACACCCATGATGTCGCGCCGGAATTATGCATCAATGCCGGCAGTTACAATAATGATCTTTGCCACGCCATGGAGGTTCTGGCCGCCCGCCATGCCGTTCCGCCTGATTATTTCGCACGGCTGATCTGGCGGGAAAGCCTGTTCCGGGCGAGTGCGGTCAGCCCGAAGGGGGCGGAAGGCATCGCCCAGTTCATGCCGGGAACGGCGCGGCTTCGCGGTCTTGACGACAGTTTCAACATCATCGCCGCCCTTGAGGCATCTTCCCGTTATCTCTCCGAATTGAATGTGCAGTTCGGCAATTTCGGCCTTGCCGCCGCAGCTTATAATGCGGGCGAGGCGGGCTTGCGGAACTTCATCGCCAACGGCCGCCTGCCGACCGAGACCCGGGATTATGTGTTTGCGATCACCGGTTATCCGGTGGAGACCTGGAAGGACAACCCGCCGGAAAAGGCGGCGCCGGCACTGGATGACAGCCGCCCTTTCCTCGATGCTTGCGTGCGCCTCGCCGACACCCGCACCATGAACGATCCCGTCCTCATTGCATCAGCCGACTGGGCGCCCTGGGGCGTGCAGCTTGCGGCGCATTATAACCCTGCTGTAGCGAACCGGCTGTTCACCCGGGCGATCCTGCAGCTTTCGGAACCGCTGAATGCCGAACGGGCTCTGATCGTGCGGCAGAGGGGTGGAAACTTCGGGTCGCGGCCGCGTTATGCCGCCCGCATCGGCCGCGAAACCAGAGCCGAAGCCAACACCCTTTGTGGCGATATCCGGCGGGCGGGTGTTCCCTGCACCGTGTTTCGCAACCGATAAAAACGGCCGCGTCGGACCGATAAGTCTTCCTCCCGCGACAAGGCTGATCATAACAAGTTGATCGGCTTGAAGGCCGTCCCATCTTTCAGGGGGGAATGATCGTGCATAGATTTGCCGCGAATGCTGGCCGACAGGGGTCGGCTGCATGTGGGGAATGATCTGGAAATGAAATGGTTTGAAACCTGATGTCTGGCGGCCGTTCTGGTCGTCGTTGCAGCGTGCACCAGCACCGACGAGACGCAGGTCTCCCGCACGGTCGCAAGTTTCGTGGGGCAACCGCGTGACGCCGCAATCGCCCGGCTTGGCCGCCCGAACAAGGTTATCATCGAAAACGGCGAAACCGAGTCCTATTGGCTGAAGGTCGATGTGGAGACCTATGCCGGCCTCAGCAATAGGCGCGAAGTCAAGACCGTGGACGGGCAGGCGAGGGTCTCGGAAACCGAAGGCATGAAGATCAAGGAACATCGTCGCGACTGCATCATCAAGATCACCGCGAATGCCGCCTCAACCATCAAGACGAGTGAGATCATCGGCAATCCCGCCAACTGCGAGACGCTTCTCAATCGTCCAGCCTCCTGAGAAGGTCCGTCGCAGCCGCTCCGGTTCCCGAGTGCCTCAGAGCTCCATCTTGATGGTCAGCATATATTCGGTGCCCTTTGCCCGGTCGCGCGTGCGGGATACTTCAAGTGTGACCTTGTCCAGTTTGTGCCCGAGGCTTTCCTTGATCGTTCCGCCCGGCGTGTCTTCGCGCCGGAACGAGGTGTTGCCGTAACCGACGCCCATTTTGCGTGTAATGGCGTTTTCCGTGTAGGTTCTTCCGAACATGGCGGAAGCCTGGCCGCTGCGCACCGTCGTCTCGAAGCCGCGGGAATCGATATCCCGATAGGCCGAGGCGGCAATCGAATTGTCCGAACTGCTATAGCTGCCGCCAGCACTTATTCTGGCGAGGCGATGACCGTCGTGCTCGAGAGAGAGATTGCCGTCGGCCGAAGATCCGAAACGCCCGCCGTTCATCGCGTCCTTATAGGTGAAGCGGAAGCGGCCGCTGCGCGCATCCACCTGATAATTATAGGAGGCGTCGCCGCTGCGGATCTGGATGCCGGGCGCCGGCTCGCTGCCGAGGATCGGGGAAACCTTGTCCGCGAACTGGAACAGGGGTTTGGTGACCTGATCGAACTCCGACTTCGACAATTCCAGCGGCTTACCATCGGGGTCGAATTTCCCAACCGCCAGGCAGGGGCGCTGGTTGATGATGCTCTTCAGGGCAAAGACCGTGCAATTGTCGCTGGTCGTGCCGGCAATCGCGGCGTGGACGGAATTGCGCAGGGTGTAACTGCCGCAGCAGGAGAAGGCTTCATTGTCCCGACTCGCATCGCGCGTATAGCCCGTAAAAACAATGCCGCTCGCCCCGTTGGTCAGGCCGACATTGGCAAAGTGCGGGCCGCTTTGTAGCGGAAAGAGCTTCAACTGGCCCTGGTCGGCAAGCGTTTTCGGGTTGGAAGGTGATGGAAGCGGCATTCTTCTTCTCTCCTGAAACACGGGAACGGTGTGTTTTTTTACCATCGTAAATTGAAGCCGCAACCCTTAACTGTACCCCGTGATATATCCCGTTCCTGTGGATGAGAGTGACCGCTGTTGTTACTGTGAGCCTGTGCGCATATGTTGGAGTACTTAATCTTGATTTGCGGGCAAGGCGGACAGGCGCATAATGACCTCCCAGTTGGATTTTTTCGCACCCGCGTCAGCGCGGCTTCCTCAGGCTGAAAGAGGGCGAAAAGCGGGTGGTCGCGAAACGACCCAAAAGACCGCTACGGACGATGAGACCCTTGCCGGATACCTTGAATCCACCGGCAATTATCGTGTCCTGCGCCGGCTGCAGCCGCGCACGGTCGTTGATCGGCCAAGGCCGGAATTTCCCCGCCAAGGCGTCATCCTCGATACGGAAACGACGGGCCTCGACCATCGCACGGACGAGATCATCGAAATCGGCGTCATCACCTTCACATTCGACGATAACGGTGCGATCGGCGATGTCACCGGCATCTATGGCGGGTTGCGGCAGCCTGCTATTGCCATTCCCGAAGAGATCACCCGCCTGACGGGGATTACCGACGAGATGGTCGCGGGACAGTCGATCGACATGGCGCGGCTGACTTCCCTCATTGCCGATGCCGATTTGATCGTCGCTCACAATGCGGGTTTCGACCGCCCCTTTTGCGAGACCTTCTCACCCATCTTCCGCGACAAGGCCTGGGCCTGTTCCGTTTCGGAAATAGACTGGCGGGTGCGTGGTTTTGAGGGCAACAAGCTTGGCTATCTGATCGGACAGTCAGGTTATTTCCACGACGGCCATAGGGCGGTGGACGATTGTTTCGCCCTGCTGGAAGTGCTGGAGCAGACGCGCCCCGGCCAAAGCAGCACGCCCTTTGCCGAACTCCGTGAGGCGAGCCAGCGGTCAAGGGTGCGCCTCTACGCGGAAAACAGCCCCTTCGACATGAAGGATCATCTAAAAAAGCGGGGCTATCGCTGGTCCGACGGTTCCGATGGCCGGCCGAAATCCTGGTGGGTGGAACTGCCTGAAGAAAAGCTCGATGAGGAACTGCATTTCCTGCGGACCGAAATCTACCGCTGGGATGCCGACCCGACAGTCAAATATCTCACCGCTTTCGACAGGTTCAAGGCCGGCTGAAACGCGAGATATTTTGGGCTTCAGATTGCATACAATTTCTGCAATGAATCGAAAACAATCGATGTAAAATTGAGCAGGTCCGCACACGGGTTTCGGGTGCGCAGAAAAATATCATTTTACATCAATGGCTAAGCCGATTGGCACGCCTCCTGCATGACAAAGACGTCGCAGGAGAGTGTTTATGAGCAAAGCCGCAGCAATCGACATCGCTTCCGTATCCAAGATTTACGGCAACACCACCGCCGTGCATGCGATAAGCCTCAAGATACCGGCCGGGAGCTATTGCTGCCTGCTCGGCCCGTCGGGCTGCGGCAAGACCTCGACGCTCAGGATGATCGCCGGCCACGAGAGCATCTCCAGCGGTGATATCAGGCTCGGCAATACGGTCGTCACTGATCTGCCGCCCGCCAGACGCGGCACGGCGATGATGTTCCAGTCCTACGCGCTGTTTCCACATCTCGATCTCGTCGACAATGTCGCCTTCAGCCTCAAGATGAAGGGTGTGGACAAGGAAGCTCGCCGGGCGAAGGCGCTTGAGATGCTGCAGCTGATGCAGCTTGAGCCCTATGCCAACAGGCGTCCGGCCCAGCTTTCCGGTGGGCAGCAGCAGCGCGTGGCGCTGGCGCGTGCGCTGATCACCGATCCCGAGGCGCTGCTGCTGGACGAGCCGCTTTCGGCGCTCGATCCGTTCCTCAAAATCCGCATGCGCGCCGAATTGAAGAAGCTGCAGACCTCGCTCGGCATCACCTTCGTCCACGTCACCCACAGCCAGGAAGAGGCCATGGCGCTGGCCGATATCATCGTCGTCATGAATGACGGCCGTATCGAACAGTCAGCCACCCCGCGCGAGGTGTTCGAGCGTCCCGCCACCGCCTTCGTTGCCCGTTTCATGGGCGACCACAACGTTATTTCCGGGCGTTATCGGGAAAAATCAGATGATCTCGTCACGCTCGAAGTGGTGGGCGGCGGCACTTTCACAGCAAGCGGCGTCGCCCCCGATGACGGCGCAGTCGACATCGCCGTGCGCACCGACCGCGTCCGCGTCGGCGAAGCAGACCATCCGGGCCTCGGTTTCACCGGCATCGTCTCGAATGTCGAATATCGCGGCGCAAGCGTGAAGATCGCCGTAACCGGCGCGGGCATCGAGGATTTCAACGTCATCCTCAGCGATGCCGCCTTCTTCGAAAATCCGGTCAGGACCGGAGACGCCATACCGCTTTCATGGAATGCGGCCGATGCCATCGTGCTCGGCCGGGTAGAGAAGTGACCCCAAAAATAACCAGAGGAGAACTTTGAAATGACCGATACCACCAACAGCAAAAAGGGCCTGTCCCGCCGCGGCCTCCTGAAGGCGGGCGCAGCCGCCACGGGTGCCGCAATCGGCTCCGGCCTCATTACCGGCTTCCCGACCATCTGGGCGCAGAACCCGATCACCATTCGCCAGTTCGGCACCGGTGTGTCGAACCTCAACGCCATTGCCGAAAAGTGCAAGGCCGATCTCGGCATCACGCTCGAAATGACGGCGACGGATTCGGATGCCGCCGCCCAGCGCGCCGTCACCCAGCCGAATTCCTACGATATCGCCGATATCGAATACTGGATCCTGAAGAAGGTCTATCCGGCCGGCGTCATCCAGCCGATGGAAATCAAGAAGCTGAAATATTACGACAAGATCGTGCCGCTGTTCAAAAACGGCAAGCTGAAGCCAGACAGCGTCGTGGCGCAGGGCACGGCCCCGCACACCGTCGGTTTCGTCGAAAAGCCCGGCGACAAGACATTTGCGAAGGGCGAGACCGATTATTTCACCATGGTCCCGACCATCTACAATGCCGATACGCTCGGCATCCGCCCCGATCTCGTCGGCCGCGATATCTCCAGCTGGGCCGATATCATGGACCCGAAGTTCAAGGGCAAGACCTCCATTCTCAACATCCCCTCCATCGGCATCATGGATGCGGCGATGATCATGGAAGCCATGGGCAACATCAAATATGCCGACAAGGGCAACATGACCAAGGAGGAGATCGACAAGACCATCGACTTCCTCATCAAGGCGAAGAAGGACGGCCAGTTCCGCGCCTTCTGGAAGAGCTTCGACGAAAGCGTCAACCTCATGGCGTCGGGCGAAGTCATCATCCAGTCCATGTGGTCGCCCGCCGTCGCGGCGGTCCGTTCCAAGGGCATCGCCTGCAAATACCAGCCGCTGAAGGAAGGTTATCGCTCCTGGGGCGGCGGTCTTGGCCTTGCGAAGCACCTTTCGGGCGCGAAACTCGATGCGGCCTATGAATATATCAACTGGTACACCTCGGGCTGGGTCGGCGCTTACCTCAACCGTCAGGGTTATTATTCCGCCGCCATGGAAACGGCCAAGGAGCACATGACCGCCGACGAGTGGGGCTACTGGGTCGAAGGCAAGCCGGCGCAGGGCGATATCATCGCGCCCGACGGCAAGGTCATGGAAAAGGCCGGCGCGGTGCGCGATGGCGGCTCCTTCGAGGAACGCATGGGCAAGGTCGCGTGCTGGAACTCCGTCATGGATGAAGACCGCTACATGGTCCGCCGCTGGAACGAATTCATCGCGGCCTGATGTCCTGAAAAGACGGCGCCGGCGGTCAATGCCGCCGGTGCCTGCCCATAAACAGCGAAAGGCTTCATGATGGTGACGGTCAGACTCATCGGCGTCAGCGACAAAAAGGACAGGCCGCCCCGCAGCTTCGCGCTGCCGCAAAAGCTCGTGTCCTATGTTCAGGCCGCTCCGCTTTTGCTGATCCTCGGCTTTTTCCTGGCTCTGCCGATCCTCATGATCGCCGTCGTCAGCTTCTGGGATTACGATTTCGCCCAGATGTATCCGGATTTCGTGACGTTCAACTATCTGGAAACGCTCGGCTCCTGGGTCACCTGGCAGACCTATCTCAACACCCTGAAATATGCCGCCGTGGTCTGGGCCATCACGCTGTTCTGCGGTTTCTGGGTCGCCTATTTCCTCGCCTTCCACATCCGCACCACCACCATGCAGATGGTGCTCTTCCTCGTCTGCACCGTGCCCTTCCTGACGTCGAACATCATCCGCATGATTTCCTGGATTCCGGTGCTTGGGCGAAACGGCCTCGTCAACAGCGCCCTGGTCGGAACCGGTATCATTCCCGAACCGATCGAATGGCTGCTTTATTCGGATTTCGCCGTGGTGCTCGCCATGGTGCATCTTTATACGCTGTTCATGGTCACGCCGATCTTCAACACACTGATGCGTATCGACAAATCGCTGATCGAGGCGGCGCGGGATGCCGGCGCGACGGGCTGGCAGACGCTCAGCAACGTCATCATTCCGCTTGCCAAGCCCGGCATGGCCATCGGCAGCATCTTCGTCGTCACGCTGGTCATGGCCGATTTCTCCACGGTTCAGGTGATGTCCGGCGGTCAGAGCGCCTCGGTGGCGCTGATGATGAAGAACCAGATGTCGCTGCTGCAATATCCGGCCGCCGCTGCGAACGCCGTCATCCTGCTCATCCTCGTTCTTCTGATGGTCGCGGGCATCCTGCGCATCGTCGATATCCGCAAGGAGCTTTGATCCCATGCATCAGGAAAAACGCGGCCGCGAATTCTATATCCTCGCCTTCTTTTTCGCCCTCTTCGTGCTGTTTCTTTACGGTCCGCTGTCGGCCATCCTCATCCTCGCCTTTCAGGGGCCGAATGGCGGCCTGACTTTCCCGCTGAACGGCGTTTCGCTGCACTGGTTCGGCAATCTTTTCGAACAGCAGGCCGTCGGCGATTTCGGCGGCTCCTTCCGCCGTTCCTTCGCTCTCGGGCTGATGGTCATGGCCGTTACCGTGCTGGTCTCGCTGCTGGCGGGCCTTGCCTTCCGGCGCAAATTCATCGGTGCGACGCCGTTGTTCTATCTGTCGGTCGCAAGCCTGGTGGTGCCGTCGATCATCATTTCGCTCGGCATCGGCGTTCTGTTCCAGCAGCTCGGGCTGGAGCCGTCATGGTATACGTCCGCCTTCGGCGCGCATCTCACCTGGACGCTGCCCTTCGGCGTGCTCATCATGCTGGCCGTCTTCAACCGGTTTTCGCCGTCCTATGAGGAAGCGGCCCGCGATCTCGGGGCATCCTCCTGGCAGACCTTCGCCCATGTGGTGCTGCCGATGATCGCGCCGAGCCTGATCGGCGTCGGCCTCTTCGGCTTCACGCTTTCTTATGACGAGTTCGCCCGCACATTGATGACGTCAGGCACCTACAACACGCTGCCGCTGGAAATCTACGGCATGACCACCAATGTCACGACGCCGGTGCTTTATGCGCTCGGTGCTGTTACAACCCTGTTTTCCTTCCTGGTGATTGCGGCCACGCTCGGCCTGATCGTCACGCTCAATCGCCGCCATTCGCGCGGATAAAGAAACGTAAAATGCGCATTCTCGTCATCAATCCCAACACCACGCAATCCATGACCGCGACCATTGCCGACGCCGCGACGCGGATAGCCGGCCGCGATACGGACATACTGGCCGTCACCTCGTCCATGGGGCCTGTCTCCATCGAAGGTTATTACGACGAGGTTTTCGCCGTGCCCGGCCTGCTGCTGGAGCTGGCAAAGGCGCCGGCGCTTGGAGCCGACGCGGCGATCATCGCCTGTTTCGACGATACCGGGCTCGATGCGGCCCGCGCGCTCGCCGATATTCCCGTTATCGGCATCTGCGAGGCGGCGGTCTCCGCCACCGCCTTCATCGCGCAGAAATTCACCATCGTCACAACGATGGAACGCTCACGGCTGCCTCTGGAACATCTCGTCCACCGTTACGGCATGTCCGCCCGCTGCAACGTGCGCGCTGCCGATATTCCTGTCCTGTCGCTGGAAGATCCCGGCTCGAACGCCCGCGAAAGGCTGCGGGAGGAAATCTCGCTGGCGCTGAAAGAGGACAGGGCGGAGGCGATCGTGCTCGGTTGCGCCGGCATGGCCGACCTTGCCGCCGAACTGCGCGATGAATTCGGTGTACCGGTTGTCGATGGCGTCGCGGCGGCCGTCAAACAGGCGGAATCGCTGGTGTCGATGGGGTTATCAACCGCCAAGCGCGGCGCTTATGCCACGCCGCTCACCAAGCCCTATCGCGGATTGCTGGAGGCATTTCGGCCGGACAGGCTCTCCGGGCCATCGGCAGACGGCGGAGACGTTTTCGCCGCCTCCGTCCATAAAACGACGAAGGCGAGCTGATAGGCCAGATCGCGCTGGACATTCTGCAATGCCGGATCGCTCAGAACTATTCTTGATCCGTTTCTCATCAGCATGTTGAACCGCTCGGCCCTGGCAAGCATGGCCGTAACGTGAGCGCGGCTGATCCCGTACGCACGGGCGGCCGCCTTGCGGGAGAACGCGCAACCCGTCGCATCGCAAGCGCCTGTTTTCGCGGCCGACAGCAAGTCCAACAGGATGGGGAAACCGGGCGCATGCCCAAGGAACATCCGCATCTCCTCCGAAAGAAAAGACAAGTCCTGCGCGTGCCGCAGTGACCAGCTCACACCGTCGATAACGGCGTCTGTTCCGATAGCCTCTTCGTCTGATGCCTCCATTGCCGGGGAGATTCCCCATGGCGAAGCCGCGGTGAGATAGGCCGTGGCGAGCGTCTCGATTGCCGCAATGAGCCAGCCATTCAGGCTCCACGGCCGCTCGCGATTATCGCCGCCTGGCGGGTGCCGCTGCGCTGTATCTTCCAGTTCCAGCCAGTCGATCAATGCGCGTGTCCTGCGGCTGGATGCCCAGCCAGGTGGAACGACAACTGCCTGAACCGCCGCCAGCGTAAATTGCCCGCCATGAACAGATCCGAGGCCGACGGCGCACATGACGGTGGCGAAAGCGCCGAAGTCTCCGAACGCGCGGACGAGGCGCTGCTCCTGTTTGAAGACGGCCGATATGTGGGTGCAAAGATGGGTGACAGCATCACCAAAGGCGTCATCGTTCAGGATGCGGTTCGCAAGTAAGCCCAGCCTCTCTCGAAGCACGTCCGGCTGAGACCGGACGAAGTCCCTTTTGGGGTGCGTCTTTGAAACTGGAGCGCCTGCTTTTCCGGATACCTTTCTCCCGTGGTTTTTTGCTCTTCGCTACTTTATGGCGAATTCGAAAACGTGAGTTCTGCTCGCTGACGACGGCTGCTTGGGGCAGGCGTGACAGCCGAAAGGTTCCGCTCCGGAAGATGCGTGCATTTTGTTGCACTCCCCCGAGGCTCTGTTGCGCGGTATTAAAAAATACTCTCATAAATTGAATGTTAAGGGGCGCGTTAAAATGTGTTCCCTTTTGAGACGGTTTGCGAGGGTGGCGCTGACAAAGAAGTTATCTACTGTTTTTATTGCATAATTTAATGAAGCCGTGGATGCGAAATCTTTAGTCCATTTGCCGTGAATACAATCTTTGATGGTTGCTTTTTAGGCATTGACGACATCGCGAAAGATGCATCCGAAACCACATGACACCGGAATGTTACTGCCATGTCTCGAACGCGGTCGGCAGCGATGCCGGGCGGCGCGTAGAGCCCGTCATGCCTTTTATTCATCCCCGATTCTTCAGAGGAGGTTGAAATGATTCAACTTAAACATGTTGTTTTTGTTGGCCTTGCGGCCATCGCGATGCAATTCGATATCCCGTCCATGGGCCAGCCGGCCCTTGCGAACGCGGCAACCCTCACCGCCGAGCAGACGGCGGCTTTCCAGTCGAAACTGGAACAGGCGGAAGCGAGCCGCGAACTGCTCGGCCGCCGATCCGTGTGCCTGATGGAGCATCTGACGGCGCAACAGCAACTCAGCGCCGACCGCGAGAAGGCGCTGGGGCAGGCCATGTACCTGCAGATCGAGTTGGAGCGGCAGGTGGTGCAGTCCGAAACCAGCGTGAAGGGCTATGAGGAGCTGGTTCAGTCCGAGAGCGAGAACGTCAGGGCGCGTCAGGCCACCTTCGAAAAAGCCCGGAAGGAAATGGACGAGCAGGCCAAGCGAGTAAAAATATGCAGCGGCGTCCTCTTCTTCCTGCCGGGAATTTGCCAGGCGGGTGACGCGGCGGTCAAGGCGCTGGGCTGGATGAATGATGCGGAGAGGGAATACCGCACCGCGCAGCCGCGTCTGGACAATGCCCGGGCGGCTCTTGAAGGCGTTCGCAACCAGCTCGAAAACAATCGCCGCCAGCTTGCGGCGGCACAGCAGAGCCACTCGGAGAACGAGAAAGCGGTGAAAACTCTGGAGGAGCAGATCACCAAGCTCAAAGCGACGATCTCCACCATCAACGTCAAGGTTCAGGACTTCAACATTCAGGTCGGCAACTTCACCAGCGCTCTGAAGGAAGCGAGCGAGGTCAATCCTGACGACGCGAAAATACGTCAGGTTACGCGGCTCTCCACCGAGATCGACGGCCTGACCAAAGACGTGCCGCAGTTCATTTCCTCCACCGAGGCCGGACTGCCGGACGACGCGAAGAAGCAGTGCGGATCGTGAACGATCAATCCCATGACTCTCCGTAACCACCCATCAACAGGAGCATGAAAATGAACAATGTCGTGACTTTCGAAAGCCGGACCGCCCAGATCAACAGCGCAATCGACGCCGGCGTCGATGCGATCGTTTCGCAACCGAATTTCAGCCTTCCCAAGTCGGATACGGCGCTTGTCCGGTCCTATGTCGATAAGGTCCAGGGAACCTATGATGTCGAGCGCGCCAAGCGCGACACCGACAATGCGATTGATCTGCTTTACATCGCCTACAACACAACACCGCAGGAAAACGGCGATATTCGCGTCCGCATCAGCGCTATCATGAACAGGCTGATCACGTCGCAGCAGAAAAGCGAAATAGTCATGAAGAATGCGATGGAGGCGGCGACCCGCATCGGTCTGTCTATCGCCGATCTTTTCCCGGACTGGCTCGATGTCAGGGAAGAAAACGATCAGGCCGAAATAAAGGCATTCGTCTCCAACGATCTGATAAAGCTCGCAACGGGCATCCGGGATAGGGCGCTCAGCGTTCGAGACGAGCTTCTTGCCCTTGCTGCGACCTATGACGCCATCATCAGGGACACGGCCCAAACCACGGATATGAGCGAAACAGCCTTGAGCAAACGCCTCGCCGATAAAGCGGTGATGGAACGGGAAATCCGGGAGGCGGACGCACGACGGGAACAGCTTGAATCGCTTGTCAACGATCTCAAGGAACAGGTTGCGGCATTCGAAAAGAAGGCTCGGGAATATGAGCAGCGGGCCAATACGGCCGAGCAGCGTGCTTTTGTCATGTCGATCGTCCGGGTCGGCGCGCAGATGATTTCAAGCGCGATTCCCGCCATTGCCATGGTGGCAGGCGGTCCCGCCTCCATGCTGGCCTCGTCGGTTGGCGGCGCACTTTCAGGACAATCCAAGGCCGGACAGGATACGGACGGGCAGGGGCAGGGCGGCGGCTCCCGCACCCCGTCAGGCGGCGGAAGCAAGGCCGATGCGGCCGCCAAGCAGAGCGAGCTTTCCGAAAAGAAAGCCGAGCTTCGCAAGAGCGAGGAAAAACGCGACGCTCTGAAGGGAGATGTCAAGTCGCTCGAGGACGCCAAGGCAAAGCTTGCGGACGACGCGGAAAGCGCCGACCCCAAATCGAGCAAGGCCATCGAGCTTGCCGAACTCGATAAACGTCTGGCTGCACGCGCCGCGGAACTCAAGGCGCAGGAAGAAAAGATCGCCGCTCAGCAAACGGTTATTTCCAGCCTGCAGGCCTCGCTCGATGCTTTGGACAAGGGGCTGGGCAAGCTTTCCGAAGAGCAGCAGCAGCAGGCGGCCAGCCTGCGCGAAATCCAGATGCAGATGATCGACAAGGCGGAGGCCTATGAGAAGGAGCGCCGTACCCAGGCGGCCGAGCTCATCAGGATCAACGCCCTCCTGAAGGGAAAGCAGGCAGAGGATGACAAGATCAAGCTTGCGGTGCAATCGCTCAATGTCAGCATTTCGGCGCTGAAACGCATGAAGGAAATCGTTGAAGAAATAGCCTTCTTCTTCAAGGGCTTCGCCGATTTCATGCAAGCGGTTGCAGATGATGCCCAGCATCAGATCACCGGCATTGAAAATGTCGCCGGGCAGGAGACGCTGCGAAAGAACCGCTTCGCGCAGCTCATCCGTTCTGTCGACGAGTTCTTCGTCAGGCAAACCGCCCAGTGGCACGCGGTGGTGATCGTCTCCGACCGCTTCAACCGCAGCTTTGCCGAAGGATGGTCGAAGCTGAACAAGTTGCAGGGCGGATATATCGACAGTGCCAATCTGCCGGCCTATCTGGCAGGTGTCGCGGAGAAGCTCTCGGCCATCGTCGCCGAACGCGAGGCCGCTGCGGACGCAAAAATCGCGTCGCTGCAGGCCTATCGTCAGGATCTGAGCAAGACCGCCTGATCCCCTGAGACCCTGCCGTTCCCTTTCCGGCCCGGCAGGAAGCGCATCCATGGTCTCAGCCGGAATCGTCCCCCTTGGCATGGATCATGGGCATGTCCTGCCGGCGCATATGCCGGCAGGACGGCCGCCGGAACTTCGACATTCACCAAATCAACGACGGGCACCGGGCCGCCATCGAAGCGCGCCATGCCGCGTCATTTTCAGAAAGGAGAAGACCATGCCGACAGTCAACAACCCTCCCGTTTTGGTGCCTCAGGACACCCCCGCCTGGTGCTTTGCCGCCGTCGAGCAGATGGTGCGGGCCTATCGCGGGCTTCCTGCGGCCACCCAATACGACATTGCGAGACGCAATACCGCAGCGCTCGCGACCGTCGATCCACAGGTTCAGGAACGCTGGGAGCTGGCGCAGGTTCTGGATCAATCCGCCGGCATCCTTGAACTGGGCGGGGCAAATCCGAACAGCAATATCGTCAAGCTGGTGTCCAGCCAGTGGAACGCCTTCGATCACACCACGACCGGCGGCCATTTCGTCAACGGTCTGACGGCCGATATCGTCAGGAGCGAGATCGATAACAACCGCGTCTTCGTGATCGGAACCGAATACCACTATTACCTCGTCTACGGCTACACCGTGAACGGCAAGGATCTCGAACTGCATATTCTCGACCCATGGCCGGCCGGGAGGGGCGGCGCCAGAACGCGCCTCGGCCTGCAGGAGTTTTTGGGCATGCCGGCCCGCGTCGCCATCACCTTCGGTTAGGCCGGCAAGCCGAACACTAACCGCATTCCCATCGATTGCCGGAGATATCCCGGCACCCAATCAACACAGAATCCCACCATGCGATCCCGCACGTCAACGTCCGGAAACAGGTGGCTCATGTCCCAAAAAAGGAGACAAACATGCCAATTCTCAGCAATTTCGTGGTCAAGCATATCCGGCCCTTTGGTGAAGCGGGCTATGATGCTTTCGGCAATGCGCAGACCATCGAATTCCTCTCAAGCCTCGGCCTCAGCACGGGGGATATCACCAATATCTTCGCGGCATGGCGTCTGGCGGCCCTGGCCGATCCCGTCGGCGAGAGCAATCTTCTCGTTGCGGCAGCCAATGCGCTGGCGCAGGCGCGATGGGAGAACCTCTATGAGACCCAGATGAGCACGGTGCTGTTCCTCGATGATGTCCAGCTTGAATCCCTCAGCCATCTCGAGCCCGGTCCGAACCGCAACTTTTCGTGGCGGTCGCCGACCCCCATCGCCGCCGCGGTGACCATCCACAACGGCAGCAACAGGCATCACATCATCTGGGAGGCAACGGGTTTTTCCGGCGGCACGGATGAAAATGGCTGGATTTCGCACTTCACCGACTTATTGCCGACCGAGCGATAGGCCCTTCGTCGAATAATCGCCAGACGACGCCGGAAACTTCTCGCAACTTTCCGGCGTCCCTGCCGCCAGCCCCTTCATATCCCTGTCATAATGGTGTCTGATACCAAAACCGTCTTGAGGCCGATATGTGTTGACGAATAGCCGTTGCACGCAGGGAGTTCTTTCGTGAAATCGTCAACACGAACCATAGAGACCGAAGTGCGCAGCCAGAGACACGGCACGCCCGGCGAGGTTTTTGCGGCCTTCCTGAAGCTCGGCGTCACCTCTTTCGGCGGCCCCATCGCCCATCTTGGTTATTTTCGCGATGAACTGGTTGTGCGGCGCAAATGGATCGATGAGGCCGGTTACGCCGATCTCGTGGCGCTGTGCCAGTTTCTGCCCGGCCCGGCCTCCAGCCAGGTGGGGTTTGCGCTTGGGCTGTTGCGCGCAGGTCCGCTCGGCGCGCTGGCGGCCTGGACGGCATTCACATTACCATCCGCCATTCTCCTCCTTCTCTTCGCCATGGTTGCCGCCTCCATTGATGGGCCGGTCGGCACCGGCCTCCTGCATGGGCTGAAAATCGTCGCCGTCGCCGTCGTGGCGCAGGCGGTCTGGGGTATGGCGAAAAGCCTCGCGCCGGATCGTGAACGCGCCAGCATCGCGCTGGCCGGCATCGTCTGCGTGGTGTTTGTCGCCGGCGCCTTCGGGCAGGTTCTGGCGCTTGCCATTGGGGCCGTTGCCGGGCTGGTCTTCTGTCGTTCCGATGCCGCGGGGCAGGCCACCCATCTCGCCTTCCGGGTGCCCAAAAGCGTCGGATACGTAGCGCTTGCCGCCTTCGCCCTGCTTCTCGCCCTCCTGCCGCTGCTTGCGGCTGCGGCAGCTTCACAGGGCCTCTCCTTGTTCGACGCCTTTTATCGCGCCGGTGCGCTGGTTTTCGGCGGCGGCCACGTGGTGCTGCCGCTGCTGCAATCGGAAGTCGTCGCCACAGGCTGGGTCACGGAAGATGCCTTTATCGCGGGTTATGGCGCAACCCAGGCCGTGCCCGGTCCGCTCTTCACCTTCGCCGCCTATCTCGGTGCGGTGGTGGGGCCGCAGCCCAACGGTGTTGCGGGCGCGGCGATCGCCCTTGTTGCGATCTTCCTTCCCGGCATGCTGCTGCTCGTCGGCGCGCTGCCCTTCTGGGAAGGGTTCCGCAAGCACCTTCTGGCGCAGGCTGCCATGCGTGGCGCAAATGCCGCCGTCGTCGGCATTCTTGGCGCGGCGCTTTATGATCCGGTCTGGACAAGCGCCATCTTCACCCCGAAGGATTTCGCCCTGGCGCTGACAGGCTTCATCCTGTTGACGATCTGGAAAACACCGCCATGGGCCGTGGTGGTCCTCTGCGCGGCCGGCGGCGTTCTACTTGCCTTGATATAGTCGTCATACTGCGGTGCCCATGGTCTCGAACATCCAGCCGGAAAAGGCCTGCATGGCGGGTGTGGGCGGTTTCGACTGCAGCCGGGTCAGCCAATAGCTTCCGAGCGAAATGGTAACCGGAAAAGGCTGGATGATTGCACCGGAGGCGAGATGCCGCGAAAACATCGATGGCGGCGCCAGCGCCACGCCGAGCCCCTGCAGGGCGGCTTCCATCATGCCCAGAGACGTGTCGAAAACAATGCCTGCATTCACCTGTGCTGCAGGCGTTATGCCGGCGGCCGCAAACCAGTTGCTCCATTCATCGGCCCTGTAGCTGCGCAGCAGCGTCGTTTCCATCAGATCGGCGGGCGTTTTCAGCGTCTCCGCCAGTTTCGGGGTGCAGAGTGGGGAAAGAGGCGCCTCGAATAGTCGAAAGGCATCCGTGCCGTGCCAGGAGCCCTGGCCGAAACGGATGGCGAAATCCAGCCCTTCAGCCGCCATATCGACGCGGTTGTTATTGGTGGAAACCCGCACATCGATGAAGGGATGCTGCTTTTGAAACGCCTGCAGCCGTGGCAGCAGCCAGCCCACGGCAAAGGTTCCCACGACACCCAGAAACAGCAGCTCGCGCACCTGTCCGGCCTCAATCCGGTCGAGCGTCGTCGCCATCTGGTCGAAGGAGCTGGTCACCGTCGGCAGCAGGGCCTCACCTTCGGCGGTAATTTTCAGCCCGCGTGGAAGCCGCTGAAACAGCGCAACCCCCAGCCGCTTTTCCAGCCCCTTCACCTGCTGGCTCACAGCCGCCTGCGTCACGCACAGTTCGATGGCCGCGCGGGTGAAGCTCAGGTGCCGGGCGGATGCTTCAAAGGCCCGCAAGCCGTTCAGGGGAAGAAATTGCCGAACCATTCAAGACCTAGATTTTCTTGTGTCTCTTCCGAGATATCATGATTTGTTCGTGCAATGTAGGGCGGTTAAACGTTTTTCGCTGGGGATGGCGAACAAGCCGAAAATCCACTCAAGGTTTTGGAGAATGCGAAAGATGAAACTTAATCGCAGACATATCGCACTGGCTGCGTTGCTCTCGACGAGCCTGTTCACGCAGGCCTTTGCCGCCGATGAAACGAGGCTGAAAGCGATAGCGGATGCCGCGATCAAGCCGGTCATGGAGAAGAACGGCATCCCCGGTCTTGCCGTTGGTATCAGCATTGATGGTCAGAGCCACATCTTCACCTATGGCGTCATGTCCGAAAGCACGAATGAGCCCGTGACCCCGCAGACGCTGTTCGAACTCGGCTCCATCTCCAAGACATTCACCGTCACGCTCAGCACCTATGCCGAGATAAACGGCCAGCTCTCGCTTTCCGGCAAGGTTGAAGATTATCTTCCCTCCATGAAGGGCAAGCCTTTCGGCAATGTCGGGCTGATGCATCTCGGCACCCACACCGCCGGCGGCTTTCCGATTCAGGTGCCCGACAACATCAAGACGGAACAGCAGTTGCTGGCCTATCTGAAGGCCTGGAAACCCTCCTACAAGCCTGGAACGCACCGAACCTACGCCAATCCCAGCATCGGAATGCTGGGATACATTACCGCAAAAGCCATGGGCCAGAGCTTTGATGTCGTCATGCAGGACACGTTGTTCCCCGCGCTCGGTCTGAAGAACACCTTCACCGTAGTGCCCAAGGCAAAGATGGTCGACTACGCACAAGGTTATAAGCGAACCGGCGAACCGGCCCGCATGACGCCCGCCATTCTTTCATCCGAGGCCTACGGCGTCAGATCGACAGCGCAGGACATGATCCGCTTCGTCAACGCCAATATGGGTCTGGAAAAGCTGGATGGAAAAATCCAGCAGGCGCTCACCAACACCCATACGGGATATTTCAGCGTCGACGCCATGACGCAGGATATGGTCTGGGAGCAATATGCCCATCCAACGCCGCTGAAGACGCTGCGAGAGCTGAACTCCGGCGCCTTGCTCAAGACCGTTCCGGTCTCCGAAATCTCGCCGCCCATGAAGCCGCGTCAGGATGTCTTCATCAACAAGACCGGCTCCACCAATGGTTTCGGCGCCTATGTGGCGTTCATCCCCAGCCAGAAATTGGGCATCGTCATTCTGGCCAATAAAAACTATCCCAACGAGGAGCGGGTTTCCGCTGCCTATGAGATCATGACGGCGCTTGAAAAAGCGCAATAAGACCGTCCGTCGATCTGGTGCTTTTTACTGGCGCGGGAGCCGATTTTTCCGCGCCGGAATGCGTAACAGTGGGTAACACGCCGTTGCCGATGACAGAGGCAGGCAATCGCGCTAACGGAGAAAAGATGCGCCGGCTGCCGATTCGATCTCGGTTACACGCGCAAATCATAAAAGCAAATCTCTGCGCGGCTACGGACTGAAACGGGAAAACCCGGGAAGCGCGTGCCGGCTGTTTCCTGGGGGGACGACATGAGCGATACCGGTGGTTATTTTCCGCGCTGGCGACTGAAAACCGAAGGGCGCATCCTGCCCGATGAGCGGCTGCCTGCGGGACAGACAGCGGTGCTCGGTCTTCAGCATGTCGTGGCGATGTTCGGTTCCACGGTTCTTGCGCCGCTGATCATGGGGTTCGATCCGAATGTCTCGATCCTGTTTTCGGGTATCTCGACGCTCATTTTCTTCATTGCCGTCGGCGGTCGTGTGCCGAGCTATCTCGGCTCCTCCTTTGCCTTCATCGGGCCCGTGCTTGTGGCAACGGGTGCAGCCGCGGGTGCGGCAAGTCCTGATATCGCGCTGGCACTCGGCGGCATCATCGCCGCCGGTGTGCTCTATGCGCTGATCGGCGTCATCGTCATGATCGCTGGCCATAACTGGATCGAAAAGCTGATGCCGCCGGTTCTGACCGGCGCGATCGTTGCGGCAATCGGTCTCGTTCTCGCCCCCATTGCGATCGCAAGCGCTTCCGGCTCCGGCCCCGGCAACCCCGATGGCGACCAGCTGTCGCGCTGGATTGCGATCCTGACTGTCACATCGGTCGGTGCGATTGCTGTCTATGCCCCCGGCATGGCGCGCCGTTTGCCCATTCTTCTCGGCGGCGCGATTGCCTATCTCGCTTATCTCGTGCTCGCCAACGGCTTCGGCTTTGGCAAGTCTGTCGACTTCTCGGGCGTGGCGGCTGCACCGTGGTTCGGATTGCCGACATTCACCGCACCGGTGTTTTCAGGATCCGCGATTGCGCTGATCGCACCGGTCGTCGTCATTCTGGTGGCGGAAAATCTCGGACATATCAAGGCGATAGGCGCGATGACCGGGCAGAACCTTGATCGTTATCTCGGCCGCGCCTTTATCGGCGACGGCATTGCGACGATGTTTTCAGGCGCCTTCGGCGGAACCGGCATGACGACCTATGCCGAAAACATGGGCGTCATGGCGATAACCCGCATTTTCTCGACGCTCGTCTTCATCGTTGCCGCACTGGTTGCCATCATTCTCGGCTTCTCTCCGAAATTCGGTGCGCTCATTCAGACTATACCGGGGCCGGTCATCGGCGGCCTTTCCGTCGTGGTCTTCGGCCTCATCGCGGCGACCGCCGGACGGATCTGGGTTGAAAACAAGGTCGATTTTTCCGAACCCCGCAACCTCATCACCGTGGGTATTGCGCTGGTATTGGGCGCGGGCAACTTCAAGCTTAATGTCGCCGGCTTCACGCTTGATGGTATCGGCACGGCAACAATTGGGGCGATTGCCTTTTACCACCTGCTGGGCCTTGGCAGGCCGGCGTCGGACAAGTGATTGCCTGCCGCCTGAACATCCACCATCTAAAGAGGCAGCATCGGTTTTCCGATGCTGCCGGAATTTATCGGTCAAGCCCCGTCACAACATGCGCGGAAGCACATCGGTCGGGCCGCGCCTGTCCATGAGCCTGTGTTTGAGAGCACCCAGCACATGAAGGCCGATCAGGATCAGAATTGCGTAAGCGCCGTATCGATGCAGCGTTTGGAAAATCACGAAGGCGCTGTCGTTTTTGGGAAGCAGCTCCGGCAGATGTGAAATTACGAAAAACGGTACCCCGTCGCTCTCAGAAAAACTGCTGGACAGCGAATATCCGAGCAGCGGCACAAGGAAAGTCAACAGGATCAGGAGCTTGTGTACCGCATGGGAGAGAATTCTCTCCCATGGCGCCAGAGCCGCTGGCGCTGAAGGCATGATCTGCCTGTAGCGCCAGCGAAGCGCCAGATGAACGAGGGCAAGCAGCCAGACCAGAACACCGAACTGTTTATGGTTGGGATAAAAGATCGAGGCGGTGGCCATGTCGCTTTCCGGCAATCGCGTCATGTACCAGCCGGATGCGATAAGCCCGATGATGAGCGCCGCCCTTACCCAATGCAGACAGCGTATCGGCAGGGGATATTTTACGGCTCGGCTCTCATTGATGATGTGTGACATCGCAATATCTCCTTGATCGAGGTCCATTCGGCCCGATTGATTTTGGCGAATGATGAAAAGACGGGCTCAGTGGCCCGCCTTCACATTTTTCAGGGCAAAGAAGACCGCTGCCGAAAGCAGACCGATCAAGGTTCCCGCCGCGGTCAGCAGAACCGCATGCGCCTGTGAAAAGGCGCTCTTGCCGGCGGTTACCAGAGCTGCCGCGAGGTCTTGCGGCAATTTTCCCGCCAACACGTAGGTATCGCCGATCGAGTGGCTTGCCGCGTCGGCCAGTTGTGGCGGAATGCCGGCCGGCAGCACCAGCGCCCCCATGTAGATCGCCGATAGCGCCACGCCAAAGAAAGTGATGCCGAGGCCCGCGCCGAGTTCGTAACCCGTTGCCTCCAGGGAGCCGGCAGCGCCCGCCTTTTCAGCCTCAACTGCGCCCATGATGGCAATCGACGAGGCGGTCAGGCCGATGCTGAGGGATAGGCCGAGCAATGTCAGGCATGCCGGCACGGCGAGGCCCGGATCATGGAAATCGGACTGCGCCAGCGTCACAAGGCAGGCGGCTGCAACAAGAAGCGAGGCGCTCGCAACCGCCCGAAGGCCGAGACGGTTCGACAGGAAGCCGGCAACCGGGCCGCCAACGGCCGCCGCGACCATGATGGGCAGCATGAAGAGGCCGGCCTGCAGCGGCGACTTGCCGAGGACGAACTGCAGCTCCTGCGCAAGCGTAAGCTCGACGCCCGCAAGCGCTCCGGCGGTGACGACGGCCATGCCGACACCCGTGACGATGGCCGGGCGGGAAAAGAGCGTCACGTCAAGCATGGGTTCTGCGACGGAGAGCTGGTTGCGAACGAAGATTGCAAGGGCAGTCGCGCCGATCAGAAGGGCCAGTCCGACGATTGCGAACGGCTCTTTACCGCTGAAACCGGTTTTGGCGGCAAAGACCAGTCCGATGATCCCCACGATCAAAAGCAGGGCCTGGCTTATCTGCCATTTGCCCGGAGAGAGGATTTCCTTTTCCGGGAGGATGAAGGCGATGATCGGCATGATCACAAGCACCACGGGAACATTGATGAGGAAGACCGATCCCCACCAGAAATGCTCGAGAAGGGCGCCGCCCACCAGCGGGCCGACCGCCGCACCCGCTGCGCCGACCGTTCCCCAAAGGCCGAGCGCCATGGCGCGCTCGCCCGGATCTTCGAATGTGCGCCTGATGATGCCGAGCACGCAGGGCATGATCATCGACGCGCCAAATGCAAGCAGGATGCGTCCGGCGATCAACATCGACGGCGTAAGCGAAAACGCCGCCACGACGGAGGCGAGGCCAAAAACGAACAGGCCCGTCAGCAGCATTTTCCTGTGGCCGATCCTGTCGGCGAGGGTGCCCATCGGCACCAGCAAACCGGCCATGAGCAGCGAATAGATATCGATGATCCACAGGACCTGTGTGGTCGATGCCTGCAGCGCAAGCGTCAGCGACGGCACGGCGATATGCAGGATCGTCATGTCGAGAACGACAGGCAGAAATGCCAGCATGACCGCAATGAGAATGATCCACCGGTGCGCATGAAGCGGCGAGGGCGGGGGGACGTGGTTCGGGTCGAAAGACACCGTCATTGTTTTCACCATCAAAATGCCAGATCGCGGCAGTGAGACGTCGCTGTTGCGGCGGCGACTACTTCCGCAGCCTGAACGCTACCGGCTGCGCTTTGTGGTTTCATGGAGGAAGTGTGGAGAATGTGTGGAGATGGGCGGCAACCGGCAGCGGGCGCTGGTTGCGGTCAGGACACTGGCTGACCGAGCGAAATTTCGAACATGGCGCCGCCTTTTTCAGATGGCGCATAACGTATCTTGCCGCCGTGAGCCTCCACGATTGCGCGAACGACGGAAAGGCCGAGCCCGTTGCCGCTCTCTTCCGTCAAGCCGGTCTGGCTACCCCTTCGAAACGGTTCGAAGGCGCAAGGAGCGATATCACCGTCAAGCCCGGGCCCTTCGTCCGTGACCCGCAAGACCGTGACACGGTTTTCAACGCCAAGGCTTATGTCGATCGCGCCGCCCAGGGCGTAACGGCGCGCATTGGTGATGAGCGCAAGGAGGGCCTGTCGAATGCGCATGGTATCGGCCCGCACCACCATATCGGAGAGGTGAAGCCGAAGCTCGAAACCTTCCTGCCTCAATTCCTGTTCCAGCACGGCGGCAAGCTGCTCTATTTCTTCCTTCAGCCGCACGGGTTCGATACGCAGCTCGAGATGGCCGCTATCGGCAAGTGTGACGGTGCGCAGATCCTCGACAAGCCGGGCAAGGGAATCCACCTGCAGCACGAGACCCTGAAGCGACGTCTCATCCGGTTCGAACACACCGTCGATCATGCCGCGCAGTTGACCTTTGAGGATAGTGAGCGGCGTGCGCAACTCGTGGGCAATGGTTGCATTCCAGAGCTTCATATCCGCCGCCATATCCTCCAGACGCTGGGCCATGGCGTTGAAGTCCTCGACGAGATGGGCTGTCTCTCCCAAAGAATGATCACCCGGCAGGGCGCGCGCCGAAAGATCGCCGTCCTTGATGCGTCTCGCGCTGTGGGCGAGGGATTCGAGCGGCTGCAGAATGCGCCGGGTCAAGCGGACGGAGGCGATGGCGGCAACGATGAGGGCGATGAAGATCAGGGCGGAGAGGATGATGAAATCAACGCCCGTCAGCCAGTTGTCCTCGCTTTCAGACCAGGGATAAAAATAGAAGATGATGCTGAAGGCGATGTAGGTGCCGAAAAAGACCACCAGGCCGGCAATCACCGTCATTGATGACATGGCCAGCAATATTTGGCGGCTGAGGCCTTTTTTCAGCATCATGGCTCGACCGCCAGACGATAACCGACACCTCGAATGCTGGCCAGCATGCCTTCGCCACCGGCCTGCTCGAGTTTCTTGCGCAGTTTGCTCAAGTGGCTGTCTATCGTGCGGTCCAGCGCATCCGAACCGGGCAGGCAGGCATCGACCAGCTCGCCGCGTGTAAAGGCCTTGGTCGGCGTGCGC
This sequence comes from Agrobacterium sp., assembly GCF_059499945.1. Lineage (NCBI taxonomy): Bacteria > Pseudomonadati > Pseudomonadota > Alphaproteobacteria > Hyphomicrobiales > Rhizobiaceae > Agrobacterium > Agrobacterium sp. Next base: position 107,557 of record NZ_JCABZP010000001.1, on the reverse strand, counting down.
GCAAGATGCGCCAGCAGCCTGAATTCGGTCAATGTCAGCGACAGGCGAATGGTGGCATCGTCTTTTTCGATCTTTGCCTCGTAGCTGTCGAGATCGATGGTCAGGTTGCCGACCCGAACGACGGCGCCCGCCTGCCTGAGCCCCGCGCGCCGCAGCACCGCCTTTGCCCGTGCGACAACTTCGATGGGATTGAACGGCTTGACGATGTAGTCATCCGCCCCGATGCGCAGCCCCTGAAGACGATCAACATCCTTGTCCAGTGCTGTGACCATGATGACGGGCGTATGGCCGCGCCTTTGTATCTCCGCCAGAACCTCCCAGCCATCCAGCCGCGGCATGGAGACATCCGCCAGCACGATATCTGGTTTCAGGGCGCGATGAAGTTCCAGCGCCACCTTGCCGTCACGGGCATGCACGGTGCGGAAACCTTCGCGGGTAAAATAGGCTTCGAGAATGCCGGCGATCTTCATGTCGTCTTCAGCGATCAAAACTAGTTCTGCCATCGTCTTCAAACTCCTTGATACATCCATGCCACCGAACGGCCACGCCGTCGAGTATTGGGTGCCGGCCTCCACAAAGCCGCAACAAAACCTCCACAAAGCGCAAATGCACAGAGCCTAGATAGCCGCCATCGAGCTCGTTGTTTAAAATGGATGGTGGATACTCATGCGACGCGGATCATACTTCTGGAAACTTGGCGCGCTGTGCCTGCCGATCTTTCTTCTCTGTGCCTGCAGCGATAACGGAACGGGTGCCGGTGGTGCCGCCGAAACGACGCCGCCCGCACGCGTCAGCGTCATGACCGTTCAGCCGGAACCCGTGACGGTCTACGACGAACTGCCCGGCAGGGTGTCGGCCTACCGCACGGCGGAGATCCGGGCGCAGGTGAGTGGCATCATCCAGAAGAAGCTCTTCACGGAAGGTGCCTTCGTGGAAGCCGGCACACCGCTTTTCCAGATCGATCCCGCACCTTTTTCAGCCGATGTAGACGCTGCAACCGCCGTGCTGGCGCGGGCGGAGGCGGAACTTCTGAACGCACAGGTTAAATACGAGCGCGCCAGATCGCTGTCTTCGCGCGAGATCACCAGTGCGGAATCCTTCAATAACGCCACCGCCGCCCTTGCGCAGGCGAAGGCGAATGTCGCGGAAGCGGGCGCCATTCTCGCCCGGCGAAAGCTGGAGCTTTCCTATGCGACGCTGCGCAGCCCGATCAGCGGGGTCATTGGCCAGTCCTTCATGAGCGAAGGCGGACTTGCCTCATCCTCGGCAACTGCACCATTGGCGGTCATTCAGCAGATCGATCAGGTCTATGTGGATGTTCGCCAGTCAGCGATGAGCCTGGAGGCCCTGCGTGACACGGCTTCCGGGGCGGGCACCGAAAATCCGGACGAGTTGCCGGTGAAGATCATCACCATCGCCGGCAAGCCGTTCGGCCACGATGGAAAGGTCCTGTTCTCCGACATCTCCGTCGACAGCGCCACGGGCAGCCTCGGCATTCGCATCCTCGTTCCAAACCCGGAGGAACAGCTGCTTCCGGGCATGTATATCCGCGCGATGGTTCCGCGCGCCATATACGGCGCTGCGATCCGCGTGCCGCAGGAAGCAATCATCCGCGATCCGGCCGGACGGCCGCAGATCGTTGTTGTCGGCGCAGACAAGACCGGTGCGCGCCGCGCGGTGGAACTGGGGCCGCTGGCCGACGGTCGATACATCGTCACGGGAGGCCTTGCCGCCGGAGAAACCATCGTCGTTCTGGGGCAGGATCGCGTCCAGGGCGGACAGCCGCTCGAAATCTCGCCCTTTTCCCCTGCCGCCCCAGAGACCCGAACCTAAGGAGCGGACAGATCATGCCGCAGTTTTTCATCAACAGGCCTGTTTTCGCCTGGGTCATCGCCATTCTGATCGTGATCGCGGGGGTGATGTCCATCCCGCAACTGCCCGTCTCACGGTTTCCCGTCATCGCTCCGCCCAGCGTTTCGATCTACGCCACCTATACCGGCGCCACGCCGCAGACGATCAATGACAGCGTGACGAGCCTGATCGAACGCGAACTTTCGAGCGCGAAAAACATCCTCTATTTCGATTCATCCGCCGACTCCTCGGGTTCGGCCACCATTACCGTCACCTTCAAGCCGGGCACCAATCCCGAGCTTGCGCAGGTGGATGTTCAAAACCGGCTGAAGGCCGTGGAACCGCGCCTGCCGGAACAGGTCCGCCGCGCCGGACTGACGGTGGAATCGGCATCGTCAGGATTTCTGATGATCGTTTCGCTGAAATCGAGGGACGGCTCGCTCGACGCTCTCGCTCTCGATGATTATCTCGTCCGCAACATTGCGCCGGAACTGAAACGTGTCGGCGGTGTCGGTCGCGTGCAATCCTTCGGGTCCGAAGCGGCGATGCGTATCTGGCTCGATCCCGTCCGCCTTGTGGCCCATTCCATCTCGATGGCCGAGGCGACACAGGCCATACAGTCGCAGAATATTCAGGTCGCCCCCGGCCGTCTGGGTGAAACGCCAACCGTGCCGGGCCAGAAGGTCAGCGTGCCGCTCAGCGTAAGCGGTCAATTGCAGACGCCCGATGAATTCGCGCAGATCATTCTGCGTTCTAACCCAGACGGCTCCAGGCTGACACTGGGAGACGTAGCGACAATCGAAGTCGGATCACAGACATCGAGCTTCTCCATCCTCGATGGCGGCAAACCTGCGACGGCCGCTGCCATTCAGATGACGCCCGGCGCCAATGCGGTGAGCACCTCGACCGGTGTGAGGGAGCGTCTGGCGGAGCTTTCCACGACCATGCCGGAGGAAATGGAGTTCGCCATCTCCTATGATACGGCACCCTTCGTGAAGGTTTCGATAGAGAAGGTAGTCCAGACGCTCGCCGAGGCCATGGTCCTGGTTTTCCTGATCATGCTGCTGTTTCTCCAGAACCTGCGTTACACGCTTATTCCCGCCATCGTTGCGCCGATCGCGCTTCTCGGCACATTCGCGGTCATGCTGGCGATCGGCTATTCGATCAATGCCCTGACCATGTTCGGCATGGTTCTGGCAATCGGCATCATTGTCGATGACGCCATCGTGGTCGTTGAAAATGTCGAGCGCCTGATGGCTCAGGAGGGCCTGTCGCCGCTTGAAGCGACGCGCAAGGCGATGACGGAAATATCCGGCGCGGTCATCGGCATCACGCTGGTCCTGACCGCCGTCTTCCTGCCGATGGGCATGGCCTCCGGTTCGGTTGGAGCGATCTACCGGCAATTTACCGTCTCTATGGCCGTATCGATCCTGTTCTCGGCATTTCTGGCCCTCAGCCTCACGCCCGCTCTGTGCGCGACCCTGCTGAAGCCGGTCGGTCACGATCACCATCAGAAGAAAGGTTTCTTCGGCTGGTTCAACCGCGCCTTTGAGCGCCTGACCGCGCGTTATGCCGGCTGGGTCGCCATCCTTGTGCGCAAGATCGGGCGTACCATGGTGGTTTACCTCGCTATCATCGGCGCGGTTGCCTATGGATATGGCACGCTCTCGACGGCCTTTGTGCCGGATGAGGACCAGGGTTCCTTCATGACATCCTTCACCCTGCCGGCGGAGGCCACGGCCGAGCGCACCCGCGTCGTCGTCGACCTCTTCGAAAATCACGTCAAGACCCGGCCTGACATCGCCAATAATCTGACGGTGATGGGTTTTGGTTTCTCGGGCTCAGGCCCGAACACGGCGATGTCCTTCACCACGCTCAAGGAATGGGGCGAGCGCAAGACAGGCGTGGACGACGAAGTCGGCGCTGCGACGAGCGCGATGGCGGCCGCCGACGAGGGGCAGATATTCAGCCTCAAGCCGCCCGCAATCGATGAGCTCGGCACGACATCGGGCTTTGCGTTGCGGCTGCAGGACCGCGCCAACCACGGGGCGAATGCGCTCGGCGAGGCTGCGGCCCAACTGACCCGGCTTGCGGCGGAGAGCAAGCTCGTGACCGATGTCCGCATCGATGGTCTTCCCAGCGGCCCGAGCGTCACCGTGAACGTGGACCGGCAGAAAGCGAGCGCGCTCGGCGTGTCCTACTCGACCATCGCCGATACGCTCGGCGGGGCCATTGGTTCGACCTATGTCAATGATTTCCCGCGCGATGGACGCCTGCAGCAGGTGATCGTGCAGGCCAGGGCCGCAAGCCGCATGCAGGTGGATGACGTGCTCAACCTCCACGTCCGCAACGATGCCGGCAAGATGGTTCGCCTTTCGGAAATCGTCACGCCGCAATGGTCGACAATGCCGCTGCAGTTCACCCGCTATAACGGCTATCCCTCGACCAGCATTTCCGGCTCCGCCGCATTGGGCGTATCCAGCGGTAAGGCGATGGAAGAAATGGAACGGCTCGCAGCCAAATTGCCCAAGGGCTTTGCGGTTGAGTGGACCGGTCAATCGTTGCAGGAACGCCAGTCCGGTGCGCAGGCGCCCATGCTGATGGCGTTTTCGTTCCTCATCGTTTTCCTTGTTCTTGCAGCACTTTACGAAAGCTGGACGGTGCCGCTTTCCGTCATGCTCGTCGTGCCGCTCGGCATTATCGGCGCTGTCATTGCGGTGCATCTGCGCGGGCTGGAGAACGACGTGTTCTTCAAGGTCGGCCTGATCACGCTCATCGGGCTTTCGGCAAAAAATGCCGTGCTGATCGTGGAATTTGCCCGAAAACGCCAGCAGGAGGGGCAGACGCTTACTGATGCCGTCATTGCGGCATCACGCCTGCGTCTGCGGCCGATCGTGATGACATCGCTCGCCTTCACGCTCGGCATCGTGCCGCTTGTCATCGCCAAGGGCGCGAGTTCGGAGACGCAGAACGCCATCGGCACCGGCCTTTTCGGCGGCATGATTTCGGCGACCGTGCTGGCGGTGCTCTTCGTTCCCGTCTTTTACGTCGTCGTGGCCCGTCTGCGCCGCAACTGATGCTGGAGGCAGGCGTCCGCCTCAGCGGACGCCTGCCTCCAGATTAGTAGTCCATGGCTCTGAGATCATCGAGCAGGTTCGGCCCTTTCGGCTCCCAGCCGAGCTTCTTCCGTGTCAGGGCGCTGGAGGCCCTGAGATCCATCGAAGCGAACAGGGCAAACCAGCCGAAATGGCCGGCGGCCTCATCTTTGCCTATGGAAACGAGTGGCAGCCCCAGCCCCTCGGCAACGATCCCGGCAATATCGCGCACGACAACGCCTTCTTCCGCCACGGCATTATATCGAGCACCCCGTTCACCCCGAACGAGCGCCATCACGTATAGCTTTGCCACATCGTCCACATGACCGGCGGACCAGCGATTGCCACCGTCTTCGACATAAGCGACGACGCCTTTGTCGCGCGACATCTCGATATAGGGCGAGATGAGACCCTGCTTCACCGTGTCATGCACCTGCGGAAGCCTGATGACGCCGAGATTGACGCCCGCCTGCAATAGCTCCTGGCCCGCCAGTTCGGAGGCGATGCGCGGGTTGAAATGATGCGTGTCGAACACATTCTCCCGTGCAGGTTCGCCATTGCCGGGATCACCCATGCCAACCCCTGAGGTGATGAGCATCGGCCGTTCGGAGCCAGCCAATACAGAGCCCAGCGCCGCGATCACCCGGCGATCCTTTTCGCAATTGGCGGCAAAATTCGCAAAATCATGATCGAAAGCCGTATGGATGACGGCATCGGCAGTTTCCGCACCCGCGGCAAGCCCTGCTGCATCTTCCAGCGTGGCGATATGGGCGGAAGCGCCTGCGGCCTGCAGCGCTCTTGCGCCGGCCTCCGAGCGGGTGAGACCGATCACCTCATGGCCACTCGCCAGCAGTTCGCGAAGAATCCGGGAGCCGATGAACCCGGTGGCACCTGTCAGAAAAACACGCATATAAATCTCCCGCGTTGACGGGAGAGGTGATCTCATGAAGAATTGTCCTGTTAAAGTAGTGACCTTATCATGGTATAATTCTCAACAGGCTGCGGCGGGGAAATGCAATGACGGACAATGCACTCAGCACCTTCCTGCGCGATCGTCGCCTGCGGCTTGATCCCGGAACCTTCGGTTTTCCCATCGGCCGCCGCCGCACACCGGGCCTGCGCCGGGAAGAGGTTGCCCAGCGCGCCAACATAAGTCCGACCTGGTATACCTGGCTGGAACAGGGTCGTGGCGGTTCGCCCTCGGCGGATGTGCTGGATCGCATCGCCAAGGGATTGATGCTGACCGATCCCGAGCGCGATCACCTGCATATACTGGCCTTCGGACATCCGCCCGAGCAGCGTTACCGTCAACCCGAGACCATAACGCCCCGGCTACAGGGCGTGCTAGACGCCATGCCCTTCAGCCCCGCCATCATCAGGACGGCGACATGGGATGTTCTGGCATGGAACCGGGCCGCCGCCCTCATCCTGACGGATTACAGCAAACTGGGGAGGGAGAACCGCAACATTCTGCGTCTGATCTTCTCCGATGAACGGGTGCGCACCGCCCAGGAGGACTGGCGCAATGTCGCCCGCTATGTCGTCGGCGCGTTCCGGGCGGATGCTGCGCGCGCCGGCGCGGGGGCCGGCATCCAGCAACTGGTCGATGAGCTCTCTGCCGCCAGCCCCGAATTCAAGGCCATGTGGGATGACAATGAGGTCACAAGCATGCATGAGGGCCTCAAGCGCCTCCACCACCCGGTTCTCGGAACGATCGAACTGGAGTTTTCAAGCTTTGCGGTGGAGGGACGCTCGGATCTCAACATGATGGTCTATAATCCCGCCAATCCCGAAATGACCGAACGGTTTCGCTCGCTGATCTCAAAATCCGCTTGATCCCATCACGCCGTCCTATCCACAATCGGGGCGCTCCAGTTCCAGAACCGAGACGCCCAGCCAGCGAACGATACTCTCTTCAAGTTCCGCCTCGTCGGGGGTGGCGTCACAGGCCCATGCGACAATGCCATCGGGGCGTACCAGCAAGGCACTCAGTCCCATTCGATCTTCGGCATCCACCGCAACGTAGTCTAGCCGATCAGACCAGCGTTCCGCGACATTGCCGAGCATTGGGCGCGCATCGAAATCGAGTAGCACCGCATGGCAGCTCCGCAGGTGCTCATTCAGTCTTGTGCCGTCAAGGAGCGCGAAATCCGGCGCGCTGCGGCCGACAAGGGCTTGGGGAGAGCCAAGATCGTAGCGGATACCGATGCCCCAGACGCGCTCGGCGAAATAGGTTGCGCCATCGCGCGTGGCGGCGAGATCGCGGATGATGCCTTCCAGCGCCCGCGAGCTTCGGCTGGGCCGCATCAGCGCCACCTGCGCACGCGACCAGTCCAGAACCTGCGAGGCTATGGGTTGGCGCTCGCTGGCATAGCTGTCGAGCAGGTCCGGCGATGCGTCGCCGCGGATGACCGCAGCGAGTTTCCAGCCAAGGTTCATCGCGTCACCAAGGCCGAGATTGAGCCCCTGGCCGCCCAGTGGCGAGTGAATGTGGGCGGCATCGCCCGCCAGCAGCACGCGTTTCCGGCGATATTCCACCGCCATGAAGGCGCGGTCGGTCCATGTGGTGGCCAGATCAAGCCTTGTTACCGAAACATCCGTGCCCGAGACCCTGCGCAGCACCGCTTCGACATGTTCACGCGTGATCGGTGCGGAACGATGAAAGGCGCCACCGTCGAAATCGGCCATGGCGATCGTACCTGTTGGCGTGAACATGTACATGCCAGCAGTGGTATAGTGGCGGCCGGGCTTCAGCGCCCCGGCATCGGCCAGTTCGACCTGCGCGGAATAGCCGGTGAATTCGGGTTCAGTGCCGGCAAAAGCGATCCCTGCCACCTTACGCACTATGCTGCGAGCGCCATCGGCGCCGACAAGCCAGCGGCCCCGAAACACCGCGCCGCCCGCCTGAACGGCGATATCCTCCTCGGATTGCTTGAAGCCTTCCACGGCAAACCCACGCCGTATCTCGACGCCCAGAGCTTCGGCCCGCGCCGCCAGAACGGTCTCTATACCCGCCATATCGGTGGCAAGGTTGCTAGCCGAACCGGCAAGGCGATAAGGCCAGCGTTGCGCGTCGATCTGGTCGTGAAAAAACTGGATGCCCGCGAAATGCCCGGCGGGCCGCCGCTGCCCTTTCATCCAGTGCGCCGTCCCAGGTGTGTCACGGCCTGCCTCCCGCTCTTTGATCGCCTCGAGCAGACCGCGTCGATCAAGGCTTTCGATCGTCGGCACCGTCAGGCCGCGCAGGCCGAAGGGAGGCCGTTTCAGGGGTGAATCCGGATATGGCGATGCTTCGAGAACCAGCACCGAGCAACCGGCCTGCCTTAACTCGCAGGCGAGAAACAGGCCGACCGGGCCAGCGCCGACGATCAGGACGTCATGAAAACAAATAGAGGGTATATGCACGGTCGGACTCCTTCAGTCGATGTTCGACCGGAGCGTTTCTCCAACCCGAGACCCACACGGACGAACAGATGGATGCACAATGCATCCTTCGTTCGTCGCGGGGATCTCCGACCAGAGGCCAAAGACCAGAGCTTCCGTTACCAGAAGGACTTGGGCTTACCAAACCAAGTCTGCCTTTTCCGACGGGGCCAAAATAGCGCAATGACTGGCGGTATGCAACGGATGCCGTTTTCGAGGCCAGTGAGGGCCATGCCAACGGTTTGAAGGCATCCAACCGACGCCGCAGTTGCGGTAGGTTCTCTCCACATGCGGATTGAATGCATTATCTGTAAGCGCAATAGAGGACTGTTGGGGAAAGACTGAGTGATTGAACAAGCGCGCTGACGACTTCGGTATCGATCACTTCGCCTGAAATAACGATCTCGATGGTAATCGTCTGATCAAGCGAGTTACTGCGCCGTGCAAGCGATTTGACCGATAGCTGGTGATCTCCGATCTGCGCCATCAGGCACGCCCGGACCTCGGCTTCGTTTTCGGCGGCCGTGCGAACCTCGATCGTATGTTGTTGTGCGGTGATTGGACCATGCGGAACGACCCTTGCAACCAGCCGGACCAATTTGGGAGACGTTATGTTGATCAGCAAGATCAGGAGCGTGGCTTCGGCCGCTTCGAACAGTTCTCCGTAGCCGGCCAAAACGCCGATCGCTCCGGTCGCCCAGACAGTTGCTGACGTGCTGAGCCCACGGATGTTATGGCCGTCGCGCATGATCAAGCCGGCGCCAAGAAAACCTATTCCCGTGACGACCTGGCCACCCATTCTGATGTCTTCGTTGACGTTGAGTATTGCAGGCAGCGCGCAATAGGCTGCGGCGCCAAAGGCGACAAGCGCATGCGTCGTCAGCCCGGTCATGCCTTGTCGCCATTGTCGCTCGAGGCCGATTATCGTTCCGAATACGACGGCCGCAATCAAGCGAACCGAAATGGATAACGTGTCATGGAGCCAAGGGATGAGGTCATTGATCAAGTGCGCCACCCGCCGATTTTTACACGCGCTACAAGTCTAAACTCCAGATTTTCCGAATGCGTCCAGCATAGAAACACTTATGAAACTGATGAAGTCGACCCCAAGATTTCATGAATTATATTGGGTGCTGCAGCATTCTTGCAGTGCCGATCATAGTTGAGGCACAGTGTCTGCAAAAGCATGCAGGAAGTTGGAAGTCCGGCGCACTTGCGGGGAGATGGGGCATGTTGACACTTCTGCTAAGCCTTCGATACGTCATGGCCCTTGCGTCTGTCGGCGTGATTGCAGCCTCGTCGCTTATGTTCTGGGAAGGTTTGTCGGCCATCGGCAAAGCCTTCGTCCAGGTTCGGACGAACCCCGATCAGGTAATTGTCGCAGCGGTGTTGCAGGGCGTCGACAAATTGCTCTTCGCTGTTGTTCTTGTGATTTTCGGCTGTGCAATTACGGTCGGTTTCGTTGTCAGTTCAACCGCAAACTGGAGAGCGCAACTCCCTCCCTGGATGCTGATAGAAGGCGTCGCCGAACTCAAGAATCTCTTCTTTCAGATGATCATTCTCTATCTCGTCGTGCATTTCGTGACGCTGGTCGCGGAATTGGAGGAGATGCCCGATTGGAATGCATTGGTGTTACCGGTTTCCATCCTTCTCCTCGCGGCTGCCATGAAGATCATCGCGACGACACACGGTTCGTCGCGCCATGTTGCGGAGACCAGCGACGTCAACCGTTCTTCTGCGGGAGACGACTAACTCACTACTTCTTGTAGTTGTGTCATATTTTTTTTGCGTTACAGCTAGTATCCGGTAGATGAAATTGTGAGTGGATGCAGTTCTAAGTACCTGCATTCTTTAGTTTTAAACGTGCATCTGCGGCTTACCGCAATAACTCTGTAGCCAAGATCGATAGTCGGCAGTTTCCTGTCAGCTAAAGATGGAGTGTGAGTTGAATGCGCCAATGTAACTTCATCACTATCCCAAGATTGAGATGGCTGTGTGCAGCCCTGTTATTCTCGGCGGTTTCTTTCGATCTCAACGCGCAGCCACTTCAGAGCGTAGAGGTTGTTCCAGTACTATTGATGAATGTCTCTCCGAAATACGAATTCGTTGGCCGGGTAGAGGCGGCGAATTCGGTGGACATCCTCGCGAGGGTGCCGGGATTTATCCAGCAACGAACGTTTCAGGAAGGGCAGATGGTCACTATTGGCCAGCCCTTGTATGTAATCGAGCAGGACGGCTATCAGCTGGCGCTGGACGATGCGCAGGCTACGCGTGACGCCGCGCAATCCAGCCTCGTGAACGCCGAACAAAGCCTCAGCCGGAACCTTTCACTCGCCAGAGGCAGCGTTTCCCAGGCGGTTCTCGAGCAAAGTCAGGCCGCACGCGATTCCGCAGCCGCCAGTCTTCGTTCTGCCGATGTGAAGGTCAGCCAAGCCAGGCTGAACCTCAGCTACACAAAAATTTCCTCGCCGATCCAGGGGAGGATAGGTGTCTCGCACGTTTCCGTTGGCGGCTTTGTGGCCAACGCCACGACTGTGCTTGCTCGCGTGGTCCAGATGGATCCAATTCGGGTGGTTTTTTCGATAAGTGATCGCTCTATCCTCGACCTGCGCGCCGCCGCCGGCGGAGTTTCCAAGGAAGAGCTTGCGAGGCACTTCAAGACCAGCCTGCGTTTGTCCAATGGCCAGATTTACATTCAGACGGGCGAGATCGAGTTCCTCGACAATCAGGTTGATATGCAGACCGGGACGCTGGCCGTACGGGCGTTGTTTGCCAACCCGGATGCTTTGCTCGTGCCCAACCAGTTCGTGACTGTTGTCGTGACTGAGGGAGCGCCCGTGATGAAACCGGTGGTTCCGCAGGAGGTCGTACAGCAGGATCAAGAGGGGAAATATGTGCTCGTCGCCGGTGCAGGCGATCGTGCAGAATTGCGCCGCATCAAGGCTGATAACGAAATATCCGGCAACTGGATCGTGGAGGAAGGTCTCGCCGGTGGCGAGCGGCTTATTACGGGAAACCTCCAGAGTGTTGCCGAGGGTATGCCGCTCAAAGTGATGCCCGGGGATACCGGCGGCGCGGGAACGAAACCATGATAGGCCCCGGAAGCTTCATCCGGCTTCCCCGCTTTGCGATGGTTATCGCGATCGTCATGGTGATTGCCGGCGCCCTTGCGATGACGCAGATCCCGGTCACGCAATTTCCGCCGATCACACCTCCCGAAATACAGGTTTCTGCGAGTTATCCCGGCGCCAACGCCAATGTCATGGCGGAAAGCGTGGGGGCTCTGATCGAGGAGCAGGTGAATGGTGTTGAAGGCATGCTCTACATGTCTTCATCCAGCACCAACAACGGCACCTATTCGCTCACCGTTACATTTGCCGTCGGGACGGATCCCGAAATTGCGCAGATCAACGTGCAAAACAGGGTGGCGACGGCCACGCCGCGTTTGCCGGCAGTGGTTTCGCAGACGGGCGTTACGGTCAGAAGCCGATCGTCAAGCATGTTGATGGGGGTCGCGGTTTATTCGCCGAAGGGCACGAAGGATGCGCTCTTTGTCAGCAATTACGCCTCGATCAACATCAGAGATGCGTTGGCCCGCATTTCGGGTGTTGGCGATGCCGGCGTCTTTGGTCCCGCCTACAGCATGCGCATCTGGATGAACCCCGATCGCATGGAGGCGCTGGGTGTCACCGCGGCTGATCTTGGTGCCGCAATCCAGGCCCAGAACGCCCAGGCGTCCGCTGGCCAGATTGGCTCGCCGCCGATCTCGGACGGACAACAATTACAGCTCACCATACTTGCAAAGGGCAGGCTGAGCGATCCCTCGGAATTCGGCAACATCGTTGTCCGCACCAACAGCGACGGGGCGATCGTGAGATTGCGTGACGTGGCGAGGGTCGAGCTTGGCGCTCAGTCCTATGACACCGTGTCGACTTTCAACGGAAGGCCGAGCGCGACGATTGTTCTTTATCAATCGGCCGATGCAAATGCCTTGTCGGTATCTCAGGCCGCAAGAGCCGAACTGGAGCGCTTGCAGCAGCAGTTCCCTGAAGACATCGCTTATACCGTTGTCTTCGACACAACGAGCTTTCTCAATGCGACGATTCAGGAAATCATCATAACCCTTGCCATAACATTCGTTCTGGTGGTCGCGGTTGTCTATGTCTTCCTGCAGGATTGGCGGGCCACAATCCTCCCGACGCTCACGATTCCGGTTTCGTTGATCGGCGCTTTTACCGTTCTTTATTTCATTGGCTACTCTGCAAACACGATCACATTGTTCGCAATGGTTCTGGCGATCAGCCTTGTCGTGGATGACGCGATCATCGTGGCGGAAAATGCGCAGCGCGTCATGCAGGAAGAAGGGCTGTCGATTACCGACGCGACGCTCAGGACAATGGAACAGGTTACGGGCCCGATCATCGCAACAACGCTTGTGCTTGCGGCATTGTTTGTTCCCGTATCCTTTCTGCCGGGAATAACCGGACAGCTCTATCGGCAGTTTGCAGTCACGATATTGGTGACGATCAGCTTTTCGACGATCAATGCCCTCACTCTCAGCCCGGCGCTGTGTGCCATGCTGCTGAAGCCGCCGCCGGCGAAACGGGCGAAGGTCTTTGAAAGGTTCAATTCTTCATTGGGCTGGATCAGGGATTTCTACATCCGGATGTTCCTTGCGCTGTCGACGCGTTTTGCCGTGTCGATCCTGGTCATCCTTGGGATTTTCGCCGGGACCTATGCACTGGTGCGCGTGCTGCCGACGGGTTTCATCCCTTCGGAGGATCAGGGCTATCTTTTCACAAATGTCCAGCTCCCGAATGCCGCAGCGATCGGGCGGACGGAACAGGCCGTGGCGCAGGTCCAGACAATTCTGCGCAACACGCCCGGCGTTGAAAACGTCATCGGCATTTCAGGCATGAGCCTCATTGGAGGAGGCGGGTCGAACGCCGGGATGGTGATTGCTGCCTTGAAGCCGTGGAGCGAGCGTGGCCCGGACGAAAGCGCCGATGCTATCCTGCGGAAACTCAGAGGCGATTTTACCGTATTTTCCAACGCCTCCGTCGTTGCTTTCAATCCACCCGCGATACCTGGACTGGGCACCACGGGCGGTTTCGATTTCCGGCTGCAGGCGCGCGATGGGCAGCAGCCGGACGAGCTTGGTCAGGTTATGCGCGGCCTCATAGGCAAAGCAAATCAGAGCCCCGATCTTGCTGGGGTGTTCAGCACATTCTCGGCGGATTCGCCGCAATTATTCATGGATATCGACCGAAACCGGGCGGAACTATATGGCGTATCGCCGGCGGCCATTTTCAGCGCCGCGCAGGCGCAGCTTGGTTCTGCCTATATCGATGATTTCAATCTTTCCTCCCGCGTCTTTCAGGTGCGGTTGCAAAACGACGGTCAATTCCGCTCTCGTGTCGAGGACATCCAGCGTCTCAGAGTGCGGTCTTCAAACGGTGCGCTCGTGCCGATACAGGCCGTGGCGTCTGTTTCCACGATATACGGCCCAAGCTCGATCAACCGTTACAATCTTTTTCCCGCTGCCGCGATCAACGGCCAGCCGGGTCCTGGCGTGAGCACGGGAGAAGCGCTTGTCGCGATGGAGAATGTCGCCGCTGAGGCGCTTCCTGCGGGATTTGGTTTCGAATGGACCGGGCTGGCGTTGCAGGAACGGCAGGCTGGCGCGCAAACCGCCGTGCTGCTCATCATGGGCGTTGTCTTCACCTACCTGTTCCTCGTCGCCCAGTATGAGAGCTGGTCGGTGCCGTTAGCCGTCATATTTTCCGTAGTTGCTGCTGCGGCCGGCGCGCTGTGCAGCCTCCTGATTGCGGGTCTGGATCTGAATGTCTACGCACAGATCGGACTGGTTCTCCTGATAGGACTTGCGGCCAAGAATGCAATTCTGATTGTCGAATTTGCCAAGGACCGGCGGGAGGCGGGCCTCGAGATTACCGAGGCTGCACGGTTGGCCACATTCCAGCGTTTCCGGCCCGTCTTCATGACGGCGATGGCGTCCGTTCTCGGCGTGCTTCCACTGGTTTTTGCGACGGGGGCCGGAGCGGCAAGCCGACAGGCGATCGGCGTCTCGATCTTCGGCGGCCTGCTGGTCGGCACTTTGGTCGGCATTCTGATCATTCCACTTCTATACGTCCTTGTTCAGACCACGCGGGAAAGGATCAAGTCGTCCTGGTTTGGCAGGCACGCGCAACTCCGGCAACCGATGGCAGGCGAGGGGGAATGAACCATGTCCGGAAAAGATGACGCAAAGCTGTCGCTGGCAACGTTGACGGGCATGGTCGTCGGCTCAATGGTCGGCGCCGGGATATTTTCGCTGCCGCAGGCATTCGGAAAGGCGACCGGACCGCTTGGTGCGATTATCGCCTGGACCATCGCCGGAATTGGCATGCTCATGGTGGCGTTCGTTTTCCAAGCCCTGGCGCAGCGGCGCCCGGACCTGGATGCGGGCATCTTCATGTATGCGAAGGAAGGCTTTGGAGATTATCTCGGCTTTCTCTCGGCGCTTGGTTACTGGGCAGCGGCTCTTCTCGGAAACGTGACTTATTTCATTCTGGTAAAATCGACGCTTGGTCTGTTTTTTCCAGCCTTTGGTGATGGCAACACGTTGATTGCGGTTGCGACATCGTCCGTATTGCTGTGGGTGTTTCACAGTCTGATCCTGAGAGGTATCCGGCAGGCGGCAGCGCTCAATACCGTTGTGACAATTGCCAAGCTTCTGCCGATCTTCGCGTTTCTCCTGCTGGTCCTGATGGCGTTTGAGTGGGAGACTTTTCGTGAGAATTTCTGGGGCGCCAGCGAGGCCGGATTGGGGCCACTTGCGAGCCAGGTCAGAAATACGATGCTGGTCACCGTTTTCGTATTTGTCGGGATAGAGGGTGCGAGCGTTTATTCGAGATACGCTCGAAAGCGCGCCGATGTTGGAACCGCCACGGTTGCCGGCTTTCTGTTTGTTCTTGCTCTGATGCTGGCCGTCACACTGCTCTCCTATGGGATCATGCCCAAGGAAGAGCTTGCACAGTTGCGCAACCCGTCAATGGCAGGGGTGCTGGCAGCGGCTACGGGACCGTGGGGAGCGGTCTTCGTCAGTATCGGCCTGGTCATATCTGTCGCCGGCGCTTATATCGCCTGGGTGCTTCTGGCGGCGGAAATCCTCTATTCCGCCGCGACAAACAAGACCATGCCAAAGTTTCTGGCCAGGGAAAACAGGTCTGGCGTTCCGGCCAATGCGCTCTGGCTGACGAACATCATAGTCCAGTTGTTTTTGATCGTATCGATGTTTTCGAACTATGCGTTCATGCTCGCCGTCGCGATGACAAGCTCCATGATCCTTGTGCCGTATCTGCTTGTCGCGGCATTCGGCGTGAAAACGAACTTGCAGCGCAATGGCGCGCTGATCAAAGGCGAGCTCAATCGGACTGAAACGATACAGTCGTTCCTCGCGCTGATCTACACCGCCGGACTTATCTATGCGGCCGGAGTGAAGTATCTCCTTCTTACAACCTTGATATATGCTCCAGGTACTTTGCTTTTCTTCATGGCTAGAACTGAGCAAAGTATGAATATATTTAACCGTCTGGAGTGGATTGTCTTTACAATTCTGGGCGCCGGATTTTGTATTGTCATTTTCAGTATTATGAACGGTTATCTGGTTATTTAGTTTTTGCGATTGTCGAAGAGGTGTTTGCTCGCTTTTGCGAGCTTGGTGCTGAATTTATACTTTAATGGGAGAGGTATGTTTATGGCAACGTCGCAACAGAAACTCACGTTATTCTCACTGACGGCAATGGTTGTCGGCTCCATGGTGGGGGCGGGTATTTTCAACCTTCCGGGCCGCTTCGGATCTGCCACGGGACCCTTTGGCGCGATCATCGCCTGGGTTATCGCGGGGACGGGCATGTATATGCTCGCGCGCGTCTTTCAGGCGCTCGCGGAGAAGAAGCCGGACATAGATTCAGGTGTTTTCGCCTACGCCAAGGAAGGTTTTGGAAACTACATGGGTTTCCTTTCCGCCTTCGGTTATTGGCTCGGCAGTTGCCTTGGCAACGTTTTTTACTGGGTTTTGATCGGCTCGACTCTCGGTCGCTTTTTTCCGTCAATCTTCGGAGATGGAAGCAGCGCGACGGCAATCATCGTATCGCTTGTCGGCATATGGGCGTTTCATTTCATGATTTTGCGCGGCGTGGAGCAGGCGGCTTTTGTCAATACGATCGTCACCATTGCCAAGATCGTTCCGATCCTGGTCTTCATTGTGGCGTTGATCATATTCTTTAACTACACACAGTTTTCCGAGAACTTTTTCGGTGGCGCCGACATGCCCGTGAAGTCGCTTGTCTCACAAGTGCGGGATACGATGCTCATTACCGTTTTCGTGTTCCTCGGCATCGAAGGGGCAAGCGTTTACTCCCGCTTCGCCCAGAAGCGATCTGACGTCGGCTCTGCCACGATCCTCGGCTTCGTCGGTGTGACAGGCCTCATGGTCGCCGTAACGTTGCTGCCCTATGCGGTCTTGCCCCAATCGGCCATTGCAGCGGTTCAACAGCCATCCATAGCCAGCGTTCTCGAAGCGGTCGTTGGGCATTGGGGTGCTGTGTTCATATCCATCGGCGTCCTGATTTCTGTTCTCGGCGCATATCTGGCGTGGTCTCTCATTTGCGCGGAAGTGCTTTTTGCCGCAGCCAAGTCGCAGGACATGCCGAAAATGTTTGCAGAGCAGAATGGCAACAGGGTGCCCGCAAATGCGCTTTGGCTGACCAATATCGTTGTCTCGCTTTTCGTCATTTCGACCTACTGGTCGCGAGATGCATTCAACTTCATGCTGGACATGACAAGCGTGACGGCGCTCTTGCCCTATCTTCTCGTTGCTGGTTACGGCGTGCTGGTGGCTCGTCGGGGTGAGGGTTATGAGACCACACCGGAACAACGGGGGCGCGATCAATTCTTCGCCTGGGTTGCGGTCGTCTACACGCTCTTCATGTTTGCCGCCGCCGGTTTGAAATATGTCCTGCTTGTCGCAGTGCTGTTCGTGCCGGGCACCATTCTCTACTTCTGGGCGCGACGCGAACAGAAACTCACATTGTTCACACCGGCCGAACTCATCGTGTTCGCAGTGACGATTATCGGAGGCCTGGTTGGGGCCTACGGATTGCTTACAGGTATCATCACACCCTAAACTGAGAGGCGAAGGTCATGACACAAACGACACCTTTTGGCGTTCATTCCGAAGTTGGGCAACTGCGCAAGGTCATGGTCTGCGCACCCGGGCGAGCGCACCAGCGGCTGACACCAACCAATTGTGACGCGCTTCTCTTTGACGATGTCCTGTGGGTGGAAAACGCCAAGCGTGATCATTTCGACTTCATGACGAAAATGCGGGATCGCGGAATCGAGGTCTTGGAGATGCACAATCTCCTGGCGCAAACCGTGGCCATACCGGAAGCCAGAACCTGGATTCTCGATCAACAGGTCGTGCCCAACCAGATCGGGCTGGGTCTTCTCAATGAGGTCAGGTCCTATCTCGAAGGACTGGGAGATCGGGAACTCGCCGAAACGCTGATCGGCGGATTGTCGACCTTTGAGTTTCCGGACAGTGTCGGGGGAGAGCAGCTCGCTCTGATACGCGATGCTGCGGGGGTCAACGAATATCTCCTGCCACCTCTGCCGAATACCCTCTACACACGGGACACGACATGCTGGATCTATGGCGGCGTTACCCTCAACTCGCTTTATTGGCCGGCGCGTCATGAGGAGACGATCCTCACCACGGCTATCTACAAGTTTCATCCGGACTTTGCGGGCAAGGTCAATGTCTGGTGGGGCGATCCGACCAAGGACTGGGGCCTTGCCACGCTGGAAGGCGGTGACGTGATGCCGATCGGCAAAGGCAATGTCCTGATCGGCATGAGCGAACGAACGTCCCGCCAGGCCATCAGCCAGGTCGCGGCCGCCTTGTTCGAGAAGGGAGCGGCGGAACGTGTGATTGTCGCCGCCATGCCCAAGCTGCGCGCAGCCATGCATCTCGATACGGTCTTCACCTTCGCCGACCGCGACTGCGTCCTGCTCTATCCGGATATCGTCAACGGTATCGAGGCCTTTTCTTTCCGCCCGGACGGCAATGGAGGGGTCGAGCTGCACAAGGACAAGGGCAGCTTTGTTGAGACTGTCAGGGATTCCCTCGGCCTGAAAAAGATGCGCGTCGTGGAGACCGGCGGCAACGACTATATGCGCGAGCGAACCCAATGGGACAGCGGCGCGAACCTCGTATGTGCTTCACCTGGCGTCGTCTATGCCTATGACCGAAACACCTACACCAATACCCTGCTTCGCAAGGAGGGCATCGAGGTCATTACGATCACGGGCGCCGAGCTTGGGCGCGGTCGCGGCGGCGGCCATTGCATGACGTGCCCGATTGTCCGCGATGCCGTTGACTATTGAAGCATTTCACGAAACCGCTGGGAGCGCGCACCTGACACGCGCGCTTCCTGTCTTGCCGTAATGGGATGCCGTCATCCAGGCAGCCCCTGTTGAGGAGACGACGCCTCATGCAAAGTTTCGGACGGAAATATAGCCATCTGGTCCACAGTGCTGGCTGCGGCTGCTTCAATCCTTCGCTGCAGACCGTCTCGCGTCGGCTGGAATCCCTGTCGAGACGGGGATTCCTGGCGGGTCTCGCAGCTGCCGCGCTTTCGACCGGGATGCCGAAGTCCTCCACTGCCCAGGAAGCCCAGTCAAAAACCGTATTCCGCGAGGTGCGTCTTTTCGACGGTAAATCAGGCACGGTGCAAACGGGTGTGCAGGTTCTTGTAGAAAACGGGAAAATCATCGCTGTTGACCCGGCCAACAATCCGGTACCTGCAGACGCGACTGTCATAAATTGCCGCAATGGTGTTCTGCTGCCGGGTTTGATCGATGCTCACTGGCATACGATTTTTGCGGCGGTTCCCCTTAATATCCTCTTGGCTGGAGACCCCGGTATCATTTTTGCGGCCTCGACTGCCGAAGCCGAGCGGACGCTCATGCGCGGCTTCACAACGGTGCGCGATCTTGGAGGACCTGTATTTTCATTCAAGCAGGCCGTGGACGCAGGGATGATACCCGGGCCACGCATATTCCCGTGCGGGGCGATGATAACGACGTCAGGTGGTCACGGCGATTTACGTTTGTCGACGGAAATCCCAAGGGATGGAGGGCGGCTAAGCTCAAGCGAGCTGATGGGGGCATCGGCAATTGTCGACGACATAGGCGAGATGAGATTGCGTGTTCGGGAGCAATTGCTCCAGGGAGCATCGCAGATCAAGATCGTCGGAAGCGGGGGTGTGTCGTCTCCGCGAAGTCCGCTCGACATGACGACATTCAGCGAGGAAGAGCTGAGGGCAGCCGTCGAGGTGGCGCGGGACTGGAACACCTATGTTACGACCCACGCCTATACGCCTCGCGCGGTGCAACGGGCGCTGGCAGCGGGTGTCGCCTGTATCGAGCACGCCCATCTGATCGATGAGGAAACGGCGGGAATGATCGCCGACAAGGGAGCATGGCTCAGCATGCAGCCCTTCCTGACGATGGAGGACGCGGCATCGCAGAGTGGACCGGGTCTGGAGCGTATCCAGCAACTATTCGCCGGCACGCCCAGAATCTATGAGTTTGCCCGGAAATACGGGATCAAGACGGCCTGGGGGTCGGATGTTCTGTTTTCGCCACAACTCGGTCCGCGTCAGAATTTCATGCTCACGCATCTGCGTCACTGGTACACAAGTGCAGAAATCCTGCAGATGGCGACATCAGGCAATGCGGAATTGCTGGCACTTTCCAGTTTCCGCAATCCCTATCCCGGCAAGCTCGGTGTGATCGAAATCGATGCACTGGCAGATCTTATCGTCGTTGACGGGAATCCGCTCGATGACATCAGCCTCATGGAAAATCCTCAGAAATACCTTTCCGTCATCATGAAGGATGGCCGCATCCATAAAAACATTCTTTGAAATCAATCCATCCGGGTTCTATGGCGGCCGCCGAAGGCCAGCTTTAGCGCTTTGGGCCACGAGACAAGCGAGCATACCCGATTTGGTAGCTGTCAGGAGCGGAAAATGCCGGAAGCACCTCGCAAACCGATGACAGGCATGCTCGTTTCCGGCATTCTCGTTTTAGCTCTCCTGTTCGCAGCGCAAGCGGTTTTTGCGCCCCTATTTTTCGCTCTCTTCATCATCGCCATCGTGTGGCCTTGCCAGCTTGCCTTGCAGACAAGGCTTCCGCGTCTTCTGGCGCTGCTGATCACGTTGATCATCACGATCGGCTTCATCGTCGCGATCGGTTCCTCGCTCGCCTGGGGATTGGGCAGGCTGGGCCAGTGGCTGTTCATGAATGCCGACCGCCTGCAAGCCACTTATTCGGCTGTCGTGGATTGGCTGGAACAGCATGGCATAGCGATAGCCGGGCCGATCGGGGACTGGTTCGATGTCACCAGACTGCTGTCGGTTCTGCAGAGCACGGCGGGGCGCCTGAACAGCTTCGGCGGGTTTACGCTGCTGGTGCTGATCTTCGTCATGCTGGGGCTTCTGGAGGTCGAGGATTTCGCCGTTCGCTTGGGGCTGCCGGCTACGCAGCCTCACGGCCAGATCATCCTTGCAGCGAGCCGCATCATTGCAATGAAATTTCGCCGTTTCATGCTTGTGCGTACCTTCGCCAGCATTCTCACGGGATTGCTCGTATGGCTCCTGTCCATCGGGGCGGGATTGGAACTGGCTGCGGCCTGGGGCGTCATCGCATTTGCCTTCAACTACATTCCGTTTCTGGGGCCATTGGTGGCGACGACCCTGCCGACCCTCTTCGCCATTGCCCAGTTTGATACCTGGCAGCCAGCACTGCTTATCTTTGTGAGCCTCAACCTCATACAGTTCGTTATCGGCAGTTACCTCGAACCGAGGCTGGCGGGTGCATCGCTGGCCATATCGCCTTTTGCGGTCATCTTTTCGGTGTTCTTCTGGAGTTTCATGTGGGGGCTGGCCGGAGCCTTCATAGGGGTTCCGATATTGATCACATTCATCGTCTTCTGTTCGATGGTCGCCTCCACGACGTGGCTCGCCACCGTCCTTTCAGACAGCGAAACTGCAAATTCAGATGGGTAGGAGCGGCGAGATGCGTATACTCAACACGATTACATTGCTTCTTATCGTCATCGGCGGGCTTGACTGGCTTCTCATCGGCCTGTTCCAGTTCGATCCCATAGGGCTTTTGTTGGGAGGCCCGGGCGCCATCCTTGCGCGTATCATCTATGCGTTGATCGGGGTTTCCGCTCTCTGGCAACTCCTTCCCCTCTTCGGTGCGGTGGCTCGTCGCGACGCTGAAGCCAAGATAAAGCGTAGCAATGTCCATCGGCCATAGATGATGCAATCTGCTCCGGGGGCACCATTTTTGGCGGAGCAGAATGTCGTTGTGAAAGCGCAGGACGACCTGATCCTTCGCGGCTATAGCCTGATCTCGTCCTATGACCGATGGCGTTGAAACCGCCCGGCCACCCAGACATATCGGCTTCGCCGGATATTCCATACCCATCGTCCCTCAATCCATCGATAGCCCTTTCGTGGAGGAGGAGTGTGTTCTTTCCGTTTCGGCGGCGGCGGCGGGCGTCTGCCCACGGGAGCACGGGGCCCCACCGTTTCCGAGGATGCTGCCCCTGGTACCAGTATCAAGGCTCCAATGAGCTGAAGAAACAATCTGCGATGTCTTTCCATTTCACTCACCTCTCGCGTTATTACATTGAACCGGCGGATCGACGTGGCAATGCCGGATGGTTGTCTTCGTCCAGCAATTCGGCGGCCTCCCTGAGAATACGTTCATCCTCGGAGTTGGCCGGCGAGACGGAAAGCGTGCCCGTTCCCACCGTTCCCGCCGTCAGGGCCCTCAAGGGAATCCGGGGCAGCATGGTCGCCAGCGTGACGAATCTGTCGTGTCTGATCCTCGTCGGCGCCCTCACATCGCTAATATCGATGATCTGGAGATTGCGTTCTTCGGCCAATGCGATGGTGCGGGGATCATCGATATCGAGCGCCCCGGCTTTGGCTGATGCACCTGAGAGCCATCGTGATGTCGCGAGAGCGAGATCGTCCTTTGTGGACAGTACGATGATCGGTTTTTTCAGGTTGCCGACGACTTTCAGTTGCTTCCGGAAGATATCGATGTCGATATCAGGCGCGGCAAGTATCACCTGGTCGATCTGGCCAAGGGAAAGACTTTTCGACTGAAGGCGCAATTGCCGCAATGTCTCGACGGTCAGCCAACTGCCCATGCTATGTGCCAGAATTTTCGTCTCGACTTTTCTGGTGCCGAGATCATCAAGGGTTTGCACGAGTTCGTCACGGGAGAAATTGCTGGAATCCCTGTCGGCGAGATAGCTCGAGAAATTTCCCCGAGACGGCCACGCAAACAATATCGGTGTGCTTCTGGCGTCAGCGTCGGCCGATATCTGGACGAGCCGGAACAGGCTTTCCTGGAAATTGTTGTTGTAACCGTGCACGAAGACCAAAGCCGAGCGCCCGGCTGCAGCCATATCGACGAATTTCTCGTGAGAGATAACTTTGCTTTCGATGACCGCAAAGGAAGACGCGGCATTTGGTGTTCCGCGTGGCCATTCGATCGTCCCCGGTCTGTGTCCCGGTGGAACCGAAACGACCATGCGGAGATAGGTCGGATATTGGGCTCTTTCGCTGGAGAAGCCGTTATTGCCCAATTTATCCGGTTCGCGCGTTGTCACGACCAGAATTGTCTGCTGTGTCGCGCCCCTTGCCGGCTGCACGACCTGCAAACTCGCCTGGCCTGGCCGCGCACACGAGGCCAGGAAAAGACATACAGAAACACTCAGCAAAAGGCATAACGCCTTAAGGGTGGATACCCCGAAACACCTTGGTTTCTCCAACATGGCGAGATTAAAACATACCCCGAGGATATTGGTAAATAGGGATAATATCACGCTGCCAGGTGATGATCATCGGACGAGTTCTTGCAGCGCTTGCCGAGGGAGACGCCAAGCACCACAACGATCGTAAGAGCCGCAGGCCGGATGCCAGGAGGTGGATAAACTGTCGAGCCCGATGCGCCGCCATGCGCTATGGCGTCGGCATTGGCCGGGATGGATTTGCGTGGCAGGGGCGGGGTAACATCCATTGGCGTCAGCCATGGCCGAGATGGAAGCCTTTGCGAACTCAAGGGACAGACCATGCAAAAGAATGGGAATGCATTCCGCTATCTTGCCGGCACGCGGGCAATGCCTGCCGCTTCGGTTATTGGAGGTTCGGGATCGGGCACGACTGATAATGTGTGTTTGAGACATTTGAGCGCGAAACAGGATCGGGAGTGGCGCACACCCTCTATCTTATAGAGTTTCCGCCTCAGAAACTGCTCGTAGCCTGCGGTTCCCGCCACTGCCACCTTGATGAGATAATCATATTCACCTGTTGTCAGATAGGCTTCCAACACCTCTGGAAGAGCGGCCATCGCTTCCCCGAAACGCTCCAGAACCTCGTCGTCGTGGCGCTCCAGCATCACCTCGATGATAACGGTTTCGGTCAGTCCGAGCTTGGCTTGATCGAGAATGGCGGTGTAGCCGCGAATGACCCCTTCGTCTTCCAGCCGCTTGACGCGCTGCCAGCAGGGGCTGGGCGAGAGCCCCACCTTTTCCGAAAGCTCCGAATTGCTCAACCTGCCGTTCTCCAGGAGGGTGCG
Source organism: Agrobacterium sp. (assembly GCF_059499945.1). Lineage (NCBI taxonomy): Bacteria > Pseudomonadati > Pseudomonadota > Alphaproteobacteria > Hyphomicrobiales > Rhizobiaceae > Agrobacterium > Agrobacterium sp. Next base: position 83,459 of record NZ_JCABZP010000001.1, on the reverse strand, counting down.
CAATATTTTGCGGTCAATTCTGTCTAGCGGCTTCGTCATGCCGGCCTCCCCAAAATACGTTGCAAAAAAATCTGCCGTCGCTGCGGCAGCCTGCGAAAGAAGTGTTTTCCGACGCGCCGTTTGGTGGTGTCATTCGAAAGCACCTTCGGCTGATCTTTGAGTACCGTACTGCAAGGTACAGGCAGCAGGGAGGAGCAGGCGTGGCATCGATAGAGCAGCAACATTTTCCAAGGCCGAGAACGCTCATCCATCCCGGCATTTCCGCGCCAGTGCGCATCAACAGCCTTCGCTCGCCATCTGCGCGCCATGTGCGGCTGTTCGTCGCGCCGGGGCGTAGCCTTTACGATGGCATCGTGCGGCCGCTTTTCGAAAACGGCATTGAGAATGCCTCGCTCACCATTCTCGGCGGTTATTTTGACATATTGTCCTATTGCGTGGCCCCGCCCGACCCTTCCGGCAGAGCGGTCATTGCCTATACGAAGCCCATCGACGCGGGTGCTGCCTGGCTTGTCTTCGGCAATGCTACGCTCGGGCGCAGCATGAAGGGCGAGCCGATTGTTCATTGCCATGCCGCCATGCGCACCGCGGCGGGTGTGGTCAAGGGCGGCCATCTGCTGACTGAATCCTGTATTGTTGGCGAGGGCGGCGTTTCCGCCCTGGTGACGTCACTCGACAGTTTCGTGCTGCAGCAGTCCTTCGACCCTGAAACCAACATTCCCCTTCTTCAACCCAGGAACCGTACGGAGCGCGCCGATGAACACGCATAACACTGTCGAAACCGGATCCATGGGGCGTGTGGCCTATGCCCGCATCGCACCCAATGAAGACCTCGTTCTCGGTGTCGAAAAACTGTGCCTTGCCGAAGGTTTCAGAAATGCCTTTGTGCGCGGCGCGCTGGGCAGTCTGGTCGATGCCTGTCTCGGCACCCGCAGCGGCGCGTTCTTGCAAATACGCGGTCCCGCCGTGGAAATCGTCTCCATTGCCGGCGAAGTGCGTGCCCAGCCGGACGGCTCGCTGCGCGCCTCGCTGACCGGTGTCGTCGCCGATACCGAAGGTTCGGTTTATGGCGGTCCCTTCATCGCCGGAGCTAACCCGGTTTGCATGACTTTTGAAGTGACGCTGGAAGAGTGGTTGCCTGCGGAAAAGCCGCAGGCGGCGTGAGTTGTAGTAAGGCGGGCCGGTGAGTTGCTGAGCGCAACTCATACTGCGTGCCTCTGTCTTTCGGTCAGAAGTAGTTCGAAAGTAACGCAGACCGGGTTTTTGCCGCGCACCAGCCGCCCGCCGCTGATATGTGTGGTGAGGTCCACCATCGCAATATCCAGCATTGCTTTGCGGCCTCCGGGAACGGCTTGGCCGATACGGCCCTTGTTTATGAGGATTTCGCTCGCGTAGGCAGTGAGGCTTGTTCCGTCTTCATAATCCGCACCGACCAGGCTGCCAATTCCATTGACTTCGGCTTCTCGCAGGCCAAACTGGGTAGAGACCTCTTCGAGTGCCGTGCATATATCGGTATTGGGGCGCACTGTGCATAAAAGTGCCCGAAGACCCGAACGCTTTTGGTGGCGCTGTTGCGCGATGGGTGTAAAAAGGGGGAAGTTGGTTTCCTCATCCTTTTGCACATCGAGGATCGCTCCATCCAGTGCCAGAGCTTCTAGCGGTGTTTCTACAGCAAATTCGGTCTCGAAAGGCAGCAGATGCCCCATGGAGACAACGCCGTCGGCACTCTTCCATGACCCATGGCAATGCAGAAACGGCGCGCTATCACGCCGGCCCATATGCAGGCCGGCATCGATGATTGTGCCACCCGGCACGGAAAAGGTTTCGCTATACCATGCGGCATGTGCGTCATCCGGTGCGGCCGCCGGCATGACATAATGCAGCCGTTTCATCGGTACGTTCTTAAGTCTTACGTAACCGCCTTCGAACCCCAACTCCGCAAAGGCATCGGCAATCGCTTGGTTGGCGCTTACGCCGGGCCGGACCGTCAGAGTAACAGGATAGGCATGGCAGCCGACGGCACGAAAGCGTTCAGGCGTTATCGGTCCGGGATGGACGATGTGGCGGGGAAGCTCTTGCGTGCCTGTCTCCGTCATACCGCAAGCCCCGCGGTAATGAAGCCCCCATCCACGGCGAGTACCTGTCCGTTGATGTAGCTTGCGTCATCCGACACGAGGAAAGCCACGGCAGAGGCGATCTCGTCCGTCCTGCCATAGCGATGCATCGGAACGCGGCTATGCCATTGGTCGCGAACATTTTCCGTATGAACTGCCTGGGTGAGGGGGGTATCTACCGGACCGGGAGCAATTGCGTTGACACGAATGCCCGATTGCCCCAGCTCGTTTGCCATTACCATCGTCAGAAGATTGACGCCGCCTTTCGAAGCGCCATAGGCACTGCGGCCACGATTTCCACACATGCCGGAAACAGAGCTGATATTCACGATCGAGCCGGCAAGATCGCGCTCCAGCCAGTAACGTGCGGCAGTGCGCGCTACCGCGAAGCTGCCGACGAGATTGACATCAACGATGCGGCGAAATTCTTCGACGCTTGTGTCGACGGACAGCTTGTCGATACCGATGCCGGCGCTGTTGACGACGGCGACCAGATCAACCGCATGATCGGCACCGTTAGCCGTCAGGGCGGCGAATGCCCTCTCTATCGATGCCTCGTCCGCAACATTGCAGACGATGCCGCGCGAGAGATCGATACCGAGCTTTTCGCAGGCTATATCCAGCGCCTCGCGCTTGAGATCCAGCAACCATGGCTGCCAGCCGCGCGCCATCAGGAGTTGCGCAGTGGAGAAACCGATGCCGGATGCACCGCCGGTGATCGCGACGGCCCCTTTTGTCCCTGTTTTCTCTTGTGTCATACCGTCTCCTCCCGATTGAATGTCACGCCTGTCAGCCTGTCCGCTTTTCTTCGAAAGCCGGCATCTGACCGCGTTTCTCCAGTTCCTCGCGGATCATTTTCTTGGTGATCTTGCCGTAGGCGGATTTCGGCATGGCATCCCAGAACACCACTGATTTCGGCAGCTTGTAGCGGGCCATCTTGCCTTCCAGATAGGCCTTCAGATCGATGGCGGCGATATCCGCGCCCTCGCGGGCCACGCAAACGGCCACACCGACCTCGCCCCATACCGCGTCCGGCACACCCAGAACCGCAGTCTCGCTGATGTCAGGATGCATGAGGATTTTTTCTTCGATTTCACGCGGATAGATGTTCGAGCCGCCCGAAATATACATGTCGGAGGCGCGCCCGGTGATGTAGAGGAAGCCGTTCTCATCGCGATGACCAAGGTCGCCCGTGCGGAACCAGCCATTGCGGAAGGCTTTGGCATTTGCCTCGGGATTATCGTAGTAGCCGGCGAAAACGGCGGGACCGATTACACAAATTTCGCCGGTTTCGCCTGCGTCAACTTCCTCGCCCGCATCGTTCTGGATCTGCACTTCCATGCCGGTGCGGTCGAAGCCGCAGGTGCCGATGCGCGTTTCCGGACCGTCCTCGGCGTTATGAAAAGAAGGCGGCAGCACGGTGATGTTACCGGTGACTTCACCCAGGCCGAAATATTGCACCAGCACCGGGCCGAGCTTTGCAAGCGCCCGTTTCTGGTCCGCGCGATACATCGGCGCACCGGCATAGATGACATAGCGCAGCGAGGAGTGATCGAAACGATCCACAGAGGGGTCTTCGACGAGCATTTTAAGGATGGTTGGTACAGTGAAGGCGTTGGTGATACGCCATTTTTCGATCAGCGCCCAGACGGCGGGCACATCGAGTTTTTCCGCCGCCGGCAGCACGGTTTTCGCGCCATGCGCCACCTGCACCAGCTGGTGAATGCCCGCACCGTGTGAAAGCGGGGCAACGACGATGGAGGCGTCGTCCGGTCCGGTGTCGGGCATCAGATCGCAGAGATGGTTGGTGATGACGAACGCCATCTGGCCATGGGTAAGCACTGCAGCCTTGGGCCGGCCGGTGGTGCCTGAGGTGAAGAAGAACCAACACGGGTCATCCCGATCCACTGCCTGGCTTTTGACTTTGTGCCCCATATGACGGGCCACGATGGCATCGTAATCCTCACCGAACTTTGCCGTGCCGATGGCGATGCTGAAATCGATCGTGCTTGCCTCATGGCTGGCTTTAGCATGATCGGGAAAAGCACTGGCGCAAATCATGCCGCGTGCGCCGCTGGCCTTCGCCAGATAGGCAACTTCATCGGGCGATTGACGGTAATTGGTCGGCACCCACACCGCACCCACGCGGAAGCATGCGAACATGGATTCGAACATCTGGTTGTTGTTGGAGGACTGCACCAGAATGCGGTCCCCCTTTCTGACGCCGAATTCAGTCTCCAGCGCATGGGCCATTGCGTCGACGCGGGCTTCCATTTGAGCCCAGCTCCAAGTCTTTTCACCCCAGACGAAACCGATATGGTCCGGGTTGCGGCGTGCCGCCTGCGTCAGGAAATGCGAGAGGTTCATCACCCGCGTGGTGGAGGGCGCAACCCCGCCCGCGGGATGCTGTACGGCACTTTGCGTCGTCATTTCACACGCTCCATGATCGAGACGTAATTGGCAACCGCCGTGCCACCCATGTTGAACACGCCAGCCAGCGAGGCATTGGGAATTTGCATGTCGCCTGCCTCGCCCATCAATTGCATCGCCGCCATGACATGCATGGAAACGCCGGTCGCCCCGACGGGATGACCTTTCGATTTCAATCCACCCGATGGGTTGATTGGCAGGCGTCCGGTCTTCAGGGCCGTTCCATCCTGGACAACGCGATATCCTTCACCGGGCTTCGCAAGCCCCATGGCCTCATATTCGATAAGTTCGGCAATGGTGAAGCAGTCGTGCGTTTCAACGAAAGAGAGGTCGTCGAGCGTTGCGCCGGCAAGTTCCAGCGAGCCGGCCCAGGCGCGGCGCGCGCCTTCGAAGGCCAACGGATCGCGACGGCTCAATGCCATGATGTCGTTGACATGCTTGCGGCCCCTGAAACCGATGGCGCGGTTGAGTGTGGCTGCCGTTTCCTCGTCGGCCAGAATGATCGCGGCAGCGCCATCAGAAATCAGCGAGCAGTCGGTGCGGCGCAGCGGGCCTGCGACGTAGGGGTTCTTGTCCGAAACCGTATTGCAGAAATCGAAGCCGAAATCCTTGCGCATATGGGCATAGGGATTGACCGCGCCATTGGCGTGGTTCTTTGCGGCAATCATCGCCAGCTCTTCCGAGCGGTCGCCATAACGTTGAAAATATGCCTGTGCGATGCGGCCGAACTGGCCGGCAAACCCGCCGGGAATATTGGCCTCCTCCGCACGGTAACAGGCGGAGAGCAGGATTTCGCCCACCTCTGCGGTCGGCAGCGCCGTCATTTTTTCGGCGCCGACAACGAGTGCGATGCGGCCGCGCCCGGCTTCGATGAAGTCCATGGCGCTATAGAGGGCGGCCGATCCTGTTGAGCAGGCATTTTCGAAACGCACTGCCGGCGTATAGGCGAGGCGCTCATCGCCCATCGCTACCAGGGCGCCCTGAAAATCCTGTTTCGAGAAGCCATTGTTCATCACGCCGACGAAAATGCCGTCGATATCGCTGACATCGACGCCCGCATGGTCTATGGCCGGCGCCACGACCGAAGCCATCAGTTGCTCGGTATTTTCAAGGGCCGACTTGCCGAAAGGCGAATGCGCCCAGCCGACGATCTGCGCTTTGCTCATTTGCTCGTTCTCCTCGTTTGCCGTTTCGTGTCGCCTTCACCGCGCGTGCGGGCGCGGCTGGCCATCATTTCTGCGATGCGTGTCTCGATGCGGGTTACTTCCTCGCGCAGCAGCGCTGCGAGTTCCGGCTGGCGCTCCGGTCGCATGCGGCTGTCCACAGCGGCAATGCTCAACGCTCCCGCTACCGCGCCATCAGGCGCGCGGATGGCAACGCCAATACCCCAGGAATTAGAAAGGATCAGGCCGGGGTTGAGCGAATAGCCATTGGCTCTCGTCAACTCGACATCACGGCGCAGGCCCTCAAGCGTGATGCCGGGATAATTAGCGGCAATCAGCCCGCTATTGGCCGCAATGATACTTTCCACCTCGGCGTCCGGCAGCGCCGCCAGCATGGCGAGCGAACCCGCACCAATACCCAAGGGGTGTTCGAAACCGGCCTGAAGCGCATGGGTGCGCACCGGCCAGGTGCCTTCTTCGCGGTAAAGGCACAGGGAAAATGTATCACGGCGCACGGAAAGGAAGCTCGAATCCTCCGAGCGGCGGGAAATGCGCGTCAGGCCGTCCTGCGCCATTTGAAGAAGGCCAAACCGGCGCGACGACAGGCTGCCCAGCACATAGGTTTCTTCGCCGAGGTAGTAACGCCGCGTTTCCTCATCCTGCTCCACAAGGCCGGCGCGGATCAGAGCCAGCAGCAGGCGGCGGGCCGTGGGCTTGTTCAGTCCGCTTTCTGTCACGATGACCGAAAGCGCCACGCCGCGTTCCGCGTGCCTCCCGACCATGGAGAGCAGCGCCAGAGCCCGGTCCACCGCACGCGCGCCAGTCAGATCTTTTTCTACCGGGATCGTTGTTGTTGTTGTTGCCATCTCAGGAAAACGCCCCCACCGCACAGCTTTGCCCGCCATCGACCGGCAAACAGACGCCGGTGATGAACTTAGCCTCATCAGATGCGAGAAAAACGGCGGCGCGGGCAATATCGAAGGCATCGCCCATGCGGCCCACCGGGACAGCCGCATTGCGCGCCGCCACCATCTCCTCGACAGACGCATATTGATTGCTGATCTGCTTGTAGATCAGTGGGGTGTCGATCATTCCCGGAAGAATGCAATTGGCGCGAATGCCCTGCCGGGCATATTGCATGGCCAGCGCCACAGTCGCCTGATTTACAGCTGCCTTCATGGCGTAATAGGCAAAATAGGGATAGCCGGTCCAGCGAATGGAGGCGAGCGACGAGATATTGACAATGGCCCCGCCGCCCTGCGCCAACATCACCGGCAACACAGCCTTGGAGGTGCGATAAACGGAGCCGATATTAAGATCGACCGAGGCGCGAAAGCTTTCCTCATCCAGCTCAACCGGCCCGCCCATATGGGTCACGCCGACATTATTGTGCAGAATATCTATGCCACCAAAGGCCTCGCAGGTGCGGGCAACGGTGGTCGATACGGACTGTAGTTCAGTGACATCGGCGGCAACCGCAATCGCCTCCAAGCCTTCTCCGCGAATGATCTCAGCCGTCTCTTCGGCTGCGTCAGCGGAGAGATCGACACAGGCTACGCGCGCGCCTTCGCGGGCAAATTGCACGGCCGCAGCCTTGCCGTTGCCAAAACCCGGCCCCGATGATCCTGCGCCAAACACAAGCGCACGTTTTCCCGTCAGGCGACCTGTCAAAGCAGTCTCCATTCCAATCGTCAGACATAGTCGGGTTGGCCCCGCTACGGGCGGGGCCAGTTACTCAACGGGCCGGTCAGGTCAGGCTTGCACCAACGGCCTTTTCAAGAATGGCCCAGGCTTCATCGCCGTATTTGCCTTTCCACTCGGAATAGAAGCCTGCCTCTTTCAGCGCGGCGCGGAAAAGTGTCGCATCCGTGTCGTTGAAGGTCATGCCCTTGGAAATCAGATCTTCCTTGACCGAGGCATTGAGCTTCGCCACATCGGCGCGTTCATCCTTGCCCGACTGGTTGAGGTTTTTGGCGACGATGGCGCGCAGGTCATCCGGCAAACGCTCCCAGGCGCGCTTGTTGGCCAGGAACCAGAACCCGTCCCACATGTGATTGGTGACCGAGCAGAATTTCTGCACTTCGAACAGCTTTGCGGTGGAAATGATCGCCAGCGGATTTTCCTGGCCATCGACCACACCGGTCTGCAGTGCAGTATAGACCTCGGCGAAATTGATCGAGGCAGGGGCAGACTTGAACGCCTTGAACATAGAGGTCCAGAGCGGGCTCACTGGCACGCGGATCTTGAAGCTTTCGAGATCTGCCGGCGTGGCGATGGGCTTGGAAGCGCTGGTGATCTGGCGGAAGCCGTTGTCCCAGATTGTGTCCATGGCAACGAGATTCTGCTTGGCAATTTCGCCACGGACATATTTACCGAGATCGCCATCCATGGCCGCCCATACGGACTCGTAGTTCGGGAAGGCGAAACCGATGCCGCTGATGGAGGCGTTCGGTACCAGCGTCGACAGGATCAGCGGCGAAAGCGTGAAGAATTCAACGCCTCCAGAGCGCACCTGGCTCAGCACGTCCGTATCCGCGCCCAACTGGCTGCTGGGGAAGATATTGATCATCACCTGACCGTCGGTTTCCTTGGCAATCCGGTCAGCGGCCTCCTTGGCGCGAATGTTCATCGGGTGCGCGGCAGGCAGATTGTTGGCATATTTATAATTGTACTGGGCAGCGCGGGCGCGCGACACGAAGGCTGTGGCCAGAACGGCGGAACCGGCGCCGGCGAGCATGGTACGTCTGTTGATATTCATTGCTTTCTCCTCCCAAAATAAAGCATGCATCATTCATCGGCGTGGCGGGTGGACCCGCCACGGTCTTAGAGCAGAATGGTCGAAAAGCCGGGGATTGCGGCGATCAGCAGCAGGCCGATGACCATGGCCGCGAGATAGGGCCAGATGGCGCCCATGGCTTCATCCGGCGAGACGTTGCCGATCTTGCAGGCGATGTAGAAGCCGATGCCGATGGGCGGCGCCATCAGGCCGATATTCATGGCAACCACCACGACCATCGAATAATGGATGTCGTTGATGCCAAGTGTACGGGCGATCGGGAACATGATCGGCGCGAGCAGAACGATCGCCGGCAGACCCTCCAGAACGCAGCCGAGGATCATGAAGATCAGGATCGACACGACCATATAGGTCATCCAGCCGCCCGGCAGATCGGTGATCATCGCGGTCAGCTGGAAGGCAAAGCCGCTCTGCGTCAGCCCCCAGGCCATGGCCGATGCGCAGCCGAGGATCAGCAGGATCGCCCCGGAAAGGGCTGCCGTCTCGACCAGCATGGAATAGAGCTTTTTGAGGCTGATGCCGCCATAAAGCACCGCGCCGATGATCATCGCGTAGAGCACGGCGATAGTGGACACTTCGGTTGCCGTGGCGACACCGCCGCCCACCAGGCTGCGGATGAGGAAGGGCAAAACGAGCGCCGGGGCGGCAATCAGGGCTGCCTTGCCCACCAGCGGCCAGGGGGTGCGCTTTGCACCTTCCATGTTTTCATGCCGCGCCTTCCAGCGGGCCAGAACGGCCAGCACCAGAAGCAGCACCATGGCAATCATGAAACCGGAGGTGAAGAGGCCGGCAATCGACACACCGGCCGCCGACCCCAGGACGATCAGCACGATGGAGGGCGGAACCGTATCGGCCATGGCGGCACCGGTGGCCAGAAGCGCGATCATTTCCTTGGGCTTGTGGCCACGGCGCTTCATTTCCGGAAAAAGCGCCGGTGCGACGGTTGCCATATCGGAAACCTTGGAGCCGGAAATGCCGGAGACGAGAAACAGCGAACCGAGCAGCACATAGGACATGCCCGCCCTGATATGGCCGAACATCGAGGACAGAAGCTCGACAATCGCCCTGCCCATGCCGGTGGCATCGAGCACGCAGCCCAGCAGCACGAAGACCGGCACTGACAGCAGAATGATGCCGGACATGCCCTCGTCCATGCGCCCGATCATCACAATGGTCGGAACCCAGGTGGTGAAGGTCAGATAGGCGAGGGTTCCAAGGCCGAAGCAGAAGGCAATCGGCACGCCCAGCACCAGAAATACCGCAACGAACAGGCCGAGGAAGATCGCCAGATTAAAATTGCCGAGGGATTCCAGCATCGGCGATGCCAGATAGAGCAGGCCGGAGGCAACGGCGACGGTTACAAGGGCCGTGATGATATCGCGCAGCTTTTCCCGCCGGAAAAGATTGTTGAGCACCAGAAGCAGCATGAGACAGGCGCCGACCGGCAGCGCCGCAGCGCGAAACGACATCGGAATATTCAGCGCTGCTGACGTGACCACCCATTCCTCGATGGCGTATTCCATGGCGGGCTTGATGATTGCTGCAAGAAATGTCGCCACCAGCACCAGCGCCAGCGAATTGATATAGCCCAGAACACGTTGCGGGAACATGTTGAGAAACAGCGTCAGGCGCAGATGTTCACTGCGATCGATGGCAATCGCCGCACCCAGCATGGCAAACCACAGGAAGCACAAGGACGCCGTTTCATCGATCCAGACAATCGGTAGATGCAGGGCATAACGTGACGTCACGCCCAGCAGAAGCAGGCCGATCATCACCGCCAGCAGCACGGCCGCCACGGCCTCGATGGGGCGCATGAACCACGAGCCCGTTACCGGTCCGGTGTGCAACAGTTCGCCATCGAGTACAAATACGTCGTCATTCGCGTCTGCGGTCATGGTCATCGGGGCCTCCTCTCCCACAGAACAACCTTCGCAATAAGATGTCAGCAAAACAGGATGTCCATGCCACGACCGCGACATCAGGATAGCTGTTGTTGCCAGACTGGCCAGACCCCTCCAAAAGTCTGAATGTATCGGTATATTGCCTCCACAATATGGACCACTACAAAACCATGTATCCGGGATACACAGGAATATTTGTGAAATCAACAGTAAATAGACGGATTTGTGCAGTTTATTTGCGCATCTGCAAGGTCCATATAGTGGATCATACTTTGTTTCGACCTTCATTCGCCGGTAACGACCATGCAGCACGGCACCTGATGCAAAGGCCAGCCAATGCAGATCGTGTCGGCCCGACCGGGGCAGGCCGCCATACATGCGGGGTGCCTGCGTCGCGCCACGGAGAGCCGGAAAACATTTCTGCTTAGCCTTGAACTGGCTGGGATGGGGAAGGGCCTTGACGTGACGACCACTGGTCGAACTGGGAAAATGACGGTGGTGCGGCTGAGCACTCTCTAACCGGCAATCCGGGCGTTGATTATCTCTTGAAATTCTCCCGTGCGGAGGTTTTTGCGGCAAGGGGATATGTTCTCAGCGATGCCGCCGCCCGGCGTTCTTCCTGTCAGGCGCGGGGCGATGTTTCGCCCCGCCTTTTCCCGAACAACCGCGGCGGATTCGGAGCGGCTTTATCTGATGCAGCAGGTGAGCCGCTGGTGCATCCGGGCCGCCCGCAATGCTGCTTTCAGACCAGGGCCAGAATCCGGGCCGGACCGCCTGTTCCGCCACGATGTGCCGGCGCGCCGACGACGACGGTTGCGCCCTTGACCGGCAAAGCCTCGAGGTTGTTGAGGCCTTCGATACCGTAGCGCCCGGCCGGAAGCCAGGAATTGTGAACGGCGAAATCGGCAGAGTTGCCCGGATCCAGCGAAAGCGTGTCGACGCCGATCGCGACCGTGTCGCGCTTGAGCAGAAGGTCGGTTGCCGACTTGCCGAAACCGGGAAAGGCGAATTTTCCGGCGTCGTCGGTGCGGAATGAGGGGCTCTTCACTCTGGTTGCCCAGCCGGAGCGCAGGGCGACGATCGCACCTGCCGGGATATCGCCATTTGCAGATATCCAGCGCTCGATGTCTTCAGCCTCGATGGTGGAATTGGCATCCTCTTTTGCGCGGTCGGTGATGTCGATGATGACCAGCGGCGCGACAAGTTTCTGCGGCTCCAGCTGATCGACGCTCGCGCCGTCGGCGCTGAAGTGGAACGGTGCATCGATATGTGTGCCGGTATGTTCGTAGATGGTGAGCTTGTGGAGCTGATAACCATCCTTGGTGATATCAGCTGCCCATTCGTATTCGATGCCCGGTTTGCCGTCGAAGGTGGGAAATGCGGAATCATAGGTGTGGGTGAGATCGATGACCCGTCCGGGTGTTTGCGCAAGCACCGGAGCCGCGAGGCTGCCTGCCGCCACCGCCGTTACACCGGCCACGGCGCCCTTGAACAGCAGGCGTCGTGACAGCATGTTCTTTTTCACGTTCTCGATCACGCAGTGGTTGCACATTCCTCAGTCCCTCCATTGAGAAATCCCTGATCGCAAGCGTAGCGCAAAGATGGGGTGAAGCAAGACAGGACCGTCCCTGATTTTTGACCCGTGTTCAGATGGCGGTTTCGGCAAGTCGCCGCCCAAAGGCTGCAATTGCCTTGCCCACCGGCAGGCGGCTTCTCTGATATCGTGAAAGGGCGGTGGGCAGGTCGTCCGTTTGCCGCAGGGCGTCGCGCAGCGCCATTGCGTCTCCCGCGGCCTTGGAAACGCCCATCGCGGTGTGAGGGCGAACCACAAAGGCGGCATCTCCGACCAGCGCCATGCGCGGCGACACCATCTGTTCAGCCTCATAGTCAAAAATGCCTTGGATCGATGGGTTTTCCTCCGCTTCCACCGCAAGCGCCAATTGCGGCGGCAGAAGGGAGGACGCGTCCCTGCGCAGTTGCTCGCGGCGCTGCTCAGTCAGTTCGCCACGGGGCAGCGAATATTCGAAATGCCTGCCGTCGCGGCCGGTGAAGGTTCGGCCAAGCTCATCGGCCGGTGTAGGACGATACCACACCCAGTTGTAACGGCGCTGTCCATGTTGTGTCTCACCAAGTGGCCCCGGCACGAGGTAACCCAGAACATGAATTCCGGGTGTGATGTAAAAAGCGAAGCGGTCGAGCAGCAGGGACGCATCGGCCGGTAATCTGGTTTCGGGTATCAGCCCGCGCCAGGCGACATAACCCGCAAAGGCGTTTTCCGAATGGCGATTGACCGCCTTGCGGATGGCCGAACCCAAGCCATCCGCGCCTATTACGAGATCAGCGCGCTCTTGCCTGCCGTCGGCGAAGGACAGCATCACTCCATCAGGGCCTTCCCGAACCGCGTCGACATGGTGTCCCAGGAGATAGGTATCGGCGAGGAGGCGGGAGGACACGCGCTCAAAGAGGTAGTCCCATGAAATCTGCATCTGCGGCGTCTTCTGGCGCTGGGCCACGCGGCCGCCAGCATCGAGGTAGATGCGCTCCTTCGCAACCACACCGACATGGGTGACGTCTTCGCAGCCGATCTGGTCCAGAACCTCGAACAGGTCCTGCTGCGGCACCAGTCCTGCACCACGCCCGCCGAGGCCGGACGACGAGCGTTCGTAGACTTTCACATCGTGCCCGTCCTGCTGCAGCAATATCGCCGTGAAAAGACCGGCAAGCGAGCCGCCGGCGATGCGGATTGTCAATGGTTTCATGGCCGTTCCTGTCTTTCGATATTGGTTTTGCGGCGTCGCGCCTTGTCTCGGTGAGAAAAGACCGGCGGATCGGACATGCCGAAACGCCGGTCAATGGGCGGACAGGATGTTCAGCCCGGCATGATCGCCGGCTGGTTTGCGGGAAATTTCGCCACGTCTTCGACGCTGACGTTGAGGTGCTGGGCCACCAGCGCCGGTGGGGTATGCGTCAGCCAGAAGGACAGGCTGACCTCCTGGTATTCGGCGGTCTTGAAGACCGCGACGAATTGCAGGTCGGTCTTCCCGGTATTTTCGATGATGTGTCCCTGACTTCTTTTCACGTAACCGATATCGCCGGCGCGGAAATCGGCGGTCTGGCTGCGCGGGCCCGCGTCGAACACGGTCATCCGGCCTTCACCCTTGATCCAGTATTGCCATTCGTCCGCATTGGGATGCCAGTGCATTTCGCGCACACCGCCGGGCTTGATCGTTTCGATGGCGGCGGCGATGGTTTTGGACACGGTAAAGGCGCTGCTATCCGCAAGGCGAATGACCCCGGCAGCATTTTCCTTCAGTGGTTTTGATGCAGCGAGTTTGTAGGTGAAAGGGAATGGGGGAAGTCCCGCGCCGGCAACGGCTTCCTGATCCCTGGAGAGCGGTCCCGGCTCCTTGCCCTGGAAAATCCAGAGGTTCTGCAGCGGAATGTTCCGGAACACGTCCTGCGCGACGCCGAAATTCTTGGCCAGCAGTTCGGGTGAGGTATGCGCCAGCCAGTCCGTCAGAAGCAGGGTGCCATATTCGGACTGGTCGCCTTCGTCGAACACGATGACGAATTCGCACCCTTCAGGGCCAAGTCCCTGCAGCGAATGGGGGTAGCCGGCCGGAAAATACCAGAGATCACCGGCCTCGACATCCTGCACATAGGCGCGGCCCTGCGTATCGAGCACCGTGATGCGGCAACGGCCATTGGTCATGATCGCCCATTCTGCGGCACGGTGCCAGTGCATCTCACGAACGCCGCCCGGTCCGAGCCGCATGTTGACGCCGGACACGGCATCCGAAATCGCGAAGTCCGATTTGGTCACCTGACGTGCCCATCCGCCGTTCTGGATACGCTTGGCGGCGTTGTTGAACGAGCCCCAGAAGAGCTGCATGTCGCCCACATCGGTCGCCGGCGGGCTCTGGAAGGATGGAAACTGATCGTTGATCGCAGGGTTCTTCGGGCCGGGATCGCTGAGACCCGCGGCATTGGCGTTGATTGCTCCCTCGGCGGGCTGGTCGGGATTGCCGAAAGAGGCTGCCCCGGCCGTGCTGGCGGCAAGGGCGGTGCCGCCGACGGCGCCGATTGCGAGGACTGCGCGTCTGGTCAATGTTTCCATTTCAGAACTCCTTGTTCATGGCGAGTTGGGACGAGGTGTCGATAGAGCGGGTCTGTGATGCGAGCTGGAGCACGGCGATGCGGTCGATCAGCTCGGCATTGAAGAGGCGGTGCTGCAGCTGGCAGAAGGCCTTGGGATCGAGCGCGTCGTGCCGGTCCGTTTTCTGGGCGGCGCGGGTGGCGACGCAGGATGTCTTGTCCAGTGCCGGAACAGCCTGTGCGCCTTTGGACGTTTCACTGAGCGTCGGCGCGGGAGCGGAAAGTCCGCCCAGCCTGTCGATCGCCTGTGGTGTGAGGGTGCGGAAGGCGCTGGCTGATGCGACGTCTTCGGAGGCCGCAAGCGCCGGTTCGCCATTCCTGATCAGGAAAGCATTGCCACCGAGCACGGCAACCGTACCCAGTGCCAACACCGCTGCGACTTTGAGACGACGGGGTCTCTGCTCGTCCGCATTCTTGCTGATGGAGGTCATGCCCTGCTCCTAAAAAGGGTGATGGTGTCGTCAGGAACGTTCGGAGGGGAAGCGCTTGACTGGAGCAAAGGCTACGGCGGAGAAGCGGAGCCGGCATCTATACAGAGGTCTAGTTCGTATAGCGGAAGGTGTTGGCGGCGGGATAAGCGCCCAGAGGCATCCGCTCAATGGCAATGCCTGCCCGGACGCCAGGCGTCGGAGCATGAAATAGCGACGGATTTCACTTGGAAGAGATGCAAGCAGAGCGATGGAAGGCTTGTCTGCGAGCGGATATAGGCTGGCTCGCCCGCTCGGTGGCGAAGCGTCAACCGTCAGGACGGCCGGGCGAGAACGGATTCCAGGCATCCGATCAGACTGACGATATTGACCGGCTTGCCGAGAAAGGCCAAAGCGCCGCCGTTCAAGGCCGCATTCCGGGTGCGCTCATCCTGATAGGAGGTGACGAAGATCATCGGCGGGTGGTTGCCGCGCCTGTTCAGCTCGCTCTGCAACTCGATGCCGGAAAGACCGGGCATTTTGACATCCACGACGATGCAGTCGATGTCCGCCTGCTGCTTCGATTCCAGGAATTGTTCGGCAGAAACAAACAGGCGGCATTCGTAACCGAAGGACATGATGAGATCATCCATGGCTTCGCGAATGGCGGGATCGTCGTCGACGACGGCAATGACGGGAACGGGGGGCAATGAAAGCGACCTTTTCTGTTTTTCTTTCTTTCTCTATGCGCCCATGCCGCTCTCAAAGATACCATACTAAGATACAGGTGGCCTGAACTTCTCGCCGATCAGCTCCGCTTTCCGCACGAGGTCGGCAACCGATCTCGCTTCCATTTTGCGCATGACATTGCCTCGGTGCAGTTTCACGGTGACTTCGCTGATGCCGAGCTCATAGGCGATCTGCTTGTTCATCAGGCCGCGGACAACGGCGCCCATGACCTCGCGTTCCCTTGGCGTCAGCTGTTCGGCAAGGGAGGTGACTGCCTCGTTCTGGGCGCTTTCGCGGCGGCGCGACGCATCCCGCTCCATCGCGGCCGCGACGGCGTCCAGAATGTCCTGTTCCTTGAAGGGCTTGGTCAGAAAATCGACAGCGCCGGCCTTCATCGCCCGCACGCTCATCGGGATATCGCCGAAGCCGGTCATGAAAATGATCGGCATCCGGTTGCCGACGCGTTCCAGCTGCATCTGGAAATCAAGACCGCTTATGCCCGGAAGCCGCACATCAAGCAGCAGGCAGCCGGGCCGGTTCAGATTGGCTTTTTCAAGAAAGGCGGCGGCGCTGTCGAAAGCTTCGGCATCGAACTTCATGGAGCGGAAAAGATCGGTGAGCGCCTCGCGCATCGACACATCGTCGTCGACGATGAACACGATGGGTGACGGCGGCTCCTTTGTCGTCTTGCGTGGCTCAGGCATGTTCCATCTCCTGGCTGATCGGCATGGAAATGGTAAAGACCGCCCCGCCGAGAGGATGATTGTCACCGGTAAGCCTGCCGCCCCGTGCTTCCAGTGTCGTGCGGCAGATGGACAGCCCCATGCCCATTCCCGTCTCCTTGGTCGTGAAAAACGGCGAAAACAGCTTTTCCTTCATCTGCACCGGGAAACCCGGTCCATTGTCGTGAACCGCAATATGAATATTGTCCCTGTCTTCGCGCTCCTTCCGCACCGTGATGGTGCGATTGCCGGTGCCCGCCTCGTCCATGGCCTGAATGGCATTGGTGAGAAGGTTGATGAGGACCTGCTGCAATTCGATCCTGACGGCCGTTATCGGCGGCGTGGCCGCTTTTTCCACATGCACCGTGGTTCCACTGCGTTCCAGCTCATGTTCGAGAAGGCTTAGCGTTTCGTCGATGAACTCATCGAGGTCGAAGGTTTCCAGCTTGCCGCTCGTATGGGCGAGCAGGCTGCGCGTGTTCTGGATGATTTCACTGGCGCGCTGCCCGTCGCGGATCATGCGTTCGGCCGAGCGGCGGGCGGCGGCAATATCCGGCGGATCGCGATCGAGCCAGCGCAGCAATGTCTGCGCATTGACGATGATGGCGCCAAGCGGCTGGTTCAGTTCGTGGGAGAGCGATGCGGACATGGCGCCGACGGCTGCCGCCTTCGAGGCCTTTGTCAGCTCCGCCTGTGCCTCGGCCAGCGCCTTCAGCGCCATTTCGCGCTGGGTGATATCCACCATGCTGACCACCACACGGTTGAAGGAGGCCGCCTCCGCGGGGAAACTGATTGAAAGAAGCACCAGCTTGTCTTCGCCGACGTCGGTGCGCACCACCACCTTGTCTTCGAAAACACGCCGGTTGTCGATGATCGCCTGCAGGACATCGACGAACTTGCCGGACGAAGAAACGACCGATTGCTGGAGGGTGCCGCGGATAGAGGAATCGTAACCCAGCATTTCCTTTCCGGCTTCATTCGATGCAACGACCGTGATGAGATCGATGCATTGCTGCGTAAAACCCGGATTGGCGCGCGCATGGGCCCGCATGTCGGTGATGCCCCGTTGCTTGAGGCCCATCAGCAGGGCGTGAAGCTTCGAATAGTCGCGTTCCCAGAGTGCGACGCGCGTACGGTCGAAAATGGAACGATAACGCTCCTCGCTTTCCTTCAGCGCCGCATTGACGGATAGCATTGCCAGCCGGGCGGTCTCCGTTTTCAAAAGCAGCATGGTTGTGACGGCAAGTGCCGCAAGGGCGACGACCAACCGAAGCGCCGACTGGAAATCCGCATCCTGCGCGTGGGTCGCTGCATAGGACAGGAGGGAAAGAATGGCGCAGGCGCAGGAGATCGCGATCAGTCCCGACCAGCTTACAGTCTGCGCAGCCAAAAGGACCGTGATGACATAAAGCACCGCGATCGCGCCTTCTATGTCGGTATAGGTATCGACGTAAAATACCGCGGCCGCCAGCGCCAGCGCCCCAAGGCCAAAGGCCAGATGGTGGGCTCGGCCTTCCGGCTCGCGCGCGCGAAACATCCTTGACGCAATCGACATTGTTCCCCCGATGCGATTTTTGCCGACAATACGGTTTTTTCAGCACAACCTGACCTATACATAGGTCTTGGTTGCCACCGTCGTCGAAACATCAGGATAGCGGTAAAACGGCACGGCGCTATATCGAAAAATCCGCATATATGGCCGGTCATCCACAGGCCATGCCTGATGGCCCGAGGTGAGGTCCAACCCAAACGGTGGGGAGAAGAGCGCGCAACGACCGCTGCGTTGCGCGCCGGGCCTTCGGTCGTCAGGCGGCTGCCGGGCTCACCGTGATCGGGACACCCTTGTAGGAAGGCGTTCCGGAAAGGCGGTCATAATGGCCGAGCGCCACCACCGCATTCATTTCCGGATAATAGCCTGCGGCCGACCCCTTCGGGATATTGTATTCGACGGCGGTGAAACCCTGAACGAGGTGTCGGTCTTTATTTTCTGGGCCGATGCCGTGAATATCGATGCGATCACCATCCTTCAGGCCGCGCTCCGCAAGGTCGTGCCGGTTCATGAAGATGATGTCCCTTCGGCCGAAGACGCCGCGATAACGGTCATCCATGCCATAGATCGTCGTATTGTACTGATCGTGACTGCGGATCGTGGTCAGCACGAGGGCTTCCGGATTGGAGATGAGCGGGTCTTCCTCAAGTCCTGTGGCGACAAGGAAATTGGCCTTGCCGCTCTGCGTGTTCCAGCGGCGGAAGGAGGCCGCGACATCAAGGCGAAAGCCGCCTTTTATCCGAACCCGGCTGTTGAAATCCCTGAAATCGGGAAAGACCTCTTCGATCTTGTCACGGATCCGGTCGTAATCGGCAATCAGCCAATCCCAGTCTATTCCATGGCGGCTGCCGATTGTCGCTTTGGCGATGCCCGCGATGATGGCCGGCTCCGACCTGACCAGCTCCCCGGGCGGGTTCAGGAAACCGCGAGAGGCATGCACCATCGACATCGAGTCCTCGACTGTCACGGCCTGCGGGCCCAAGGACTGGGTATCCAGATCGGTGCGTCCAAGGCAGGGCAGGATCAGCGATATCTTCGCTGTCAGAAGGTGCGAGCGGTTGAGTTTTGTTGCGATGTGAACGGCGAGATCGAGGTTGCGCATGCCCTTGAAGGTCGCGCCGGTATCCGACATGGCGACGGCGAGGTTTCCACCAAGACAGATTAGCACCCGGGACTCGCCGGCAATGATCGCCTCGACGGCCTCTATGGCATTGTGGCCTTTTTCCGCAGGGGGACGAAAACCGAAAGCGCGCTCCATGCCGTCCAGCAGCGCCTTGTTCGGGATTTCGGTGATGCCGACGGTGCGGTCGCCCTGTACGTTGGAATGGCCGCGAATGGGCGCTATTCCCGCACCCGGGCGGCCCATATTGCCGCGCAGCAGCAGGAGATTTGCGATCTGCTGCACGTTGCCCGTGCCTTTGGCGTGCTGCGTGATGCCCATGCCGTAACAGATGATGACATTGGAGGCGTTCACATAAATCCGGGCAGCGCTTTCAAGCGCCTCCTTCGTCAGCCCACTGACGGAGCAGATGGTGTCCCAGGAGGTAGCGTCGATGTCGGCGCACAGTGCGTCGAGACCGTCGGTGTGTTCTTCGATGAAGGTTCGGTCGAGCACACCGGCACCACCCGCCTTCTGGTTTTCTGCATCCAGTTCGAACACCGCTTTCATGATGCCCTTGAGGGCTGCGAGATCGCCGCCGGTGCGCAGTTGATGGTAGGCGGAGGCGATGGGCGTCGAAGAGAGTGTCGCCATTTCGATCGGGTCCTGTGGCGCGGCGAAGCGTTCCAGCGCCCGTTCCTTCAGCGGATTGAAGACCACGATCGGCACGCCGCGTTTTGCGGCATTATGCAGCGTCGTCATCATGCGCGGATGGTTGGTGCCGGGATTGTGGCCGAAGCTGAAGATCGCATCGGCATGATCGAAATCCTCTAGCGTCACCGTGCCTTTGCCGACGCCGATGGATTTCGGAAGGCCGACGCTGGTGGCCTCGTGGCACATGTTGGAACAATCAGGGAAATTGTTCGTCCCATAGGCGCGCACGAAAAGCTGATAGAGAAAGGCGGCCTCGTTGGACGCCCGGCCGGATGTATAGAATTCCGCCTTGTCGGGGTCGTCGAGCTTGTTGAGTTCCTGCGCGATCAGATTGAAGGCGTCGTCCCACGCGATTGGCTCATAGCGATCGCTTTCGGCATTGTAATGCAGGGGAAGGGTCAGCCGGCCGGCATCCTCCAGCTTGTGATCCGTCCATTGCCACAGTTCGGAAACCGTATGCTGGGCGAAAAATTCGGGTCCGGATCGTTTCGCCGTCGATTCCCAGGTGATGGCCTTGGCGCCGTTTTCGCAGAACTCAAAGGATGAGGTGTGTTTGGGGTCGGGCCAGGCGCAGCCGGGACAGTCGAAACCTTCGGGCTGATTGGCCTTGAGCAGCGTCATCGTGCCCTGCGCGACGATCTGCTGGTGCGCGAGCGTTTTCGCAACGGCTTTCAATGCATCCCAGCCGCCGGCTGGGTGATCGTATTTTTCAATACCTTCGGGCCGTTCTTCCGCCATGTTGGAATTCCTTCGATTTTGCAGATTGACGATTGTCGTGCCCGCTGAGGCTAACGCAACGGCGAAAGAGTAAACATAATACTCAGGCATAGGTTGCCTGCAGGTCCGAGGCCGAAACGAAAAAAAGGCCGCCTCCTGCGGCGGGGGCGGCCTTGGCGGATCGGGAGGAGATCCGCAGCTCCGGGGGAGGGGGACACCGGAGACGATGGCTTCTGCGAGCCAATCGCCCTGGGGCGGGGCGACAGGCGAAAACTATCCCGGGTTCGAAATTGCCGAAACTACACTTAGGTATCGGGTGGACTGTACCAGCAGCCGATTTCTCCCGAGCCATCCTTCTTTCTATCCTCGGTGCCGATCAGACAGCCGCAACAGGGGCGCTCAACAACGGGCGGTCGATTGCAAAAGGAGAACGATCATGGACACGACCACAGCCGCCAAAAACCGCAAGCTTCCACTCGCAACGCCGACCGACCTTGGCGCTGAAGCGAGCCGCGACATCTCCGCTGCGCTGACCGCGCTGCTGGCGGATGTCTTCACGCTCTACATCAAGACCAAGAATTTCCACTGGCATGTTTCCGGTCCGCATTTCCGTGATTATCACACGCTGCTGGACGAACAGGGCGCCCAGATCTTTGCGATGACCGACGACATTGCCGAAAGGGCGCGCAAGATCGGCGGCACGACCATCCGCTCCATCGGCCATATCGGCCGCCTCCAGCGTCTCCTTGATAATGACGCCGACTTCGTCACGCCGGAGGATATGCTTGCCGAACTGCGTGAGGACAACAAGCAGCTTACCGCCATCCTGCGGCAAACGCACAGCCTCACCTCCGACCTCAACGACCACGCCACCACCAGCCTGATCGAAAACTGGATCGACGAGACCGAGCGCCGCACCTGGTTCCTGTTTGAAACCACCCGCCGCGCCCGCTGAAACCAGGCAGGAAACCGAAATGACCGACAATCCTATCGAGCTCGCAATTTCCAGACGGTATGTTCTGCTGGCCGGCGCCGCTCTTTCCACCGCGATGGCCATGCCATCAACAGCCTTTTCAAAATCCATCCCATCCCGCAACGAAGGAGCATTTCCAATGACCGGATCATTCGTAAAGACCAAGGACGGCGTCGATATCTATTTCAAGGACTGGGGTCCGAAGGATGCCCAGCCGATCGTCTTCCATCACGGCTGGCCTTTGTCCTCCGACGACTGGGACGCGCAGATGCTGTTCTTCGCCCAGAACGGTTACCGCGTCGTGGCCCATGATCGTCGCGGCCACGGCCGTTCCCAGCAGGTGAGCGACGGCCACGACATGGATCATTATGCCGCCGATGCATCCGCCGTTGCCGAACATCTCGATCTCAGGAATGCGGTTCACATTGGCCACTCGACCGGCGGCGGAGAGGTTGCGCGTTACGTCGCCAAATTCGGCGAGCCGCAGGGCCGCGTTGCCAAGGCCGTGCTCGTCTCCGCCGTTCCGCCGCTGATGTTGAAGACGCCTTCCAATCCCGGCGGCCTGCCGATCGAGGTCTTCGACAGTTTCCGCAAGGGCGTAGCCGAAAACCGCGCCCAGTTCTTCCTCGACGTGCCGACCGGTCCGTTCTATGGCTTCAACCGTCCGGATGCCAAAGTCTATCCCGGTGTCATCCAGAACTGGTGGCGTCAGGGCATGATGGGTAGCGCCAAGGCCCATAATGACGGTGTAAAAGCCTTCTCGGAAACCGATCAGACGGAAGACCTGAAGGCGATCACGGTGCCGACGCTCGTTCTCCACGGCGATGACGACCAGGTCGTGCCGATCGCAGATTCTGCCGAATTGTCGGTCAAACTGCTGAAGAATGGTACGCTGAAGGTGTATAAGGGGTATCCGCACGGCATGCTGACCACCCATGCCGATGTCATCAATCCGGATCTGCTGGCCTTTGTGAAGAGCTGATCACCGGAAACGGCCGCCGCCGGAAAAAGCGGATGGCGGCCAATTTCTCGCGCGGAAGGAGATTCCGATGCCGTTCAAACCATCTTATGAAGACCTTGCCCTTCGTGACGGCATCGCAAGCCTGCCCGAGATGGAGGATATTCAGCTGGAGCTTCCTCTGTCCCCGCAGGCCGAGGCGGAAAACCGGATCGACGCGAACCCGGAGCCGTCGAGCGACGAAACGAAATTTCAGGACTGATCGATGCGATCGCCGTCCTCGACGGTAGCTTATTGTATCAGCAACCAGTCTGACTACATCGAGGTACCGTTTTCGGTTTCGGTGGAAAACTCTCGACACAACGCTTCTCCATCAAGTGACGCAATATCGTTATTCATGATGGAGATCCGAGATGACCAACGCAGTGTCGCTTCTGTCGATCCGCAGGGTTTTGAATGAGTTCTGCGCAGAGAACCGCCTGCCGATCGGCTGCTCGATAGCCGTTGACGCCGCAAAATACCTGATCAGGATCGCCTCCACGGACGCCGTGTCCGGATCAATGCTGCGATCTGCGCTGGATCAGTGGATGGCGGAACGTGTCGCGGTTGCGGCCTGAAATCTCCTGGCCTCAGATACGGAAAAAGCCGTTCCTCGACTGGTGTCGAGCGACGGCTTTTTTGGTGCAGAAACGCCCAAGCGTTAAATCGGACAGCAACACGAGGATGTGGTGAAGCGCGGTCCGGGAACCGCGCTTCCAGAATGACGTCTCTCAGCGCAGCTTTCTGAAAGCGTCACGAAGCTCTCTTGAGAAGATCCCGGGCTGCTCCCAGGCGGCGAAATGTCCGCCATGATCGACCTGATGATAATAGGTCAGCGATGGATAGGCCTGCCTGCTCCAGCTCTCCGGCGCCTGATAGATTTCCTTCGGGAAAACGGTGATGCCGACGGGGATCTTGATGTCCCTTGTCTTCTGGGCGTCCGCGCTGAAGTTGTTGTTGTTGTTTTCCCAATAGAAACGCGCGCCGGACGCGCCGCTGTTGGTCAACCAGTAGAGCGTGATATCGTTGAGCATTTCATCCCTGGAAAGCACGCTTTCGGGCTCGCCATTGCTGTCGCTCCATTGCGCGAATTTCTCGTAGATGAAGGATGCAAGACCGACAGGTGAATCCGACAGGGAATAGCCGATCGTCTGCGGTCTTGTGACCATCATTGCGCCATAGGCAGCGTTCCTGCCGAAAAACTCTTTGAGCGAGTCATAGGCATTTCGTTCCTGCGCAGACAGGTCCGCAGGGGCCGGATCACCGCTGTTGATGGCTTTCATGAGCGTAGCGGGAACGGTGGCCGGCATATTGAGATGGATGCCGAGCAGACCCTTTGGCGCCTGCCGGGCAAGCGCATCGGAAATGACCGAACCATGATCGCCGCCCTGGGAAACATAGCGCGTGTAGCCGAGGCGCTTCACAAGGGTGTCCCAGGCGCGCGCAACACGGTCCGGTCCCCAGCCCAGATCGGTCGGATGGCCTGAAAAACCATAGCCGGGGATGGAGGGAATGATCACGTCGAACGCGTCTTCGGCTTTGCCGCCATAAGCGGTCGGGTCCGTCAACGGGCCGATAACTTTTGTGAACTCGAAGATTGAACCCGGCCAGCCGTGGGTGAGGATGACAGGCAAGGCGTTGGGATGGCGTGAGCGGACATGAATGAAGTGGATGTCGACGCCGTCGATCGTGGTGATGAACTGCGGCAAGGCGTTGAGTTCTTTCTCTGCATTTCGCCAGTCATAGTCGCTGCCCCAGTATCGAACGAGATCCTGAACCCGCGCCAGCTGGATGCCCTGGGAGATATCGCCAACGGTTTCCTTATCCGGCCAGCGCGCATTCCTGATCCTGGCCTTGAGGTCGTCAATCTGTGACTGATCGACATGAACCTGGAACGGCCGGATGCTGTCGTCGGCAGAGGCGGTTTCGGATTGGGGTGGTTTGACAGTCTCAACTGCCAAGGCAGGGGTGAAGGCCATCAACACGGCCATTGCAGACCCAAGGACAATCGCGGTGCCGTGCCCGCCTTTTTCCGGGTGAAGGACGTCGGTCATATTTCTCTCCATATCGGTGTGTTCCGCGACCATTTCGCGTCCGAAACAGGTAGATGTTGATCGTATCCCGGCTGTTTCTTTCGACCTGCTGTTGCGTCACCAAACGTCGGTTTTCGCACGGCTGACACTTCTGGATACAAAGTCGGCCTGAAGCAGAACGGAGAGTGCGCCGTGACCGGCGCTGCAGACTTCTCGCGTTACGGGGTGAGAACGGCTCGCGGTTCGAGCATGCCGTCGAGACCGAAGGCGCCGATCTCCCTGCCGATACCGGATTGCCTGAAACCGCCGAAGGGGGCGCGAGGATCGTGCGGTGCGCCGTTGATGACGACGCGGCCGGCCATCAGCCTTGCGGCTATGTGTTCGGCACGTCTGAGGTCGGATCCAAGCACATAGGCCTGCAATCCGTAATCGCTATCATTGGCGATCTCGACGGCCTCATCTTCGTCCTCATAGGCGAGAAGACACAGGACGGGACCAAAGATTTCTTCGCGGGCGATGCGCATTTCGTTCGTGACATCTGCGAAAATTGTCGGGCGGGCGAACCATCCTTTTTCAATCCCGGCCGGTCGTCCGGTTCCGCCTGTCAGCAGGGTTGCTCCTTCTTCGACACCAAGCCGGATGTAAGTCTGAATCCTCTCCCACTGGGCAAGGCTGGCGAGAGGGCCTACCCGAACCTCCGGATCACGGGGATCGCCAACTTTGAATTTTTCAGCCGCCATCCTCAACCGCTCGGCAATCTCGGGGAGACGGGACCGCGGAGCCAGGATGCGGGTACCCGCGACGCAGGCCTGGCCGCTGTTTGCAAAGCCCGACATCAGGGCGACAGGTATGGCCTTGTCGAGGTCGGCATCCGGCAGGATAATGGTGGGTGCTTTTCCTCCCAGCTCCAGAACCACTCTTTTCATGCCGTCGATAGCCGCGCGTTGAATGATCTTTGCAGCCTGGGTGGAACCGGTGAAACTGATGGTCGCAACGTCGGGATCCTGCGTCAGCGCCGCACCGACCACCGGACCCGTGCCGTTGACAATGTTGAAAACCCCTGCCGGCAGGCCGGCCCGATGCAGCCTTCTCACCAGAATATCCGTCTGAAACGCACTCTGTTCGGCCGGTTTGATGACGAGGGACGAGCCTGAACCGATTGCATGCGCAAGCTTGGTGGCGATAAAACCGAAATTGCTGTTCCAGGGCGTGATGGCGGTGAGAACGCCGCGCGGCAGCATCGTGACCGTGCTTTTGCCCACGACCCGGTCAAAGTCGTAGTTCGCCACGGTCTCAGCCATAACATCAAAAATCGACGCTGCGTTTTGAACGGAGAAAGCCGTGAAATAAGCGGGCGCGCCGTATTCTTCGGTCATGACCTGCGTGAGCTCATCCGGTCGCTCTGCGATCGTATCGCGCAGGCTGCGCAGCATATCGATACGCTGCGCCTTGGTGGATGTTGCCATGGCGGGAAAAGCGCGTTTCGCGGCTTCCACTGCGGCCCTTGCATCATCGGCGTTGCCAAGCCGGACATCGCCGATTTTTTCTTCCGTTGCCGGATTGAAAAGGTCCAGCCGTTCATTGCCGTCTGGCACCACAAATTTACCGTCGACATAGATGTGTTCAATTGATCGCATTGATCTGGCCTCGTTTAAGATGGTTGGAAATCCGGCTCGTCTGGCCGCCGCGGAACGCGCTGGAGGCGCGCCGCATGGGGAGCAGGCAGGCTTCCTTGAGTTGATCAGAGGGATGGCAGGAAGAAGTTGAAACGCGAAAACGGCTGCGGCGGGCGCCGAGCCGTTCCCTTGTGGTCACATCGATGAAACTGCGCCCAGAAGTCCTGCAAGCGGCGAGGGCTCGTCGGATGTAGCATCATATACGCACGGTGCTGCGAATATCGCCGCAAACACGATGGCGACGACAAACGCACGGGCGGAAACAATCGGCTTAAGCGAGCTTGAGCGTAACATCGATGTTCCCCCTGGTTGCCTTCGAATAGGGGCAGATCTGGTGGGCATCCTCTATTATCGTCTGCGCGATGGGACGATCGATACCGGGCAGGCTGACAGTCAGGCGAGCCTGCAGAAAGAATTCGCCACCCGTTGTGCCGAGGTCGACCTCCGCATCGACAGTGGTGTCGGCTGGAAGCCGGAGCTGGTGTTTTGCCGCCGCCTTTGTCATGGCGCCGATGAAACATGCCGACCAACCTGCCGCAAAGAGCTGCTCGGGATTCGTGCCCGGCTTTCCGCTGCCCGGAGGGGAAAGCTTGATGCCAAGCGCGCCATCGTCACTTTGCGCCGATCCGTCACGCCCACCGGTCGTGTGGGTCTTGCCGGTATAAAGAACAGTCTCGATCTTGGTCACGGGAGGTTCCTTTCATTTTGCCGCTGTTGCGGCGTTTCGTGATAGGAGCTTTGTGACGGATCGGCGTATCCGGCATGTTTCCGGAAACTGCAAAACTGTATCGAAAAGTATCGTTGTTACTGGTTATCGTTGACCTGCGTCCCTCTCAGGCAAAAGCCACCTCGGCTGCAAGCCCGCCGCCTTGCCTGTTATAGAGGCGCACCGAGCCGCCGATTGTTCCGGCGAGCTGCTGCGCGATCGCAAGTCCGAGTCCTGTTCCGCCGGTGTCGCGGTTTCTCGAGGTTTCAATCCGGAAAAAGGGCTGCATGGCATTTTGCAGCATCTCGTCGGGGATGCCCGGCCCACGATCGAGCACCGTGATGACGACGGTGCCTTCAGTGCGCCGGTCGACCTTGATTTCCGCACTGCCCCCGAATTTGAGTGCGTTATCTATCAAGTTCGTCAGGATTCTTCGCAGGGCATGTGGCTTTGTCGATACTGTGCCGCGCACCATACCGTCAACCGTGACTGCTTTTCCGGTATCCTGATAGTCGTAGGCTAGGCTGTCGATGAAAGAGGCCAGATCGATACGTGAGGATTTCTCGCCATTGCCATGAGCGCTGCGTGCATAAGCGATACCATCCTGTACTAGACGTTCGATTTCACGCAGGTCACTGACCAGCTTTTCCTTTTCCGGCGTATCGTCTGCCATGTCGGCCCGCAACCGCATCCGGGTGATGGGCGTCTGCAGGTCGTGCGAAATCGCCGCGAGAATCTGGACCCGCTCCTCGAGGTATTGGGCGACGCGATCGCGCATCGCGTTGAAGGCGCGGGCGGCGTGGACAACTTCGCTTGGGCCGCTCTCACTCATCGGCAACCCCTTTTCGCCCGGATCCAACGCTTCGGCTGCCGCAGCCAGCGCGCTGAGCGGTCTGGTCGTCTGTCGCACTGCAAACCAGGTGCACAGAAGAAGAAGCGCCATCTGCGCGGCGAAGACATAAGGCAGCCATTCCGCCAGCGGCATCACGCCGCGCGGTGTCACGTCAATTGTCAGGGGCGAGCCGTCCGATAGCGTCAGATGCGCCTGAAGCCGCTTGCCGTCGCCGGGAATGGACTCGACCTTGACGGGGAAACGGTGTCCTGCGGCCTCCTCGATCCTCTGCGCAATTTCAGCGCCGCGGCCGGACATGTCGGAAACACCTGGAACACCCGGGCCGAGGACGAGTTGATAATTGCTGCGGCTCAGGCGATGGACCCATTGCGCCCGCTCTTCCGCAGGCAGGCGGTCGATTATGGCGATCGATACAGCCAGATCCTGCTCAAGAGTGCCGAGCATGATCGCCTTTGCCGACATATATCGTTCGGCAAAGAGGATGCTGAACGACAGACCGTAGGCAATGGCGAGGCCCGCAAGCAGGATGATGAAAAGTCTGGACCGCAACGAGCGCGGCCACCAGCCGGCGAGCAGGCGTGGGCCGTTCATATCCTCGGCTCCGAAATCTCCACGGGCACCGCAAAGACATAGCCCTCCGCCCGCACGGTCTTGATGTAGACGGGTTCGCGCGCGTCATCCCCCAGCCTTTGGCGAACGCGGCTCACGAGAAGATCGATCGACCGGTCAAAAAGTTCGGCATCGCGGCCCTGCGTGAGATTTAACAGCTGGTCCCGGTTGAGGACGCGCTGGGGATGATCGATGAAGACCCTGAGGAGCCGGTATTCGGCGCCGCTCAAGGCCACGGTCGTGCCCTCCCTGTCGAGCAGGTGACGGCCCACCGTGTCGAGGCGCCACTCACCAAAGGTCAGGAGCTGCCCGGCCTCGCTGATCTGCAGATTGGGAGGCAGCATCCGCGTCCGGCGCAGTATGGCTTTGATCCGCGCAAGAAGCTCACGGGCAGCGAAGGGCTTCGACAGATAGTCGTCGGCGCCCATTTCGAGCCCGATAATGCGATCCATCTCGTCATCGCGGGCCGTCAGCATCAGCACCGGCGTGGCTTTGTGTTTCCCCGCCCGCAGCTCTCGGCATAAAACTAGCCCGTCATCGCCAGGCATCATCACGTCGAGCACGATGAGATCGACGGTATTGCCGTCGAGAAAACTTCTCATCTGCCGTCCATCGGCCGCCACGCGCGTGCGCAGGCCGTTCTTCTTCAGGTAGCTGGAGACCAGCTCCCGGATTTCCCTGTCGTCGTCCACGACGAGAATATGGTCGATATGGTCCATTGGATGCCTTCGTCGTCCGGACGGTTCGAGTGGCCCGCTACCGCGCGCCCCGCTGTCACATGCAGTAAGACAACGGTTCGCGGGCTTCGGCAAGTTTAAAGCTTTGCGACGTCCAGAACAGCCCTGGCAAAAGCTTCTGGCGCTTCCTGCGGAAGGTTGTGGCCTATGCCGCCGATGATGTTGCGGTGCTGGTATTTGCCGGAAAACTTCGATGCATAGGCGGAAGGGTCCGGATGCGGAGCGCCGTTCGCGTCGCCTTCCAGCGTTATCGTCGGCACGGTGATGACGGGAAGTTTCGCAAGCTTACGCTCGTAATTATCGTACTTGGCTTCCCCGTCTGCCAGTGCCAACCGCCAGCGGTAGTTATGGATGGTGATGGCCACATGGTCGGGATTGTCGAATGCGGGGGCCGAACGATTGAAGGTCTCGTCACTGAATTTCCAGGTCGGAGATGCCGTCTGCCAGATCAGGCGCACGAAGTCGCGGGTGTTCGCTGCGTAACCCGCACGGCCGCGTTCCGTCGCGAAATAGAACTGATACCACCACGAAAGTTCCGCCTTGGGCGGAAGTGGCTTTCTATTGATTTCCTGACTGCCGATGAGATAGCCGCTGACCGACACGAGCCCGGTGCAACGCTCGGGCCAGAGTGCGGCCATGATGTCGGCGGTGCGAGCGCCCCAGTCATAACCGGCCACGACGGCCTGTTTGACGCCGAGTGCGTCGAGAAAGGCGATCATGTCGACCGCAAGCGCCGCCTGCTGTCCGTTGCGTGCCGTGTCGTCCGAGAGAAAACGGGTCGTGCCATATCCGCGCAGATAGGGGATGAGTACCCGATATCCAGCCGATGCAAGGATGGGTGCGACATCGACATAGCTGTAGATGTCATAAGGCCATCCGTGCAGCAGCAGCACGACTGGGCCGTCTGCGGGGCCGGCTTCTGCATAACCGACGCTGAGTACACCCGCTTCAACCTGCTTCAGGGCGCCAAAGGAGGTGGCTCCCTCGTGTCCGGTTGACGGCTGAGGCGAAGGCGCTTCGCCCTTGGCATGAGCAAGGCCTGCGGCCCCGAATTCGACGGCGGCAACCGTCATTGCGGCAATGCCGAAGAAGCGGCGGCGCTGGAAATTGATCTCGGAATTCATTGCTGTCTCTCCTGTCCATGTTGGATGCGGGCAGGTAACGCGGTGCGTGTATCCTCGATGTGTCCCAAGGGGGACGAATGTGAATGGTTTTGTAGCAGGGGGCATTCCGGATACAGACTGATACATTCGGTCAGCCCTCTGGACGCAATCAGCCGCCCCGGTGTCTGGGGCGGCTGTGTTGGACTTCGAGGCGGGCGCGGTTTATTTCGCAGATTGCCGGGCGGCCTGTTCGATGACGTCTGCAACCTTATCGGGCTGGGAGGCAAAAACCGCATGGCTTGCAGCAATCTCGGTCACCGCACTGCCGGCGCGCTTGGCCATGTCACGTTCGAGATCGGGGTTGATTGACCGGTCCTGCGTTGCGACAATCGACCAGCTTTTTTTGGTTTTCCAGGCGGGTTCGCCGGCCTTGGCGGCAAAGGCGGCCTTGGCGGCGAAGACCTGACTTCTTGCCATGAAGGCCGCGTCCTCACGCGGCAGATCGCCGGCGAAATCTTGTCCAAAGACGGCGGGATCGAGATAAAGGAACGTGCCATCCTTCGTCGGCTTGATGCCGTTGCCGGCCGGCGGTTTGGAGCCGGCGAGGTCGAGAAGGCTCTCTCCTTTCTCCGGCTGGAAGGCGGCGACATAGACCAGCCCGGCCACATCCGGCCGGTTGCCGGCTTCCGAGATCACCATCCCGCTGTAGCTGTGCCCGACAAGCAGGCTCGGCCCCTGCTGGAGATCGAGAACACGGTTGGTGGCCGCCACGTCATCGGCAAGAGAGGTGATGGGCTCCTGCACGATCGTGACGTTGAAACCACGGCTCTCAAGGATGTCTGTCGCCCTGCGCCAGGCCGAACCATCGGCCAGCGCGCCATTGACGATGACGATATTCTTCACCTCTGCCGCTTGTGCGGCAAAGGCGATCAGCGCGGTTGCGACGGCAAGCGCGAATTTTGGCATGAGACGATGGTGCATCATATTTCTCCTTTGGTTTTGATGGGAACGGGAGGAAAATCCGGGTCAGCCGAAAGTGAAGGCATAGGCCTGCGCGCCGGGGTCGAGGAAGCGGATGGCAAAGGTTCTCGCTTCGACGGCGCCGGTCTGGCGGACGAGCTGGTAAAGACGGGTTGAGGTGACGACGCCATTGCCCTCGGCATCCGTGTCGGCGCCATGATCCGCACCCGGCGGATGCCCGTCGACGGTGACCTGGAAACGAACCGGTTTTCCGGCGTTTGCCGGCCCAAGGACCAGATGCAGGTCACGGGCGCTGAAGCGGTAGGTTATGCCGCCATCAGCCGCATCAAGTGTGGCCGCTTCCGCGCCAACCGTCCAGGTACCGGAAAGTCCCCATTCGTTGAGGGAAGGCGTCTTGACGGAGTAGTCGCGCGGCGTGTCTGCACGCATCGCCTCGTTGGATGCGAAGCTGCGAGCCTGCCGGTAGCCTATATAGGTTTCGCCCGAGCGCATGTGCCCGATATCCGCACCGGCTTCGGC
The DNA here is from genome assembly GCF_059499945.1 of Agrobacterium sp. NCBI lineage: Bacteria > Pseudomonadati > Pseudomonadota > Alphaproteobacteria > Hyphomicrobiales > Rhizobiaceae > Agrobacterium > Agrobacterium sp. The sequence continues at coordinate 51,775 of NZ_JCABZP010000001.1, read as the reverse complement.
TCCTTTCGCCTCCGGGCTCACCGGCGCGCTGGCGGAGGCGCTGCTGCCGGCCTCGCGCAGCAGGTCCTGGATCGCCTCTTCGGTCTGCCGGTAATTGCCCTCGCCGAAATGGTGGTAACGGATCTGGCCCCTGGCATCGATCAGGTAATGCGCCGGCCAATAGCTGTTATCAAAGGCGCGCCAGATCCTGTAGTCATTGTCGATTGCCACCGGGTAATCGATCTTGAAGCCGGCGACGGCCTGTCTGACATTGTCGATCTTCTTTTCAAAGGCGAATTCGGGGGCGTGAACGCCGATGACGACGAGGCCCTGATCCCGGTATTTGTCCGCCCAGGCACGCACATAGGGAATGGTGCGGATGCAGTTGATGCAGGAATAGGTCCAGAAGTCGATGAGCACCACCTTGCCACGCAATTGCTCCCGCGTGAGCGGCGGGGAGTTGAGCCACTGGACGGCGCCATCGAGGGATGGGGCCTTGCCCTCAACCGGCAGCTCCGACCGGGCCGCGGCTGCGCTGCCGCCTGCCGCCGTCGTCACTTCAGGCGCTTTGGCGGTTTGGAGCCGATCGAGCACCCGCTGTTCGAAGGATGCCGTGCTCGCATAGGAAATCTGCGACAGGACACCCGTATCCAGCCCGAGTGCGATGACCGTGACGCCGGCAAGCACCGCCGCGCCAAGCGCCTGCCGAATCCGCTCGCTGAAACCCAGAGACCGCTTCATAACCGCAAATACCCGGCCGCCGATGAGGATGGCGACGGCAAGGGATGTCGCTGCCCCGGCGGCATAGGCGGCAAGCAGCAGGCTCGTTTCCAGATTGGCCCCCTTCAGGGCCGCCCCCGTCAGCACGAGCCCGAGGATCGGTCCGGCGCAGGGCGCCCATAAAAGGCCGGTGGCGATGCCGAGTATCAGCGAGCCCGCAATCGTCGGTACTGACCCGGGCTTGCCGCCGGCATTGGCGAGCCGGTTACCGAGTTCGACGACCGGGCGGGTGATGATGCTGGCCGCACGGGGCGAGACCAGCCCGACGCCGAAGACCGCAAGCAGCGCAAGAGCCGCGAGCCGGCCATATTCATTGGCGCTGATTGCCCAGCTGCCGCCCACCGCGGCCAGCGTCGCGACGGCGCAAAAGGTTGCCGCCATTCCCGTAAGCAGGGGCAGCGTGCTGCGCAGGAACGGTTGCCCGGCCCGCGCAAAAACGAAGGGAAGGATGGGCAGGATACAGGGGCTGAGAATTGTCAGCGCCCCTCCGAGATAGGCAATGACCAGAAACGTCATCATCTTGTCCTTTCAGGCAGGAATTTGCGGCTCCGGGCGGCGAAGGCGACCCGGTGATGGCGCCAATTTCCCGGTCTCACGTATCCCTGATGTGTCGGGGCTTCGGTGAATTTGTATTCGAGTGTAAAAGCCGCCAGCGGCGCACGGCCGCGAAAGCGAAGCCTGTCATTCGTCACTGCGCATAGCGCGTGAAGACGAAATCATGGTCCTTGACGTTGCCTTCGTGGCAGGAGAGACAGGTCTCATGCTGTGCGGCATCCACCGGCTTGCCGTTGACAAACCGCCCGAAGCCCCAGCCGTGGCTGCCGGCATATTTCTTGGAATCTTTCACCATCACCTGCACGGTGGTTGCCGCTCCCGGCACCGTGGCCGGAGGAAACTCGGTGGATTGCTGCCGCTTATAGGCAAGCTTCACCAGTATCGAGCCATCGGGAAAGGGCAGGGTTCCGCTCTTGTAGGCGTTGACGGCGATATCGTTTGCCAGAACAGCGCGAAGCTCGTCCAGCGGCGGCGCTTCCTGCGCGGGCGCGATGAACTTCCAGTCACGATATCCTTCGGGAAGAGTGACGCCATAGATGGGAGAGGCGTTTTCCGGCGGCGTGTCCGCAAAGCTCGAATAAGCGGCCCCAAAACCTGCTCCCGCAACCGAGAGAACGACGGCAAAGAAAATCTGGCTCTTCATGAAACATCCTGCCTGATCCGAAAAAGATCAGGCAATGATCTGCGCCGGAGGTATCCGGCATGTTTCATGAAACCCGCATTTATGTATCAGATCGTAGCAGGGAATGTGCCCATCAAGCCTGTGGCTAGATCAGCCTTTCCGCGACGCATTCTTCATCGTTTTGCCGCTTGCGACAGCAAACCAGCGTCGCCGGCCAAGAAACATTTCCGGTGTGGCGGCATGCAGATGCGCAGGAACGACAGTGCGATACCGAGAGCGGGGGACCGGGAGCGTTAAAAACATGCGTGCTGGCGTCAGGCAACGCCAGCACAATTGCGCGTAATCAGGTGCCTTGCCTCCAAAGGGTGCGAGGAGGAAAAGGCAACAATCAATCAGGACGCTGCAGCAAGGCCAGAGCGACCGTGGATGCAGCCAGGATCGCGGTCAGAGCCAGCGGAGCAGTTGCACCGTAGGAATCCACGATATAGCCGCCGAAAACCGCACCGATACTGATGGCCACCTGAAAGGAAACGACCATCAGGCTGCCTGCTGCTTCCAGGGCGTCGGGTGCGCCGCGGGAAAGGTTGGTCGGCAGCACCACGGGCGCCATGCCGAAGGCAAGGCCCCAAAGGGCGACGAGGGCAAATGCGGCACCGGTATGAACACCCCAGACAACGAGGGCGATCGTCGCAAATGCCATCAGGGCGGCGGTGACGATGAGCGCGAGGCGGATACTGGTGTCAGCCATCCGGCCCCCCAGCACATTGCCGATCACCGAAGCGACGCCAAAGCCGAGCAGGGCGAGGGCAATCGGCGTGGTCTCAAGCAGCGTCACCTGTTCGAGGAAGGGACGCACATAGACCGAACCGGCGAAATGCCCCGTCATCAGCAACAGGATTGCCAGCATCCCCAGTTGAACGCTGCGCCGCCGCGTCAGCCGCAGAACATCGGAAAGACTGTTGCTCGTACTTGCCGGCAGCGACGGCAGGCTGAGTATCTGCAGCAGCATCGCAATTACGGCAAGCCCCGCCGTCATCGACATGGCGATGCGCCATCCCAGCCAGTCGCTGATCAAGGCACCCATTGAAGGGGCAGCGATGGTGGCAAGCGAAACGCCGAGGGTGACGATAGCCATGCCGCGCCCGGTCGAGTTTGCGCCAACGAGCCGTGCAACAACCGCAACCGAAAGCGCCCAGAAACCGCTGAGCGCGATACCCAGTCCGGCCCGGCCCACCAACAATAGCCAGAAATCGCTCGCAAATGACGCGAGAATGTTGGAGCCGATCGCCAGCGCACTAAGACCGACAAGCACGCTCTTGCGGTTTAGTTTGCCGATGAGAACGTTGCTCAGCAAGGCCGTCACGGCGCCCACGGAAGCTGTAGCCGTAACAACCTGCCCGGCTGTACCCTCGGTAATGCCGAGATCGCGCGCCATGGGCGTCAACAATCCCGCTGGCAGAAACTCGGCCGATACCAGCGCAAAACTGGTGGCCGCCATCGAAAGAACCGCAAACCAGGTTGCGGTGGTCCATGCGGGTTCCTCTGCGGCCTCCAGGCCAATCGTTGCCCCATCAAATTCTGATGTCGTGTCCGTCATGGTCTCTCTCCTTGAGTTGGGAGAGTTTTAGACGAATTTTTTCGGATGATATGTATCTAAAAATCCGAATTTCATGCCTATTCCTCCGAAATTTGTGCGTTGCACAACGTTTGGATGTACATGTGCGTGGCCGCTGTTTCAGGTTCAAACGCGGGCGATGTGGTTTAGGGAGATGCCGTACATCACGTGGGTAAATTGATAGAGGGACATTCCAGGTAATGTTGCGGGGATTATGGAGGCGTTCGGCCCGCGAGTGGATCACGCGCCTCACGGTAATTGCCGCTGATCTCGATATTTTTCAATTCACGGAGCCCGTTATGTTGGTTAAGCCATCATACGGCACGGCACAGACGGGCGAACGGCACGTTTTCGCTGTCCTTGGCATTTAGGGTTCCAGGTCATGGCCTGCCGTTGGTCGGACAGGTGTCCAGTTTTGAGTTCCAAAGGGCGCTGGCAGGCACCGTCGACGCCCGTGGCATGAGGCGTTTATTTACGGCCTCGTTGTGCCAAGCCCCTTGGCTCACATCGCGTCGGAAGATACCCATTTGTTGCGACCGCTCTGTTTGGCGTTCAAGAGTGCGGCGTCTGCTCGTTCCAGCACGCTACTCACTGTCCCTCCCGCCGGTGCGGTTGCAATACCGACGGATACGGTGACCGGGTCAAGCAGGCGACCGCGATAGTTGAATGGCGCGCGTTCGACTGCACGCCGGAGTCTCTCCGCAACCTTGATGGCATCTTCAATACCCGCAGCCGGCATCAACACAGTGAATTCCTCGCCGCCGAAACGGAATAGTTCACCCAGCTCGCCGACGGCTTCGGAAAGGACTTGGGCAACATATTGCATCACCGCGTCACCGGCATCGTGGCCAAAGCGGTCATTGAAGCGCTTGAAATGGTCGATATCAAGCATGAGACAGGCGAGTGAATCGTCTGGCTTCTCAATATGCCTGTTCAGCGCCTCATCAAGAGACCGACGGTTCAGGAGACCGGTCAAGGCATCCTGTCTGGCCATGCCAAGCAGCCGCTGCCGCAGCTGGAGGTTTGCGACGGCAAGACCAATATTCTCGGCGAGGAGTTCCAGATAAAGTCGCTCTGTCTCCAGCGTTTCGTTTCTTGCGGGAATTTCGAGGTACAACAGGCCTACGGTGTCCCCCAAGGCGGTCAGCGGTATACAGAGACCGGTTCCGAAATTTCCATGGAGGTGATGGCAGACGACGTCGTCCCCGTCCGGGTTGTTGGTGTGGGGGCGTCCGCGACGCAGAGCCCAGCAATCATCGATCAAAAACTCGGGCGCGGAAAACGAAGGGTCGGACCATTTTCCGGTCGATTGGAGAAGTGTACTGTTTTCCTTGAGCACAAGCAGCCGGCCCGCGATAGCGGGGAAAATCTGCGGCATGAATTTCGCAACGACGTCGGACAATTCATCCTGATTCTGGCACGCCTGAATTCGATGCATCATTTGGAGGATTAGGTCCTTGATGCGTTGGTTCCTGCGGTGCTCTGCATCAAGCCGTTCCCGTTCCAGCCCGTTGCTGCGGAAGATGCGAATGGCTTGGTTCATTTCTCCAATTTCGTCACGTCGCCCTTCGTCTGGTACCTCTATACTGTAGTCCTGCCGGGCAAGGCGCATGACGATATTGCTCATTCTGATAAGGGGCGCGGCAACACGTCTGCTGAGGACAAAGTACAATACGGCCAAAAACATCAGTGCGGTCAGGGCAAGCATCACCTTGGCGATAGATCCGTAGAAATCACTTCGGCTTTTGGCCTGGTCGACTGTCGCCTGCGTGCGTGCCGCAACGGTCTCTCTCACCTTTGCAACGGTATTCAGCAGACTCGTATGCAGTTGATAGTACTCGTCGCCGAACAGGACCTGTTGCGCATCACTCTGGCGCCCGGAGCGATAAGAAGCGATGGCCCCTCGCTCCATCGCATCCAGCCTGTCAGCGCTCTTTCGTATATCCTGAAACAATCCTTCTTCCTGCGGCGAGGCACCGAGCGCGGAGAGTTTATCCAAGGCTTTCTCGAGGTGGTTTTCCTGATCTTCGTCGACATAGAACTTTGCCAGATGCTGCTCGTCGCCTCGCATAACGTAAAGACGTGCCTCCTCGGCGCGCTCGTCCGCGATGATCACCAGTTCCTCGGCAAGATCGTTTAATTCGAGATGAGACTCGATTGTCGCGCGCTCTTGAGACGCGCTTCTTGCCGACAAAATGAATGTGGTGGCTGATACTGTCGTCAGTATCAGCGTCACGGCATAAGCCAGGTTTGTGATGGTGCCAAGTCGCATGGTGGTGCCAAATCTTGCCGCACGGTATCACGACCGGGTGCGGCGGGTCCAATTTGTGGGTTTGACCAATCATTTCGCCAGGTCTGTCTGATCCCCTATGGCTACCTCTTAGTCCCGCAGTCCAAAATGTCCAACGCGCTGTGTGGATTAAATTACCAAATCTTTAGTTGTGTGCCATTTCGCCAGTACCTAGCTTACCGGTAAGGCCGCATCCGATGTGGACATGCGCCACATGATAATGCGCGTGGTACTGCATTCTGCGTTCGTATTTCGTTGACTGGCCCATGCAGGACATAGCGTGCAGCCAGATCGTCTTCACCTGCTTTTGGGGGAACGCGGGAGTTTGGTAAAACGGCGCTTTACCGTTCGTCTCGGTGAATGAAGCACCCATAGCGCATAGCACAGAAGGAGACGGGTCTGTCATCGGCTCGTGGCTGCTCGATCTGACGGCCGAGGCCCTGAAGCAGGACCCTGATCTAGACCAGTATGGTGGCCGGGTTTCGGACTCCGGCGAGGGGCGCTGGACACTGCAGGCGGCTGTCGAAACGGGCGTACCGGCTCCCGTGCTGGCATCGGCGCTGTTTGAGCGCTTCTCGTCACGCGGTGAGGCCGAATTTGCCGGCAAAGTGCTCTCGGCAATGCGCAATGCCTTTGGTGGCCATTTGGAAAAGGTAAAATAGGCGCGCAGGCCATCGACAAGTAACGATCGGACGGGCCGGCTTCAGGCGGAAGCCGCTACTGGACAAGATAGTGGATATAGTCCACTATTTTGTCTCCGGCGCGATATGCCGGGCAAACGCGAACAAAGTTACAAAAAACAAGGGGAACTTATGTCGCATTCAGCCACGTCGGCCGACGTGGTGCTGTCCGTTCGTCATCTCACGGTGGATTTGCCGCCGGGAATGGAGCGCAGCCACGCGGTCAAGGATATTTCGTTCGACCTTCACGCCGGGGAAATCCTTTGCATCATCGGCGAGTCGGGATCCGGCAAGTCCGTTACCGCAAGTACGATCATGGGACTTTTGTCGCCGGTCATCACAGTCAGTTCCGGCGAAATCCACTTTAGAGGAATGGACATCCTCTCGGCCAGAGAGGAAAAAATCCGGCCTTTACGCGGTCAGGCGGTCTCGATCATATTTCAGGATCCGCTTTCCGCGCTCAACCCGTTGATGACCGTCGGCGACCAGATATCAGAAGTCCTGGAAGCCCATGGGGCCGGAACGCCGCAGAGCCGAAACGCCAAGGTTCTGGAATTGCTGGAGGAGGTGGGCCTTCCCGACCCGTCGTTGATGCGACTGCAATATCCATTCCGCCTCTCCGGCGGACAGCGGCAGCGTGTCATGATCGCCATGGCGCTGGCGCTTGATCCGGATGTCCTGATTGCCGATGAGCCGACGACTGCGCTTGATGTTACCACGCAGGCGCAGATCCTTGACCTTATCCGAAAAATCCAGAAGCGGAAAAACATGAGCGTGATGTTCATCACCCATGATTTCGGTGTGGTTGCGGAAATTGCCGACCGTGTTGTGGTGATGGAAAAGGGATATCTCGTCGAGCAGGGAAGGGCGGATCAGGTTCTGGTCAGCCCGGTTCACCCCTACACGCAGCGGCTGGTTGCTGCTGTGCCGCGCATGCGCAACGCACAGCGCCCGCTTGACGAAGGCGCTCCCGTTGTTCTCGAAGTGGAAAACCTCGAAAAGGAATACCGCAGTTCCGGCTCGTTTTTCCGCAAGGCCCGGACCGTCAAGGCGGTGAACGGCGTCAGCTTCAAGCTGAGAAAAGGGCAGACACTCGGTGTTGTCGGGGAGAGCGGCTCGGGCAAGTCGTCGCTTGGGCGCGTTTTGCTGAAGTTGCTTCACTCGGATGGCGGCGCCATTCGCTTCGACGGTCGCGATATAGCTGCGATGGACGAAAGCGCGTTTCGATCCTTGCGGCCCTATATTCAGATGATCTTTCAGGATCCGTTTGCTTCGCTCAATCCGCGCCACACCATCGGCAGAATTCTGACGGTTGGTCCGCTGGCTCATGGAATGGCCTTGCACGAAGCGAGAACAAAGGCCCTTGGAATTCTAAAGCTCGTTGGTCTGGACGAGCAGGCCTATGACCGTTTTCCGCACGAGTTTTCCGGCGGTCAGCGCCAACGCATCGGTATTGCCCGCGCCCTGATGTTCGACCCGGTTGTTCTGGTGGCCGACGAAGCCGTTTCTGCGCTGGACGTGTCCATACAGGCGCAGGTCCTGCAACTTCTGGCCCATGTTCAAAGAGAAATGAAGGTGGCGATGATCTTCATTACCCATGATCTCAGGGTCGCAAGCCAGATTTGCGATGATGTGCTTGTCATGCACAAGGGAACCGTGGTGGAGCAGGGGCCGCCCACCCAAATCTTCCGATCGCCCACGCACCCCTATACGCAGAAACTCGTTGCGGCCATACCCGGCGCAGACTGGGAGCCGGCGGCTACGGCCTAGGCCATGTAACAATTTAGACGTCCGGGCAGTTTGCCCTAACGTCTATTTGTCTCGAGCGCCAATTCCAAACGCTCTGACCGCCGGACTTCGCCTGGTCCGACGGCGCTTTAACACGTTGATATAAGGCAATGAAATATATAAATAAATTTCATAATTTGTGGAAAAGTAGTTGCATTTGTCCACTAACTGTCATTTCATATAGTCACAAAACTGCAATACGACATGGCCGAAACCTGCACTGTGGCGCGCCCGGAAAGCGTACCCGCAACTGCTGTCCTGTGGCCATTCGATCGGAAAACTCATGCATAAGCCAACTGCGAAACCGCCCGTATCACCGACCGACATCAATCTCGATGTTCTCGAAGACACGTTGAGCTTCTACATCCGCACGATCAATCTTGCCGTGTCGCGCGATCTCGATGACCGGCTGGAGGGACTGGATGTGGCGAAGGGAACAGGAAAAATCACGACCCTGCTGCTCGTTGATGACTATCCTGGCATCCGCCCTTCGGTGATAGCGCATCTCACGATGCGTGACCGTTCGGCCATGGGCAGGATTATTGACCAGATGGTTTCACATGACCTCATCCGCCGGGAAGTGTCGCAGGAAGACAGCCGCGCGCAGGAACTTTATATCACCGAAGCAGGGGCGGCACTCGCCGTGAAAGTTCGCGAGATCGTTCCGCAGCAGTCTCGCGATTTCTTCAGCTTCATTCCAGAGGACGAACAGAAACAGGTGATCGACATCTTGCGTCGGGCCTATCGGCATATCGTGGGGCTTTCATGACAAATCGATCGGAACAACGCGTTGCTCTCATCTCCGGTGCAAGCCGCGGCATAGGCGATCAAATTGGCGCAACCCTCTTGGAGGAAGGCTGGCGGGTTTCACTTGGTATGCGCACCCCCGCGCTGCCTTCCTGGGCCGCAGGTCACGAAGAAAAAGTTCATCTCTTCACTTACGATGCGAATGATGTGGTTGCTGAAAAAAGATGGACGCAAGATGCCCTTAAGCGGTTCGGTCGCATCGATGCCATCGTGGCGAATGCGGGCATCATGATCCCGAAGACCGTGATCGAAGCTGACGACGACGATATCGATGCAATGTTTTCCGTGAACGTCAAGGCGCCGCGGAGGCTTGTGAAGGCCGCATGGGATCCATTGTGCGAAAGCGGTCGTGGCCGAGTGATTATCCTCGCATCTCTCTCGGGCAAGCGCGTCAAGTCGGCATCGTCGGGCAGCTATTCCTTGTCCAAATTTGCCGCCGTGGCCCTCTCGCACGCCGTTCGGCAGGCGGGCTTCGACAAGGGCGTGCGCGCGACCGCCGTCTGCCCCGGATTTGTGGCAACCGACATGGCTGCGGTCCTATCCGAGCGGCCGGCCGCGCAGATGACCCAGCCCGCGGATCTCGCCCGTATCATTGCCATGCTGCTGTCCCTTCCGAACGAGGCCTCCGTTGCCGAGTTCGCCATTAATTGCCAGCTTGAGGAGTTTTTCTGACATGCCCGGTCCTTATGTCGTTCCCGTTCATGGGGATGCGGAATTACCGAAAGAAGTCGACGTCGTTGTCATAGGCGGCGGCATCATCGGTACCTCTACCGCGCTCGAACTTGTCGATCAGGGGCTGCGAGTTGCCCTGTGTGAAAAAGGCGGCATCGGGCACGAGCAATCGAGCCGAAACTGGGGTTGGGTGCGTATTTCCCGCCGCGACCCGCGCGAAGTGCCCCTAATGGCAGAGGCGCTTCGCATCTGGGCCGACCTCAATCGCCGGTCCGGGCGGGAGACGGGTTTTAAACAATCCGGCATCGTCTTCACCTGCGCCAATGAACGGGAATTTGCCGAGCACGAACGCTGGAACCACAATCTTGAGGGCTACCAGATTGAGAGTCGCATGCTGAGTGCGGCGGAATTCAAGTCAAAATATCCTGGATCCAACATGAATATTGCCGGTGCGCTCTACACCGCCGGTGATTGCCGCGCGGAGCCGCAGCGGGCAGCGCCCGCGATTGCGGAAGCGGCACGCGATCGGGGCGCCGCTATCCTCACAGAATGCGCAGTGCGCGGCCTCCAGCTTTCAGGTGGAAGGGTCTCCGGCGTGGTGACGGAGCGTGGCGAAATCGCCTGCAAGGCTGTGGTAATGGCAGGAGGCGCATGGTCCAGCCTCTTCCTGGGTAATAACGGGCTCGACTTACCGCAGCTCAAGGTCATGAACTCTGTGCTGCGGACAAAGCCGCTGGAGGGCGGGCCGGAAGAGGCAATTTGGTCAAATGGTTTTGCTATCCGCAAGCGTCTGGATGGTGGATATACGATCGCAAACGGCTTTCAGAATATCGTCGACATCGTTCCGGCATCTTTCCGCTACGCGTTGAAATTCCTGCCTGCTTTGCGGCACGAGTGGCGTTCGCTCGATCTGCGTCTGACGGGCAAGTTCTACGATGAATGGCGCATACCGCGTCGCTGGAATCTCGATGAGCCGTCGCCCTTCGAATATAACCGCGTGCTCGATCCGGTTCCGTCGAAAGCGATGACGGACGGCGCTCTGGCGAAGCTGAAACAGGCATTTCCGATTTTCGAAAAGGTGGAAATCTCGCAGCGCTGGGCAGGCATGATCGATGTAACGCCGGACGCCATTCCGGTCATCGACGCCGTTGACGCCATTCCGGGTTTCCATGTCGCGACCGGTTTTTCAGGCCACGGGTTTGGAATAGGGCCCGCGGCCGGAAAGTTGATGGCCGACATTGTAACCGGCCGTAACCCGATCGTTGATCGCCATGATTTTCGGTTCAGCCGCTTTAGCGATGGCTCGAAGATCAAACTCGTCAGCGGATTCTAGGGTGACGCCACGGGGCCGAGCGCAAGCCGTCATGTCAAAGCACAATGCAGGCAACTGTCGAAGGGAGCCAAACTGCCCAAAGAGGCGGAAGAAACAATAATCGTCATGTTCAACCATCGGATCAAGGGGAACTAAAAATGTCCGACCAGAACAAGCCGCTTATCAATACCACCCGCCGCCAGGCACTCGGCCTTTTTGCACTTGGTGCATCCGGTGTCGTCCTTTCCGGACTTCCGGTCTTTTCCCGCGCCATGGCGCAGGACAAGTCTGCCAAAGGCCAGCTGACCGTCGGCTTCTCTCAGGAACCCACTGTCTTCAATCCGCATATGCCCCACATTGAAGTGGATGAAGGGATCCACTTCAGCATTTTTGACCCGCTGTTTTACGTGGACGAGAAGGGCGCCTTCGTCGCCGCGCTAGCAGCGGAGGTCCCAACAGTCGAAAACGGCGGTATTTCCGCCGATGGTCTCAATTGGAAAGTCAAGCTTCGTGACGACGTCAAGTGGCACGATGGAAAGCCGTTTACCGCCGAAGATGTCAAGTTCACACTTGAGCTTCTCGTCGATCCGAATTTCCGGTCGTGGCGCAAGACCGGACATGAATTCGTCCGTGACCTAAGCGTCGTGTCCCCGACGGAAATCACCTGGAAGATGGAGAAGCCCTTTGCGCCCTATCCGTCTATCCTTGCTTCCACCTTCATGACCCCGAAACATCTTCTCGGTGCGGAAGCCGACCGCAACACAGCCGCCTATAACAACGCACCTGTCGGTACCGGAGCCTTTAAATGGAAGGAACGCGTCGCCGGCGATTACATCCTTCTTGAAGCCAACACCGACTATTTTGGTGACGGCCCGCATGTCGAGCGTCTGATTTACAAATATGTCCCTGACCTCAATGTTCTGTACACCCAGTTCAAGACAGGCGATATCGACGTTGTTGGTCTGCAGTGGATCACGCCGGACCACTATGACGAGGCCAAGGATCTTTCCGGAAAGGTTGTCAATGTCGTACCCGGTTCAACGATTGAATCGCTCTCCTTCAACATGGAGCGGCCACAATTCAAGGATCCGGCTGTCCGGGAGGCTCTCTACTCCGCAATCGACAAACAGTCGATCATAGAGGCGCTCTATTACGGTTTGCCAACTCCCACGGAGAGCTACGTCCCCCAGCAGTCATTCTATTACAATCCGGATTTGCCCAAACATGAATATTCCATCGAAAAGGCGAAGAAGCTTCTGGATGATGCGGGCTGGGTGGCCGGTGCCGATGGTGTTCGCGCGAAGGACGGGGTGAAGCTTGCCTTCACCTGCTCGACAACAGCGGGCAATCACATCCGCGAACAGGTGCAGCAATACATGCAGCAATCCTTTAAGGATATCGGCGTGGAAATGACCATCTCCAACCTGCCGCCGGCTGTCATGTGGGGCGACTACTGGATGTTGTCGAAATTCGATTCCGTTATTGTTGGTCTCGATTTTCTGACCGGGCCCGACCCCGATACATCTGATTTTTTCCGTTCGACGTCGAGCCCGGCGAAAGGCGGTTCGGGCCAGAATACCTGGCAGTTTGCCAACGGGGAAGTTGATGATCTTCTCGCGAAAGGCGGCAGCCTCTTCGTGCCGGAGGAGCGCAAGGCGGTTTACCTGAAAATTCAAGAGATCATGCGCAAGGAAATGCCGCTTCTGCCGCTGTTCCAATATGCGACGGTCCGCGGCCACAAGCAGGGTATCGAGAACGTCAAGCCGAACGTCAATACGCGCATCGACACATGGAACGTTGCGACCTGGCATCTGGCGTAAAGGCGAGCCACGAAACGGGGCTTTGCTCCGAGATATGTGGAACGCGCCGGCTTTGAAACAGCCGGTGCACTGACGGCTATTCGTGGACGGGCTTGATGCCTGTCCACGATGCGACCTGGAGTCTCACCCATGCTGACCTTTCTTTTGCACCGCATATGGCAGAGCCTTGTGCTCCTGCTGCTTGTTTCGATTATTGGATTTGCGATCCTCAATCTTGCGCCGGGCGGGCCCCTGTCGCAATTTGCTCTCACGCCGGGCATGACGCGGGAAGCTCTCGACCGCATCGCCCACCAGATGGGCCTCGATCGGCCTTTGCCGATCCAGTATCTGGATTGGGCCTGGCGATTACTGCAGGGTGATTGGGGTAAATCCTATCGCGACCAGCGCCCGGTTCTCGACATTATCTCCGGACATCTTTTCGCGACATTGCTTTTGATGATCTCATCGACGGTCGTCTCGATCCTTGTCGGTACGTGGATCGGGATCAAGGGTGCCACCAAGCGTTATACGTTGTTCGATTATACCGCGACAGTCGGCGCGATGATCGCACTGTCCATTCCAACTTTCTGGTTCGGCCTGGTTGCGATCTATGTTTTTGCGCTGCGGCTGAAATGGCTGCCTGCGGGCAACATGTACACCATCGGTGACCAGTCATTCTACGACTATGCGATCCACCTGATCATGCCGAGCCTGGTGCTAGCCCTCGTCAATATCGCCGTCTGGAGCCGCTATATGCGGACCGCGACGCTTGACGTCATCAATCAGGATTTCGTCCGCACCGCGCGGGCCAAGGGGCTGTCGCCACGTCGGGTATTGATGAAACATGTCGTTGGTAACGCCCTCCTGCCGATGATCACGCTTGCCGGCCTTCAGCTCCCGACGATCCTCGGAGGTGCGCTTGTTACGGAAACCGTCTTTACCTGGCCGGGCATGGGGCGTCTCTTCCTCGATAGCCTTGGTTATCATGACTATCCGGTGGTCATGGGCCTTTTGATGTTTTCCGCAATCCTCGTGCTGCTCGGCAGCCTGCTCGCTGACCTGATGGTCGCTCTCGTCGATCCCCGTATCCGGCTCGGATAGGACTTAACCGGCGAGCACCGCAATCAACGGAAGGAAAGACCATGTCCGCTGCCACACTCCAACCCACCCGCGCCGTGCCACGCTTCCGCTGGTGGCAGAACCGTACGCTTCTCCGCTTTGCCCGCCACAAGCTGGCAGTTCTTGGCGTCATCATGATCACGATCATGATCTTTGCCTGCGTTGTCGGCCCATATCTCTTGCCTTACGACGAGTTGTTCATTGATCTGCGCGCGCGCTTTGCGCCGCCTATGACCGGCTACCACATATTCGGTACGGACCCCCTCGGGCGCGACATCGCGGCGCGACTGTTCAATGCCGGCCGCATCTCGTTGCTTGTCGGGTTTTTCGCCATGGTGCTGTCGACGGTGATCGGGACAGTCATCGGTGTCGTTGCCGGTTATTACGGCGGTCGCGTCGGCGCAATCCTGATGCGCTTCGTTGATGCGTTTCTTTCTTTCCCGAGCATTTTCCTGCTTCTGGCACTGGCCGCTTTCGTCAAGCCGAGCCCGTTCATGATCACGGTCATCATTGCCGTCACGAGTTGGATGGAGATTGCACGTCTGGTCGAGGCAGAGGTCCGTTCCTTGCGCGAGCGAGACTTCGTGATGGCAGCCCGCATGCTTGGTCTGCCCAATGGCTGGATCATGTTTCGGGAATTACTGCCAAATGCTGCCGGGCCCATCATCGTCGCGGCGACGTTGACGGTGGCGCGCGCCATTCTTCTTGAGGCCTACATCAGTTTTCTGGGTTACGGCATTCAGCCGCCGCTGCCAAGCTGGGGCAACATGTTGAACGGTGCCCAGCAATATCTCGACAAGGCGCCCTGGCTCGCCATCGTCCCCGGTGTCGCCATCACACTCGCCGTCACGAGTTTCAACTTCATAGGCGACGGACTTCGCGACGCGCTCGATGCCCGCAGCGATCTGAATTGAGAGTGCGGGTTGATGGCTTCTTTCTCGCCCTTTGACGTCACGCTCTGGTATGCGACGGCCGCTTCCGCGCCGCTGACGAAACCTCTCTCCGGTCGCATCAAAGCCGATATTTGCATCGTCGGTGCCGGGTACTCTGGTCTCACTACCGCGCTCGAACTGGCCAGGGCCGGCGTTGACGTCGTTCTTCTGGAGCGGCAGGAAATCGGTTTTGGAGGTTCCGGCCGCAATGCCGGGCATTGCACTCCGACCTTTACGCATTACAGCCTGCCTGAACTGCGCAAGATGCTTGGCGAACCTTGGGCGGAACGGCTCATCGAACGGCAGACGCGGGCGAATGATCGCGTTTCACAGATGATCCGCGATTACCAGATCGACTGCGAATGGGTGCAGAGGGGTTATGTGATGGGCGCGCCGCATGAAGGTGCGATGGAGGAGCTGAAACGCAAGGTCGAGACCTACAATCAGGTCGGCGCCAGAACCCGGCTTCTCGACCGGGATGAAGTGGCCGCGGTGACCGGGAGCCCGCGTTTCCATGGGGGGTGGCTGCACGAGGAGGCGGGCCATCTCAATCCGCTGGGTTATGCCAGAGGACTTGGCAGGGCAGTCCTCCAGGAAGGCGGGAGGATATTCACCGGCTCGGGCGTAGCAGGGTGCGAGCGCGAGGCAGGTGGCGGCTGGAAAGTAACGACGGAGTACGGCGAGGTCGTTGCATCGAAAGTAATTTTCACCACCGGTGCCTACACTGTGGGCGGGTGGCCGAAGCTCGACCGCACCTTCAAGATTCAGCGCGTCTTCGTTGCCGCATCGCAAATCCTGTCCGCAGACACCCGCCTTTCCGTCCTGCCACAGAACACGACGATCCACGACGGCCGTGGTGACATCTATGTGTATAAATATAATGCCGAAGGCCGGATTGTGGCTTCGATGTTTCCCATGGGGCGCCGTGGGCGGGACATGATCTATACAAAACAGGTCATGAGCGAGCGGCTGAAATGGCTGCATCCCCAGATCACAGAGGATATTCGCTGGGACTATGTCTGGTTTGGCGAACTGGACATGCAATATCGCACCGTTCCACGCTTTTATGATCTCGCACCGGGCGTCGTGGCTTTGACAGGTCTCTCCGGTCGCGGCGTGCCAACAGGCTCGATGCTCGGTTCCATCCTTTCGGAATGGGCGCTCGGCAAGCCGGAAAACGGATTGGCCCTGAAACTGGAGCCGCTGAAATCCGCACCGTTCTACATGAATTTCGCGCCAGCCCTGACCCTAAGATATTACCGCCTGCGCGATAATATCGCGACAAGGCTCGCGGGCAGGGAGCTTCCGCCCCATGCGTGACGCGCCAAGCTTTAATCCGACGAACCCTAAATCAAACCTAGCGAGGAGAATGTTCATGACAATGCCGATTTTCAATATTTCCGACGATGTGGACCTTGTTCCAGCCATGCCGGCCGAAGGACGAGGCAGCGGCTCCTACCGCCGCCAGATATGGCAGGACGACATCGAGAATGGTACGATCGTCGCCGTCTGGAGGGCGGAGCCCGGCATCTACAACTACCCTGGCCGCGAACTTGAAGAAACCTTTGTGGTGGTGGAGGGCGAGGCGATCTATTCGCAGGCGGACGCCGATCCTGTGAAGATTGGTCCGGGCTCGATCGTCAGCATCGCCAAGGGGGTTCCAAGCCGTCTCGAAATCCTGTCGCCGTTTCGCAAGCTGGCAACGGTTATTCCGAAGCCTTAACAATCTGCCGTCTCTTCCAGCAACCTTGCACGCTGCGGTGCCGATGCGTTCTGGTTCGGCAGGGGTGCACGGCGCCGATATCGTGCATCGGTTGCGGGCCGATGACACTCTGGTATTCACCAGCGATCTTTTTGTATCCAAGGCCGCTTTGCTGGCGGCCACAACGGTGGTTTCGGCAAATGAACTGTTGGTCGCGTCGCCGGATGGCGGTTCGATCCAGTTCCTCGACACCACACTGAGCGATTTGCAAAAAAGCGGTTTCGCGGTCGCAGACGGCTTGTTCGTCTAAGCTGTCGCCGATAGCCTTATTATTCCTATTTGCCGTGCCGACAAGGCCAGCGACGCGAGGTTTTCAATATCGACGCGACGCTTTCCCCACCTGCGAAACCTCCTAAGCCCGCGCCTCCAGCACCATGTTGAAAGGCCCCGTAAAGGCCCGCCTGACGTGGGTAAAGCCACCCGAGCGGATGACCTCGGAAAGCTTCGCTTCCCCAGCCTGAGCCCCCAATCCTTCACCCACCTCCTGGTCAAGTGAAGTCGGCACGCAGATCATGGTTGAGGCATTGTAGTAAAGGCGGCCGATAGGGTTCATATTGTCCGCTGGGCGATCGCCCGCGATGGGCTCGACGATCATCCAGGTGCCGTCCTTTTTGAGAATGCGCGACATGTGCCCCGCGCACCCACGCGGATCACCCATATCGTGCAGACAGTCGAAACTGGTGATGAGATCGAAATCCGTATCCTTGATGTCTTTGGCCGTCGCCGCGACGAACTTCACCCGGTCGTCCACTCCATGGCTTCGGGCATGTTTGTTCGCCTCTTCTATGGATGGCTCGTGGAAGTCGTAGCCGATGAAGCTGGCGTTGCGATATGCCTCGGCCATAAGAATTGTCGAGAAGCCAACGCCACAGCCGACATCGGCCACCTTGGCCCCTTTCACCAGTTTGTCCTCCACGCCCTGAAGGGCAGGCAGCCACGATTGCACGATATTGTTCACATATCCCGGCCGAAAGAACGCGCCCGTTGCGCAGAACAGGCAACCCGCAGTGTCTCCCCACCGCACCCCGCCGCCGGTCCGGAAACTGTGCTCAACCTTTGGCTCTCCCTCGATCATCGCGGCCACCAGATCGAAAGCGCCTTCCAGATAGACGGGGCTGTCCTTGTTGACGAAAACCATCGCCTGCTCGAGTGAGAGACTGAACATCTCGGAACCGCTGTCGTAGTCGATGTACCCGTTCGCAGCCTGTGCCAGCGCCCACTCCCTGACATATCGCTCAGAAAGGCCGCCAGAGGCCGCCGCCAGGCCTGCGGACGTTACCGGTCCGACGCGATGCAGCGCATCGAAGAGGCCCAATCTCAAACCGATCCTGACAGTTGGAACGCTGAAGGCTCCTCCGAGGTCGCCCAGCATTTTGCCAATGAAAGAATGTAGTTTTGTTTCGTCGAGCTGTGTCATCGCATTCCCCCCAATAAGCTTCGTTGGCGGGCAAAGGCTGACCGCAAATTGATTGCGTCAGTGAATGCTCGTAGACCATGTAACATAGCCGAATGCCCCGAAATTGTCACGCGAACGACTATCGCCCTTTTCGGTAGTCCGCTCCTGTCCAGGGTCACCCACACGGGCGATGGTCGACGGTTTGGGGACGTCGTAAACTGGCTCGAAGTAATAAGGTTCGCTGGGAGATGGCACTGGGAGTCGACCCCCAGTCACGCCTTCGCAGAAATTGCGCTGAGCTCTTCAAGATCGAGATCATGCTCAAGCTCTCGTAGTGTTTCGTCATCGATCTTCCCTTCGCGTCGCAGACGAATGAGTTCTCTTCTGCCGGCAGCGACAGCTTGGAGAACGACATCGAAGTGGGCATGAAGAAGTGGCGAATATTTCTCGGTGCTTTCGGCATATTTGACGCTTGCCGTCAGTCGATGTTCGTATCTCTTCAGGAGTTGGGGATGGATAAGCTCTCCGTTTTCATCATGGGCAAGCGCTTGAACAGTTGCGAACTGGACCTGCGCCATGGAGGCTTCGGCCTCGCTCATTGTCATCGGTGCACGCTCCGGTTCGATATTGCCGAGCCCCGCCCACGCGATAATCCATCCAAGCGTCGTTCCCTGTATGAGAACGGTTCCCACGATGACCGCGAATGCCATGACCAGAATGAAGTCGCGTCCCGGAAAATCCTCCGGCAGGCTGAGAGCAAGCGCCAGCGTGACGACGCCGCGCATGCCTGCCCAACCCAGCGCTGTTACCCCTCCTGCTCCGAGGGGTGTGGAGCGAGCGAGTTTCAAGCCATGAAATAACCCGATGACGAAATCCGATACGAATATCCACACGAACCGCGCGATGACGAGCGTAACGAGGACCGTCACCGCGGGGAGGGCCATGGAACCAACCAGTGAGCCAAAGCCGCCGCCACGTTCAACGACGTCACGTAGCGACAGTCCTATCAGGATGAAAACCATTGCCTCCATCAGGAAAACAAGGACGTTCCAGAATGACGTGCCGCGCATGCGTGTCGCTGCAGACAGCACCGTGTGCTGATGCCATGATGCAATCAACCCCGCGGTCACCGTGGCGATCACACCGGATGTGTGCATCCGTTCCGCCAAAAGATAGGCGGCCCACGACAGAATAGCCGTCGCGGCGATCATCAGATATTCGTCACCCAGATGCCGGACAAGCTTTACCCATGCGAAGCCGACCACCGCGCCGATTGCGGCGCCACCTGCGGCCAGAAAGATGAATTCACCAAGTGCGTCTGTTGTGCTGAACGTACCGCCAGCCGCAGCCGCTACGGCAAAACGAAAGAGTACGAGTCCACTGGCGTCATTCAGGAGGCTTTCTCCTTCCAGAAGGATATGGAGGCGTCTCGGAATCTTCACCCGTTCGAGCACGGCCCGTGCCGAAACTGCGTCGGGAGGTGAAACGATGGCACCAAGGGCTGCGCAGGCAGCCCACGGCAGGGACGGCATCAGGAAGTGGACAACAACCGCAACGACGATTGTTGTGAACAGCACTGCGCCGATCGCGAGAGATGCAATTCCGAAGACGTGTCGTTTCAGGCGATCCACGGCGATCGACCAGGCTCCGTCGAGCAGCAGTGGCGGTAAAAATATCACCAGAACCAGTTCCGGATTGACGGAGATGGTGGGCAAACCGGGGACGAATGCCAACGTTCCCCCGCCCACCAAAAGCGCTACGGACGGCGGCAGGCCCATGCGGTGTGCGATGTAGTGCAGCACGATAATGGCGAGAAACATCGCGATCACGAGTTCGAAAAGATGCGTGCCGTCCATATGCGTCCCCAATCCGCGTCGGACAGGTATCAAATGACGAGTTCCGTGAAAATGCAACGGCCTTAATTTCTGTTGGTTCGACGGAGTTTCAGGCAACTGAGCGAAGGTTGGGGGACGCCCAGTGGCGGGAACGGCTACAACGCGAAAGAAAGCCCTGAGATACACAGGGCCTTGTCCTATACAGCTCTGGAGCATTACCACCCTCCAGAGAAAATCCCTTGGAATCCATTGCAAACGCCAGGTTCGATAGGGCTTCGCAATCTCAGGGCTTCAAACGAGTACTAGCTCTTTGGGCGGCGCGGAACCGTTCTGGTTTTTAAGGAGCCCCGCGATCGCAGCCTTGAGACCTACACCACTGACGCGGGTGCTCATCATATCTCGCGTAAGGGCGGTAATAATCTCTGCAGCTTCATGGATCGGCAAGCCGCCATCCCTTATATTGGAGACACAGTTGCGGCTGGAATCCGGGTTTCCAGACCTCGGGCCATAAGTGATATAGGCACCGAGACTGTCGGCAGCTGAAAGTCCCGGACGTTCGCCCACAAGCACGATCGTTAATTTTGCACCTAACGCCTCACCGACGGGATCGCCAACCGCGACGCGCGCTTGGTTAGCGAGGACAATTGACGCGGCCGAAAGGTTGAGAGATGCCAGCCTCGGCACAAGCGCCTCGATCAAAGGCACCGCATTAAGGTCAACTGCGCTGGACGAGAGGCCGTCCGCAACGATGATTGCGACATCATAACCCTCGATCGTCCTTTTATGTTTCAGCAGTGCCGCAGATTCTTCCGAAAGCTGCCGTCCGAGATCAGGCCGCCGCACATAGATGTTGCGGTCACGTGCCATGCTCTCAACATTGACAACAGAAAGGCCAAGGCGAGCGAGCCTATCCGCCAGCGAGGACCGGTCGATGCTTGTCCAGACTGCTTCACGCGCCCGCGCGTGGTCGAGAAGAAAGGCGAGCTGCGCGCGCGTCGGAAGGCCCGCGCCATGGCGGCCGAGCGAAACACGCGCATCGGTCATGTCCTTGAGGCCCAGAGTTTTATCGCTGGCTGCTGGTTTGAGCATTTTTACCATATCAGGCTCCCATCAGTTCGCTGTTTCGGACATAATTGGACAGCGCAATAGGCTCACCAACCAGCGCCCCGTGGCGATCAGTCAGTCCAATCTCAAACAGCCATTTCTCGAATTCCGGTGCGGGTGGCCGCTTCAGAGTCTCGCGGCAATAGACGGCATCGTGATGGGAAAGAGACTGGTAGTTCAGCATGATGTCGTCAGCGCCAGGAACTGTGATGACGAAGTTGACGTTGGCCGCGCAAAGCAGGGTAAGCAGCGTATCCATATCCTCCTGATCAGCGTCGGCGTGATTTGTATAGCAAACGTCCACACCCATCGGCAGGCCGAGGAGCTTTCCGCAGAAATGGTCTTCAATGCCGGCTCGGATGATCTGCTTGCCGTTGAAGAGATACTCCGGTCCGATGAAGCCGACGACCGTGTTGACGAGCAGCGGGTCGAACTCGCGGGCAACCGCATAGGCGCGCGTCTCCATCGTCTGCTGGTCGACGCCGAAATGGGCGTCGGCGGAAAGAGCCGCTCCCTGACCTGTTTCAAAATACATGACGTTTGCTTCGGGTGGGCTGCGTTTGAGCGATCGTGCCGCTTCATGCGCTTCCTTAAGGAGCGCCAGATCGATGCCAAAACCGCGATTGGCCTTTTCTGAACCGGCCACAGACTGGAAGACAAGGTCGACAGGCGCGGATCTTTCCATTGCCTGCATCGCTGTTGTGACATGTCCAAGGCAGCAGGTCTGAGTGGGGATAGCCAGTTTTTCCCGCAATTCGTCAAGCAGCGAGACGATGCGAATGTAATCATCCGTTGCATCGGTTGCGGGATTGACACCAATCACGGCATCGCCGGACCCCATGAGGAGACCGTCGATCGCAGAGGCGATGATGCCGCGGCTGTCATCTGTTGGATGATTTGGCTGATTCCGTGTGGAAAGTCGGCCGGCGAGCCCCAAGGTGTTTCGGAAACGCGTCACGACACGGCGCTTGGCCGAAACTGCGATCATATCCTGTAGCCGCATGATTTTCGACACCGCGGCGACCATTTCCGGCGTCAGGCCCCACGTCACCGCCTCAAGCTGATCCTGCGTCGTCTCGGGTCTCAGCAGCCACTCGCGGAATTCGCCTACGGTGAGCGAGGAGACCGGCGCAAACGCCGCCGCATCATGCCGTTCAGCAATCAGCCGTGACACCTCGTCCTCATCGGACGAAATCAGTTCTTCGCCCAGGAATGCCTTGAGCGGCAGATCGGCCAGCGCCATTTGTGCAGCAAGCCTCTCGACCGGACCTTCGGCGGCGATTCCTGCCAGTTGGTCACCGGAGCGCTCTGGCGTTGCCTTCGCCATGAGAACTTTCAGGTTATCAAAACGGAATACAGTTTTCTCGATCGTCGTAGTGTAGGGCATGGAATGGATTACCGGTTGAGGAGTGTCAGGGCTTTGTCGTGGAGCTTTGTGTTAGCCGACGCCAAAACCCGTCCATCCGAATGAAATGACAGCGCGTTGCCCTGCCAGTCGGTGATTGAGCCGCCGGCGCCCGTCACGATCGGCACGAGCGCCATGTAGTCATAGGGCTGCAGACCCGTTTCGAGCGCGATCTCACAATGCCCAGATGCAAGAAGGCCATAAATGTAGCAATCACCTCCGAAGCGTCTCAGCTTCGTTGCTCTGGAAAGGCGCTCGAAGCAATCAGTCTCGGCACCTTCGAACATGTCGGGTGAGGTCGTATAGAAGCGGGCGTCAGAAAGGCTTTCATTGCTGCTGGTTCGTGCGGGCGTTCCAGCAAATACCGTTTCTCCCGGCCGCCCCAGCCACCGCTCGCCGGTTGCGGGAATATCGATTACGCCACAGTATGGTTTTCCCTGATAGGCCAGTGAAATTAGCGTGCCAAACAGAGGAAAGCCGGTGATAAAGCTCTTTGTGCCGTCGATCGGGTCTAGCACCCATGTAAAGTCGTCGCCTTGCTTGACGCCAAACTCCTCGCCATAAATACCGTGTTCTGGAAAACGCGCCTCGATCATCGCGCGAAGATGTTTCTCAATTGCGCGGTCGGCGATCGTGACCGGGCTGTCATCGAGTTTTGAGATCACGTCCAATGGAGTCCTGAAATAGGAAAGCGCCAGCGGGCGTGCGGCGTCGGCGAGCGCTTCGGCAAAGGCGATGTAAGGCGCGGTATCTTGCAGGTGGATATCGTTGTTGGTCATCAGAGCGCTTTCAGGAAAAGAGGCCATCGGGGATCATGGATGATCGAGCGGGCGCGCATGTGTTTCCATATCCCGTATTTGTAGAAGTCGAAATCAAGTGTCGAAATCCTGTTCTGCACCATCGCCCAGGTGCTCCACTTGATGTCGGCCAGCGCCTTATGCACGATGAAGCGGGCGTGACATGCCTTGTTGTAAAAGCCGAAATACTCCTCGATGATTTCGCAGTCGACGTCCTCGGAATAGAACATTTCGCCGCTCCAGATCGCCAGATCGTAGAGGCGTTCATTGTTCGAGGCATATTCGAAATCGATGAGCTTGATCGACTTGTCGTCGCCGATCAGGAAGTTTCCCGGCATTGGATCGTTGAAGCACGGAACGAGATCAAGCCCGGAAGCCTCAAGTGCTGCACGCGCCTGCTTATAGGACCGGAACAGCCAGTCATGGTCGAGCGGCCAGTGGCCGCCAAGTACCCGCACCTGATCAAAATGCTCTTCGATCATGTCGAAGACGGTTTTTGTCAGTGGCAGGGCAGGGGCGTCGTGAAACTGCCGGTACACACGCACCGCCTCGTTTCTGATCGCCGGATCTGCAAAATCCTTATGGGTCGACGCGCGGCGGCCGTCGATAAACTCCGCGATCTCTATATCGAGGTGATCGAGGTAATCGAACGTCTTCGGCCCGACGCCGATCGCCTCGGCCTGCTTGCTCGCCGCCGCCGCCGCCTTTCGGTCGATGAACATCTCCGTGCCGCGGCCGGGAATCTTCAGGAAATATCCGAGGTCATCACCTTCGACCTCGATGCGAAAATTGGTGTTGCTGATGCCTCCGGAGACCGGACGGTAGCGCAGTCGCCTGCCTTTCCAGGGTTTCACCTGGATGATCGCGGCTTCCAGCGCCCGTTCGGCATCGGATCGTGCCATTCCCAATTCGTTCATAGGCTTGTTCCCATTATCGTTTTTTAGCCCGTGGTTATTATGGCTGCGTTTAAAGCGCCCGGAGTCTGCTTTCGAAGTCCGGCTGGCCAAGCAGCATTCGGCAACGCAGAAAACGCCAGCCCGCATATTTCAGGAATTCGACACCCCTTGGTGGTGACCGAAGCTCCAGCACGAGGCTGCGCAAGGCCCAATAGAGATCGTCCGCCGCGGCATAGACACGGCAGCGACTGAACGCCTTTTCGGTGAACGCGCCATCATGCATCTCGAGCAGCGGCTTCATCTGGCTTTCGAACTGGTAAAGTTCGTTCATCTGCACGCCGAGCTGATAATAGGGGTCGATATCAGCGGCCATGTCGAAATCAACGAGTTGCAAAGACTCGTTGGGGCCAAGCATGACATTCGAAGCCTGCGGATCACCGTGGGCCGGTTTCACATCGAAGCCTGCGGCCGCAACGGCCTCGCGGATTGGCCTCATCCAGGACAGCATCCACTCAGCATCGTCGGGCAGATCGGCATCGCCAGCGGAGACGATCGACCATAGCTCATCGATCCCGTCGAAGACCGACCATCTGTGACCGACGGGAACACCGGCTGCGATTGTCTTCTGCATCTCAATCAGTCTGGCAGCCCTTGCCGGCTGCATAAGGTCATCGATCTTGGCCGTCCGCCAGCCGTCTGCAAGTCGGCAAAACAGCGTCGCACGGGTCCTGCTATCGTAGACGATAGGCTCAGGTGAGAAGCCGAGCTTGTGAAAACGGGTTCCGGCAGCAAAAGCCACCTCATCATCGACGAGGTCGGCGACTTCATCAGCACCAAGGCGTAGGAAATAGCGCGCTTCCCCTTCTGCGCTTGCCACTGAAAAGCCGCTCGACTCGACGGCGTGGTATGACGGTGATGCGACCCCTGCAGTTGACAGAGCGTAGGCTGGTCTGGCTCCGACCACGGCAGAAAATGCAAGAAGCGCATTTTCCGCGCGTTCTTCCAACGGGTTTTGCGGTGAGCCCACTATCTTCATTCGGCAGCCTCGACGAGTTCTGCGGCCTGCAGGCCTTCGCAGGCGATCCTGTAGAGCATGTCGGCAAGAATCTGCGTGCCAATGGCCTGGTCTTCCGGGGAGGTATATTCGGTTGGATGATGAATGACGCCATCACGGCTGTGCACTGCAAGCACCACTGCCGGGCAAACCGCTGACATCGCAACTGAGTCATGGCCGCCGATCGTATCGAGGTGGCGAGCGCTCAACCCAAGATTCGCTGCCGCACTTTCAGCCAGAGCAATCAGCCCCGGCGCGAAGTTCCCGGCCTTGCGGCGGTCGATTGCGCGCACTTCGGAGGTTACTCCGGCCTTCAGCGCGGCCTCGTCGATCTTGATTTTCATCTTGCGCTCAGCTTCCGCCAGAACCTCCGGCGAGCCTGAACGCAATTCAATGAACAGCACTGCTTCGGCTGGCACCACGTTGGGTGAATTGGGAAAGACTTCCAGTCGGCCGACCGAGGTGTGCAAGTCGAGGCCATGCTCGGTCGAGATTTGTTTAAGGTCGGCGATCAGATAGGCCGCGGCGAGCAACGCATCCTTCCGGTCTGCCATCGGAGTGGCGCCCGTGTGGGCCTGACGGCCCAGGAAGGCCAAGCGATATTTTATAGCGCCCCAGAAGCGTGTGAATATACCGAACCGCTCGCCGGCGTTACTGAGAGAGGTGTCTCCCTCGATATGCAGTTCAATCAGGGCGTCGGGGATCTCGACCTTGTCTCTTCCCGCATAACCGATCTCTTCCAGCGATTGGCGCACCGTGACGCCGTCGCCGTCAGCCCTGTCAAGCGCCCATTCAAGTTCCGCTGCCCCGGCAAAGACACTGCTGCCCAGAAGGCTCGGCTGGAAACGTGCGCCTTCTTCATTGGTCCAGTTGACGATCTGAAAGTTGCAGGCGGAAATTCGGCCCTCAGCCTTGAGGCGCTCGGTCACCGCGAGAACGGCTTCACAGCCCGCGATGACGCCAAGCGCGCCGTCGAAGCGCCCGCCGTTCGGTTGACTGTCAATGTGAGATCCGACCATGATCACCGGAGCGTTGGCGCCAGCCAGCGTCATCTTGCCGAACTGGTTGCCAATTGCGTCGATGGACTGCGTGAAACCGTTGTCGGCAAACCATCGGCCCAGCCAGTCGCGTGCCATGCCGTCTTCTCTGGAAAGCGTAAGGCGGGTCATCGATCCATCAGGACCACCGCCGAAGGTGGACACGGCCTCCATCAGCGACTGAAGACGCTGGGGATTGATCGGGGCAGGAGAGGAGAGAACGTCAGGCATGTATGATTTCCACATTTGATTGATTGAATTGTTCCGAGAATTCCCGGGCCATCACGCCACTGGTTACGACGGCATCGATTCCGTTGAGGCCAAAGGTGTGAATGGAGCCAAGACGGCCAAATTTCGAGCTGTCGGCAACGACCACCGAGCGCTTGGCCTGCGCCTTGGCTACGCGGCGCAAAACGGCCTCGTCTTCGCCGAAGTCCATGAAGCCTCGATCAGAATGGATGGCGCTGATGGCGATGATGGCCAGGTCGAAGAAGTGCTCTTTCAGAGCTGCCACGGTTTCATGTCCGTAAGTCGCCTGGTATTCGGGCCGCATCCGCCCCCCGAGCACGCGAACACTTGCCTGCGGCAGGTGGAAGAAATGGGCAGCGACGGCGAGAGAATTGCTGACGACGGTGATATCCTTGCGGTTCTCGAGATGTTTCAGGCAGGCAAGGGTGGTCGTACCGGTGTCGATGAACACCTTCATCCCGTCCTCGACCAAGGCCGCCGCTGCCTCCCCGATCCTTGCCTTTTCCCGAGATGCGACGCGCAGACGCTCGGTAAAGGGCTGGTCGCTTTCCTGCTGGTCGAGAACTGCTCCGCCATAGACCCGGCGGGCATAACCGCGTGATTCAAGCTCCTTCAGGTCACGCCGGATTGATTCCTGGCTGACCTGCAGATGATCGGCGAGTTCCTTCACGTTGACGCGCTGGGTCTGTTTCAGCGTGTCGAGGATAAGCTTGAGGCGATGTTCCGTGAAACTCATGAAAATGTACCTTGAATGCTAGCGACTGCCGGGATCCCCTTGCTGGGACCGCGACCACGTTCAGGCCGAAGCCATTTGAGGTGTCTGCGTATCACCGCCAGCGACTGACTGAACAAGATGGCAGGCGGCGAAATCCTGGCTGCCTCGCACAGTCAGAACAGGCTGAAGGCTGCCACATTTCTCCATCGCACGCGGACAGCGCGACTTGAAGCTGCAACCGGTGGGAATATTGATCGGGCTTGGCGGCTCGCCTTCGAGAAGGCAATCTTCCGGCTGGTAACGGCGTTCCTCAAGCGTCGGCATCGCGCTTAGAAGCGCCATGGTATAGGGATGGCCAGGATCGAAGAACAACCGCTCATTGTCGGCCAGTTCGAAGACCTCGCCGAGGTACATCACAGCGACACGGTTGCAAACCTTGCGGACCATCGCGAGGTCGTGGGAGATGAAGATGTAGGTGAGGTCGTATTCTTTCTGCAGTTTCTGGAAAAGATCGAGCAGCTTGAATTGTTCCGTCTGGTCGAGCGCAGACAACGTCTCGTCCATAATGAGAATTTCCGGCTCCAGAACGAGCGCCCGCGCGACATTGATCCGCTGGCGCTGGCCGGCGCTCAGCCCTATCGGCAGCTCTTCATAGAGATCGGAGGACAGGCCGACTTCGCCCATCACCTTGAGTACGCGTTCGCGAATCTTGGCGCCGTCTCTCCATCCATGAGTGCGAAGCGGGCCTTCCAGCATCCTGCCCACAGATGTGCGTGGCGGAAGCGAGCCGAACGGATCCTGCAGAACCATCTGCAGCTTCTTGCGGAAGGAAAGAAGGTCCTTTCCGCTAAGGGTTGCGATATCATTGTCACCGCACAGGACCTGGCCGGAACTTGGCAATTCCAACCGGCTGAGAAGCCGCATCAGTGTGGATTTGCCGCAGCCGGACTCACCGACAATTGCAAAGCTATCGCCACGGCGCACATCGAAGGTGACATTTCTGACGGCCCGCACGTGATTGAAACCGCCAAAGCCGGTTTTCTTTCTAACCTTGTAGATTTGCGATGCGTCGCGCAAACTCAAGACTGTTTCGCGCTTGTCGTTCAGGCGCGGGATTTCGCTTTTCTCGATCCAGATCTTCGGCGTCTGCTGGACAAGGTCCTTCGTGTAGGCGTGGGCAGGCGACGCAATCAGCCGCTCGGTCTCCTGCTCCTCGATGATGCGGCCTTCCTCCATCACCAGCATCCTGTCACAGGCTTCCCGGGCAACCGGCAGGGAAGAGGAGACGAACAAGACGGCCGTGTCGAAGCTCGAAGTCAGTTCCTTCATCAGACGGATGACTTGAGCGGCAACGGTGACGTCGAGCGGTTGAGTCACATTGTCGGCGATGAGAAGCGCAGGATTGGTAACCAGAGCATCGACGATCAGGGCGCGCTGCATCATGCCACCGGAGAATTGCGAGGGGTAATCGCTGAAACGGCTGCGGGCAGATGGAATGCGGACCGCCTCAAGCAACTCGATTGTTCTCTTTTCCGCTTCCTGCCGGGAGGTGCCTGGCACGACGGCACGCAGCTTCTCCACGATTTGAGAACCAACTGGCAAGGTTGGATCGAGGGCGCCCATCGGGTTGGAGCCAACATAGGCGACACGCCGGCGCAGGACGCGCATCTCGCTCTCAGTGATGCCGTAAATATCCTTTCCTTCGAAGAGCACGCTTCCGGATTGCAGGGCGAGCGGCGCTTCCAGCCAGTTGACGACGGCTTTTGACAAGACCGTTTTACCAGCACCGCTGGCACCAACGACGCCAACGATCTCGCGCGGCGCAATGCTGAAAGAAATATCATCAAGGATGATCTTCGCCTCGACCCCACGTCGAGCGGTAACAGTGACATTCGTGAGTTGGAGAAGCGGCTGGTTCATCACTCTGACCCTCCGTGAATGGTGTTTCGGGCGCGCTCCAGCGACGCACCGATAAGATTGATGCTGGTCAATGTCAGGCCAAGGAACACGCCGGGCATGGTGGCGATCCACCAGGCATTGAGAAGATACTTCCGGCCATCCGCGATGATATTGCCGAAGGTCGGGGTCGGCGGCTGGACGCCCAGGCCGAGGAATCCGAGGGTCGATTCAAAAATCATCATTCGGGCCACATCGAGCACGGAGGTGAAGATCACCGGCGGGAGCAGCAGCGGCAGAAGCAAGCCGATGATTATGCGAGCATCGGTCGAGCCACCCAGCCTTGCTGCGCGCACGTATTCCCGTTGTCTCTCCGTCATCACGATACTGCGCATGATGCGCGCGTAGACCGGCCAGCTCGACAGGCCGAGGACAAGAACGATAGCGGGAATTGTCGGGCGTGAGACACCAAGGACGGCGATCGCCAGAATGATCATCGGTATTGAAAGCTGCGCGTCTGTAAGACGCATGATCAGCATGTCTATGCGGCCGCCGAAATATCCGGCGATGGTTCCGAGGGCGCAACCAATGATGAGCGTCACGGCAACAGAGGCGATGCCGATCAGGAAAGAATAGCGCAGGCCGACAAGCGAGCGAACCAGCATGTCGCGGCCGATCTGGTCAGTGCCGAGCGGATGGACCCAGCTCCAGTTGTCTCCGATGAAAAGCGGTGGCAGGAGGCGCGCCTTCACATCCATCTTGGTGGGGTCGATACCGCTGATTTCAGGATAAAGAGCGGCTGCGATCGCAAGCAGGAGGAAGATTGCAAGGCCGATGCGAAAACCGGGCGTTGAGGCGGCGCGGTCAAAGATGCGCCGTGCAATCGAGCGGCCTGCGGCCTTCGATATGAGCGGGGTGTTGAGTGCCGATGTGATGGACATCAATATTCAAGCCTCGGATCGATGGTGGTTGCGACGAGATCGACAATGATGTTGATCAGGACAAAAATTGCACTGGTGACGATGGCAATGCCCTGGATCAGGGGGAAGTCGCGCTGCAGCACGGCGTTGATGGTGAGAAGACCCAGTCCTGGATAATCAAAGATGTATTCGACGATAATGACGCCGCCGAGAAGGCCCGAGAACTGCACGCCGAGCAGATTGAGCAACGGTACCGAGGCATTGCGCAGCGCGTGGTTGGAAATGATCCGAGCCTGGCTCAGGCCACGCACGCGTCCGACCGAAACATAGGGCTCCATCATCTGCCCCGACACGGAACTGACCAGCGTGCGGATCAGGACCGGCGACAATTCGACCGCCAGTACGATGGCAGGCAGTATCGTATAGGCAAAGCCCTGATAGCCGATCGCTGGCAACCAGCCGAGCTTGACTGAGAAGAGCAGTGCCAGAACGATGCCGAGCCAGAAATTCGGCAGTGAGATGAAGACCGAGGAAATGTAGAATGCCAGCTTGTCGGGCCATCTGCCGATCGACAGTCCACCGGCAATGCCGACGATCGCCGAAAAGATCAGCGCGATCACCAGTGTAACGGCAGCAAGCTGGAGCGTCATTGGCAGGGCGTCGAAAATCAGGTCGAAGACCTTTGCGCGCTCGCCGCGGGTCGTGTCGTTGAATGTGGCTCCACCTGTCGACGCGCCGTTCGCCGGGCGCACGAAGGATTGACCGAGATCGCCGCGAACGACGCCGCTCATATACCGGCCGAATTGCACGGGGATGGGATCGCGCAGGCCCATATCAGTCGCGATCTTCTCAATCAGCGCCTCGGGCGCCATGCCGCCCGCCATGAGGCGCACCGGATCTCCCGGCACCACCCGCAACAGGGTGAAGATCAGCAGGGAGACGAGGAATATGATGATGACGCCTTGGAAAAGGCGCCGCACCAGGAAGTTCACGGCAAACATTCAGCCACTCCGCTCGGAAACTCACGTGAAAGTCTGCACGCCCCCTCAGGAAAGGTGGCGTGCACATGAATGCCGTCAGGCAGCTGGTTTGGCGGCGTCGATCGATCCGTCCGGATAGATGTACATGCCTTCAAAGTCCTTCTGCATGGCGTGGATCATTACCGAGGTGAACAAGGAAAGCGCCGGCATTTTTGAGGCTATGAGCGGCATGGTTTCCTCCTGAAGGATTTTCTTGCGTTCCTCCAAAGTTGGTGCCGAACGCTCCTTGTCGAGACTGGCATCGATATCCTTATCCTCGATGCCGCAGATGCGGTGAGAAGTGGAGTGGAAATGGGTGCGCAGCACGAGGTCCGGTTCCGGAGAGGCCGTCGACCAGCCGCAATCGACCATGTGCCCCGGGCCGCCGCCGGGCCGATGATAAAGCTGCTCGTTCCAGGCTGCGGGCTCAAGGACGGTTAGGCTGACGTTGAAGCCCTGCTCCTGCAACATGGCCGTGATCATCTCGCCATATTCCTTGGTCTTCGGGTAAAAACCGACAGAGGTAATGTATTCGAGCGGCGGTAGCCCTTTGCCGTTCGGGAAACCGGCTTCGGCGAGCAGGGCCTGTGCCTTTTCCGGGTCGAATTTCGGGTAGTCGGGCAGGTCGACATAGCCGAACTTGACCGGCGATACGAAGTTGGATGAGGCGTGGCCCGCCGAACCCATCAGCTCCATGATCATGTCCCGATCGATCGAATGGCAGGCGGCCAGACGGATACGCGGATCGTCAAAAGGTGCTTTCGAGCAGCGGAACCACAGATACTTGTTTTCGACCGAAACGACCTTGTTGATGAATATTGCCGGATTGTCCTTGATCGAATCCACCTGTTCGGGCTCAAGCCGTTCGACAATCGAAGCCTGACCATTCATCAACGACAGCATCCGGGTGGTAGAGTCGCCGGTGAAGGTGAAATTGATACCGGGAATGGCGGGTTTGCCTTTGAAATACCCGTCATACGCCGCCATCACGGTGTCGTTGCCGCGCTGTTCTACAAACTTGAACGGGCCGGTGCCGTTGAGCCGCTGCGAGAGCGGACCACCGGGGCCGCCGGCGATATCCTTGGCCGACATGATCGGCAGGAAGGATGCGAGGAAGATGAAAAGGTGGGCCGGATAACCGCCCTTCGATGTATCGACGATGACGGTGAAATCATCGGGTGTTTCGATGCTCAGGGTTTCGGTGGGGCCGGGATACCACTGTGCCGGACGATCTGCCCGTGAGCCGTATTCAAAGGTTGCCTTGACGTCTTCCGCCTTGAAGGGTTTGCCGTCATGAAAGACGATGCCGTCGCGCAGTTTGATCTGCAGGCGGTGGGGATCAAGCAGCTTGATGTCGGTTGCCAGCTCGTAGACGACCGCACCCGGGTCGTCGAGCTTCATCGGCGTGCGGGTCAGGAAACCCATCACGAAGCCTTCGATGTTCTTCTGCGACAGCGTGGTGTGAGCGGTGGGGTCCCAGTTGCCGGTGATGTTTTCGGCCGACAGGAAGGTCATTGTCTTGCCGGCCTGTGCAAAAGCCGACGAAATGAAGAAATCAGGATTAATCTGCATATAGCCGGCGACAGCGGCGGCGCCAACAGAGCCTTGAAGGAAGCGGCGGCGACTGAATTCTGAACCCATTGAGTTCCCCTTTTCTATTTTGAGCAAACCGTCAAATCAGTCAAAACGGTCAAATCAGTCATAAGCAAAAGGCGTGCCAATTCGATTTTTCCGTCAAAACCCAGCTTGTGGTCAGTGTGATTTGTGGGATTTGACCATTTATTGGTCGATTGAGAAAGAATTAGTCGACAGGCGCGACCGCTGAAAGCGCTAGCGTGGCTGTTCCCCTTTAGAGACACTGATCCTTGCTGCCCGTTGCCAGACGGCGCGCGGGACAAAGATCACCGGCGCCTGCAGGCGGGGGTGCTTCTGGAGCTTGGGTGAAGACTTCGTTTTTATACAGGCCCTATTCAAAGCGAACAGGCAGTTTTCGGGGCAATGCCGAGCAGCACGTCTTGCTGCATGCAGATTTTTGTGCGGGTTACGGTGGCGTTTAGCGGTGTTACCAAGCATCCTCGTAGATGCCGGCAACATCCGATAGCGACATCTCGCGCGGATTGTTGACCAGCAGGCGGGTCTGCTCCATTGCGTTTTCAGCCAGCAGAGGAATTCCCTCCTTTGGAATTCCGACATCCCTCAGCCGTACAGGAAGATTAAGGCGCGCGGGCAGCATCGCGAGTCCTTCGATGAATCCGGATAGACGCTCCATCTGGTCGGCAGATTGGAGATGCGCAAAAAGGTACGGCGCCAGTTCCGCATAAGAATCGCCGCACGCTGGTGCATTGAAGCGCAACACGTGCGGCAGTACCAGGCTGTTGGAAAGGCCGTGGGGAACGTGGTAGCGGCCGCCGATCGGATAGGCGAGAGCATGTACGGCCGCGACGGGCGAATTGGCAAAGGCCTGCCCGGCCAACATTGACCCTAGCAACATCGACTGTCTGGCGGCGAGATCGGCTCCGTTCTCAACCGCAATTGTGATGTTTGCCCCGAGAAGACGGAGGGCTTCCTTTGCAAGAACGCGGGAAACCACATTGTTGTTTGCACTGGCGGACGTAAACGCTTCTATGGCGTGGACCATCGCGTCAATCCCCGTCGCTGCGGTCACAGCCGGCGGAAGACCGATCGTCAGGTTCGCGTCCAGAACAGCGGCGTCCGGCAGCAGGACCGGTGATACAACCCCCTGTTTTTGATCTGCGCCGGTGGTAACGATGGAAATGGGCGTGACTTCTGATCCGGTCCCCGCTGTTGTCGGCACAAGCACCAGCGGCAGACGGCCACCCGTCACCTTGCCAACGCCGTAAATATCCTCAAGTGCTTCGCCACTTCTGGCGAGAAGGGCGACGAGCTTGGCGACATCGAGTGATGAGCCGCCGCCGATGCCCAGCACACCTGTAACGCCAAATTCGATCGCCTGCGCCAGGGCGGCGTGAATGATGGCTTCCGGTGGGTCGGCGATAACGCCGGCGAAGATTGACGTTTCAGCGCCGGTTTCCGCAAGGTGGGCGAGGGCCGGCTGAGCGAGCCCCGCCTTCACGACCCCGTCGTCCGAAACCACCAGAACCCGCGACCCGAGCAGGGCGCGAAGCTCCGAAATCCGTGCGATGGAGCCCGGTCCCGCGATGATCTGCGGGACGGTTGTGAAGGTGAATGAGGACATCGGGCCGCCTTTCACTGGTGCCATTTGACCAGAGGCTGATAATGATGCGGCTGACGCATGACGACAAGGTCCTTTCGCCTGACGATGTTTGTCGGATAGGGCGTGTCGAGATTGGTGGTATCGACGACAGCAGCGGCGATCCCCTGCTCATCGAGAATGGGCGATTCCTGACGGGGAAAGGCAAAGGAATCCGGCCCAAAGACTGCGCTCTTGCCCAGATATCCCCTTTCTGTGTCCAGCACATTGGCAAAGGCGAAATAGACGTTGTTTTCGCCACCGCGCACCCGTAGCGCATGCCAATGAAAAGGATCTGCCCCTTTGGGGATCGGATAGTTGTGCGGGATCTTGGTGCCCGCATGGCTGCCGGTGAATATTCCGGCGATTGCAGAAGGGCAGGCGACCAGATCGCAGCCCATCAGCGAAAGCGAGCGGATAGCTTCCGGATAAAGCGCGTCATGCCCGATCGCGAGACCCACCCGTCCGATGGCGAGATCGTAGATTTTCCAATCGTCGCCCGCCGTTGCCCAACTATCGGCGACGCCCAGATGCGTCTTGCGATAGCTTCCCACCAATCCCTCGGGACCCGCAAGGACCGCGCTGTTGTAGACCTTGTCTCCGTCCGCTTCGGCAAACCCTGCGACGAGATAGAAACCGAGCTTCATTGCCAGGCGCACGAAGGCGGAGACCGTCGGGCCCGAAAGCGGTTCCGCCCGGGAACCGGGAGCCTCAAGCCCGGTCAGCGACAGTTCCGGGAAAACCAGAATATCTGGCGCTGTGGTCGCCTTTGCCTCGGTGGCCAACGCGGTGATCTGGGCAATATTATCCGCTATCACCGGGGACGGGGCGAACTGGGCAACGGCTGCGCGCGATTTGCGCCCCGGCGGAATGGGCTGATAACCGTAGAGGCGGAAGTAGTCACCCGGATTCCAGGTGAAACTGTTGGTCATCATGTTCATGTAAAGCTCGGGCCGGCGCGACTCGAATACCGGTTCGCTCAGGACTTCGCGACGGCGCGCGCGGGCAAGATCGATCTGGCTATAGGCAATTCCGTCGCCTGTATCGATCGCTGCTGCAACTGTCCCATCAGGCTCGATCACGCAGCTTCCTCCGGAGAACTGCACGGTTCTCTCCAGTCCCCACCTGTTGCTTTCGATGACATAGCAGGCGTTTTCGAAAGCGCGGTTGATCCAGTAGGGGGCGGGCGCGCGCTCCTGCAGCCAGTTGGAAATGTGGCAGATGACGTCGGCGCCGCCCAGGGCCTCCAGCCGCGCCGTTTCGAAGAAGTGCAGATCCATGCAGACCAGCATCGAAATTCGGCCGATTTCCGTTTCAAACACCTCATGTACGATATCGCCATTCGCAGCCCACTTTGGCTCAGCGATATACGGATGCGACTTGCGGTGCCGGCCAACGACGCCGTCCGGACCGATCAGAACGGCTGTGTTGTAATAGAGGTCGCTCGCCGGATCGACTTCCGGCATGCCGACGACGATATAGCAGCGGTGCTTGCGGGCAATCGCATGGAAAATATCGGTGGTTGGCCCGGGGACGGTCTCGACGAAAGGTTTCACCTCAGCCCTGTCGAACCAGCAATAGCCGGTCGTTCCCATTTCGGGCGTGACGATCAGGCGCGCCCCCGCCTGCGCGGCCTCCTCGCAAAGGGCCGTCAGCCTGCTGATATTGCGCGCCTTTTCGAACATGGTCGGTTCGAACTGGATAGTAGCGGCGGTGTAGCTCTGTGTGGATGTCATGATTGTTCCCATTGTCTCTGTGAAAGGTCGGCCTTTTTCAGACGGCCATATGGCGGTGAACGAGTGCGTCGGAGAGCATGTCGATGGCGCCTGTCGCAACCACGGCGCCTTTTTCGAGCATGGCGAAGTGGTGGGACGCCTGGCGCGCAAATGCGACGTTTTGCTCGACGAGGATGATCGTCATGCCGATCTCCCGGTTGAGCCGGATAATGATCTTTTCAATCTCCTCGACGATGGAGGGCTGGATACCTTCGTTGGGTTCATCGAGAAGCAGTACTTTCGGGTCGGCGGCCAGCGCGCGTGCGATGGCAAGCTGCTGTTGCTGCCCGCCCGAAAGCACGCCGCCGGGCCGGTCCAGATTGGCCATCAGATAGGGGAAAAGTTCCGGCACCAGCGCTGGAATTTCGCGTTTGCCATCCGCACGTGCAAAGGCGCCCATGAGGATGTTTTCGCGGATGGTAAAATCGGGGATAATCTCCCTGCCCTGGGGGACGTAGGCGATACCGGCCCGCGCCCTCCTGTGCGTCGGGGATGCGCCGATGTCCTTGCCCTGAAGATGCATCTCGCCCGTCATGCGATCGGTCAGCGCCATCAATGTTTTCAAGAGGGTGGTCTTGCCGGTACCGTTGCGACCGAGAATACTTGTGACCTTGCCGGTTGGAACATCGAGGGTGACGCCGTGCAAAATGTGGCTGCGTCCGTAATAGCTGTGCACGTCTTTCAGGGTCAGCATCAGGATATTCCTTTCGAACCGAGATAGGCTTCACGGACTTTGGGATTGTGTTCGATATCGCCGACGCTGCCTTCCGCCAGAACCTCGCCCAGATGAAGGACGGTGATGCGCTCGGCGATTTCACGCACGAAACCCATGTCGTGCTCAACGACGAGGATGGTGTGGCGGCCTTTGAGATTTTTGATGATGTTAGCTGTCTTGCGGGTTTCCGCCTGGGTCATGCCAGCCGTCGGCTCGTCCAGCAGGATGACCTTGGGGTCCTGCACGATGAGCATGCCCAGTTCCAACCATTGCGTCTGGCCATGGCTGAGATAGGCGGCGGTCAAGTCCGCCTCGGCTTCCAGGCCGGTCAGCGCGAGCGCCTCATCGACGCGGTTTGCTTCCGCACGCGAAAACCCGAACCGGAGATTGGCGAACACCGATGGATTGCGGCAATTGGCCACTTCCAGATTCTGTCGCACGGTGAGATCACGGAAAATGCTGGGGATCTGGAATTTTCGGCCGATCCCGGCGCGGGCGATCCTGTGTTCGGGCCAGTTGGTGATGTCGGTATCGTAAACGAAGACCTTGCCCTGCGTGCTACGGGTCTTGCCGCTGATAAGATCCATCAGGGTCGTCTTGCCGGCGCCGTTCGCGCCGAGCAACACCCGCAACTCACCATCATGGACGGTGATGCTGACATTGTTGACGGCTCTGAAGCCGCCGAAATCGACGCCGAGACCGTCGATGGTCAATGCGATTGCACTCATATCACAATGCCTCGCTTTGTTGCTGTAACGATGGAGACGACGCTGATGGCTTAAGGCGGCGGACGAGCTGCCGCAGAAGATCATGCGCGACGCCGCCGAGGCCACGCGGCATGAACAGGACGACGAGGACGAAGATGAGGCCGATGATCGCTTTCCACGCCTCCACCAGCGCTTCGGTTTCACTCACCTCGGCCTCGATCATGTTGATCAGGATCGCGCCGATGCAGGCGCCGAGCAGGGAGGAGCGCCCGCCGACGGCAGCCCAGACGACCATGGTCACCGAGAAAGACAGGTCCATGAAGGTGGGCGAGGCAAACTCCGCGACGACCACGTAAAGCATGCCGGCAACACCTGCGATCCCAGCCGAAATGGCAAAAAAGAACATCTGGTAGAGCGAGACGTCGAAGCCGAGATAACGGGCGCGGACCTGATCGTCGCGGATCGCCTGCAGGATCATGCCCGCGCGGGTCTCCACCACCAGACGCGCTCCGATGAGCGTCAGCGACAGGCATATGGCACACAGATAATAGGTCGCTCGGCTGTAAGGGTCGAATTCAATCCCGCCGATCGTCAGCCAGCCGAGGTCCGTCAGGCCGTTGAAGCCATTTGTCACCGGTTGCGCATCGACCATGACGAGACGCACGAGCAGAACGAGTGCCAGCGTGATGATCGACACGAAGACACCGGAGATGCGTTTGCGGAAAACCAGCATGCCGAGTGCGCCGGCGATCATCACGGGAAGCACGATGCCGAGCACGAGGCCCACCGTCTGACTTTGAAACGGAAGCCAGAGGAAAGAGCCCTTGTTGATGCAGCATAGTTCCGTCGGTGCGCCGGGTTCGGCGTTCCATAGCATGAAATCGGGAACAGGCCTTTCGGAGCCCTGCTGCAGACTGGTCGCGCTGGACAGCTTCAGCGACATGGCGAGCATGTAGGCGCCGAGACCGAAGAACAGCCCCTGGCCGAGATTGAGAATGCCCGCATATCCCCATGTCAGCGCGATGGCGACGCCGAGCATGCCATAGACAAGATACTTGGAGATACGGTTCAGCCAGAATTCGTCGCCGAAAACGGGTGCTGCAAAGATCAGCGCGATGAAGACGACATAGGCGGCGATCTGCAATTTTCGTTCGATGCTCATGTTAGCGCCCCTTGAACGAGAACAGCCCGCTGGGCTTGACGAGAATGACAATGATGACGACCCCGAAAACCACCGCGCGCGCCAGAATGTCGTTCGTGCCGATGGCCACCAGTGCATTGATCTCGCCGAGAAGCCCTGAAGACAGGGCGGTGCCGAACAGGCTGCCGACACCGCCTGTCACCACGACCATGAAGCCGTCGACCACCATCGTTGTGCCCATGTCGGGGAAAACAGTCTTGAAGCCGGACATCATCACGCCGGCGACGCCGGCGAGACCGGAACCGAAGGCGAAGGTCAGGGCGTTGATGCGTTTCACGTCTATGCCGCAGGCCGCAGCCATTTTCGGATTGCGGATGATGGCGCGCACCTGCATGCCTGCCGTGGTTCGGTAGAGAATGAACCACGTCGCCAGCGTCAGCACGGCAGTCACCGCAATGATGAAGGTGCGGTAGGCGTTGATGTCTGCACCGGCGAGCCGGAACGTGCCCTGCAGATAAGAAGGCACGGCGACGTTTTGCAGCCCGGCTCCAAGGCCTTCGAGGTGAATGCCGAAAAAGGTGAGGCCAAATTCCAGCCTTACCGCCTGCTGCAGAAGGATGGCGATGCCCCAGGTGGCAAGCAGCGTATCCAGCAGGCGGCCGTAGAGCCGCCGCACGACCACCCGTTCTATCGCCAGGCCAAGCAGCGCGGTGATGACGAAAGCAAGCGGTATTGCGAGCAGAAGACTGGTTTTAAGCCAGATGCCCGAGAGAACGGCGACATATGCACCGATCATGACCATTTCGCCGTGGGCCATGTTGATGACGCCCATGGCGCCGTACGTGATGGCGAGACCGAGTGCCACCAGAAGAAGGATCGAGCCGAGACTGAGGCCGATGAAAAGAATATCGAGCATAACGCCACCGTTCATGAGAAGGGCGGGCCAGACTTTTTCCTGCTCCTTGCCAATCCCGAAGCGGGTTGACGCCACGCAGAGGAAAAAACGCAGATCCGCCTTGCCGAGACATGGTCCCGCCAGGCATGCCTTGGCGGGACGACGCGGGGAAGGGATCAGCCCTTGAGCTTGGTTGCGTCGAGACCGTTGCCGGTGCAGAAGAGATTGCTTTCCGTCTCGCCATAGGCCGAATAGGGCAACGGCTTGATCGGCGCCGGATAGGCGTTGACGACCTTGCTCTGGCCATCCGGCTGCCATTGCCCGATCCGCGGTGTCAGCCAGCAATGCAGGTTGTCGGGATCGGTCGTCACCTTGCCGCCGGGCGCGTCATAGGTCTGGCCGCGAATGCCGGCCCGGATCGCATCGGCAGACAGATCGCCGGATTTCTCGACTGCCTGTTTCCATAGAAATACCTGGAAATACGCGGCCTCAAGCGAATGGTATGTCACGGCTTTCGGGTCGTTTACGAATGTTCTGAAGCGCTCGATGAAGCTTTTGTTCGCAGGCGTTTCGATCGACATGAAATAGGGGAACGATGTGTAGCTGCCCGCCGCATATTCGGCCCCCATGGCCGCGATCTCGATTTCGGATGTCACTGTCGCGCAGATCGGGATTGTCTCCTGCGACAGTCCCTGGTTCTTGAATTCGCGATAGAAGGCGATGATCGAGTCGCCGACAACGTTGGAGAGAACAACGTCCGCGCCGGACTCCTTGATCTTGCTGACCATGACCGCCCACTCCGAGTGGCCGAGTTCCAGATATTCGTCCGCCACCCATTCCGCCCCGGCCGCCTCGATGAGTTTCTTGGAAACCTTCGCCATCTCGCGCGGATAGACATAGTTCGAGCCAACGATGAAGAACTTCTTCTTGCCCAGTTTCTCCACGATCCAGGGAATGTAATTGGAGAGCTGCTGGTTCGGAACTGCACCCGAATAGACAACGTTACGGGAGCACTCGAAGCCTTCATAATGCGTCTGGTAAAACAGCATTGCGCCGCGTCGTTCGAAGATCGGCAGTACGGCCTTGCGGCTGGCGGAGGTGTGGCAACCGAACACGGTGGAGATCTTGTCCTTGAGGATCAGTTTCGAGGCCTTTTCGCTGAAGGTCTTCGGATCGGAGGCACCGTCTTCAACGACGACCTCGACCTGCCGGCCGAGCACGCCGCCGGCCGCGTTGATTTCGGCCACGGCCATCATGACGCCGTTGGCCAGAAGCTTTTCAGCCACGGAAAGGCCACCCGTCTGCGAGTAGAGCGCGCCGACCTTGATGGCATCGGCGGCAAAGGCCCGGCCGCCGAGAGCCGGCAGGGCGAGTGCGGCGGAAGCGGTAGCTGCGGTTTTCAGAAATTCACGTCTGTTGAACACCATCTTGGTTCCCCTTTTTTTGATTGGCGCACGCAGCGGCATTGCCCGGCTCAGGGCCGAGGCTTTCATGCCGAAAAAGTATTGGAGGGCTGACGTCACTGTCAGCAGACAACAAAAAACCCGCGAGGCTTGTCACAGCCTGCGGGCACCTTTGCCATCACCGCATCACGGCTACGCCGCGTGCAACATCGGCACATGGCTTCATAGACGAAGGGATGTGCCGGAGGTGTTCGTCTGGAACACTTGAAAAACTAATCATGTTTTTGGGGTGGGCGCAAGAGCTGTTCGGCGCTTATAATTGAATTGGCGATTTCATCAATCGGCACGCGCCGGGCCATCGCCTCCTCGCGCATTTGACGGTATGCTTCACTCTCGCTTGTGCCGCGCTTGGCCATCAAAATTGCCTTTGCCCGAGCGAGCTTCTGGTCTCCCAGGACCTTGCGCTTGTATTTACGCGCCTCCTTGACGAGCTTTTGGCGCTCGAGCCAGAGGCTGCGTGCGATGGCAAGATTGGTAAGCAAGCCAAACGGTTTGATCGGTCTCTCGACAATGGCAAGTGCGCCGCTTTCCAACACGATCTGCAAAGTCGAGGGATTTTCGTAACCGACGATGGCAAGCATTGTCGGAGCAGGATTGGGGAGACATTTCAGCAAGCGTTCGATTTCCGGCCGCGCCTCGTCTTCCATTGCAAGGAAGACGACATCGGTGCCAAGCGGCAATTCGGCAGGCACAGGCCAGAGGCAACTGACCGTGCAGCCGATACGCCGCAGGTGATCGACCAGAAACTCACCTTCAGACGTCCGGGGATGAATAACAAGAACCTTGAGATCCCGCAAATCTCTAAGAAGGGCGAAAGACATGTTGCTCCCTCTCAGACCTTGACACGATGCGGAAAAGTTTGCGTCAGGTCCGGGCGATATTCGCGCATGAAGGGATCTGGCGCTACGCGCAGCGAAGGATCGTAGACGATGTCGTAGCCGCCCTGCGCGTTCACTCTTGCCACTCGCGGCCAAAGGTGCGTGTGGTTGGTTAGCCGGTCTACTTTCACAGCGCCCTGCGGGGCATCGTACTCGACCTCATATAGGGCTGGCAGCAACTGCTCAAGCCCATCGCTCCCGGCTTGCTGCAACGCCGCTGCATAGAGATAGACCTGGAAATAAGCTGCTTCTGCCGGAGCGGTCGGCAGCATCTCCCGTCCATATTGCCGCTGGAAAGCGTCGACAAAGGCGCGGGCGCGGGGCGTGTTGAGCGAGGCAAAAAATGGGGCGGCCGTAATGTGGCCTTCGGCGACGTCCGGTCGCATGCGGATCACGTCGGCCTCGCTGGTCGATTGGCTTGCGATTGGCATCGTCGCTGAATTAAAGCCCGCTTCCTTGAAAGCTGTGTAGAACGGGATGATGCCGTC
This sequence comes from Agrobacterium sp., assembly GCF_059499945.1. Lineage (NCBI taxonomy): Bacteria > Pseudomonadati > Pseudomonadota > Alphaproteobacteria > Hyphomicrobiales > Rhizobiaceae > Agrobacterium > Agrobacterium sp. The sequence goes on along the minus strand of NZ_JCABZP010000001.1, from coordinate 9,446 downwards.
GCCTACGATCGTCGAATAGATAACATCAGGCCTGGCCGCCTGGATGTGACGGATGATCCTGGCGATATCTTCAGTTTTGAGGTTCAGCGGGACGTACATCTCGTCGAGGACTTGACCTCCGATTTGAAGGAAGAGATCGCTGATCGTCCGGTTTGATTCATAAGGATAGACGTAATTCGAACCGACGAGAAAAACCCGCTTTCCGTAGTGCGTGGTCAGGAAATCAACCAGTTGAACGGAGTTTTGATTAGGGGCGGCGCCGGTGTAGATGCAATGCCGAGAGTACTCGAATCCCTCGTATAGCGTCGGATAGAACAGCAGCGCATTACGAGCCTCGATGACGGGCAAAGCTGCTTTGCGGGTGCTCGACATATGGCAACCGAAAACCACTCGGACCCTGTCTTCATCGCAAAGCTTGACCGCAAGTTCTTTATACAGGTTGGGTGTTGATCGTGGATCATAGGCCACAGGTTCGATCGCTCGGCCAAGTACACCACCAGCTGCATTGATTTCGTCGATCGCCAGCAGGCTCGCAGCCCTCTGGGTACTCTCCACAGCTCCAGTCACGCCCGTTTCAGAGAAAAGCACACCCACCCGCCAATTTTCTGAAGTCATCATCGCCACCAAAAAATAAAAAAGCCCCCGCCCGTTTCCGGTCGAGAGCTACCCTGCTCATGGAATGTCAGCGGCTCATTTAAGCCTGTTCCTGTATGATGTCAGTTTCCTCGTCGGGTGACAATAGCCAAAGGAAGCGTCTCGATGGTTGTCCTATGGGTGGGTGCCAGCGGTGATCGCCGACATATACGTTCATCTTCCATAACGCATAGGCGAATGCCCATGGAATAGCCGATGATCAGCATTCGCATCATAAGCTCGGGATCAATCTAGGGGCGGCCCGTGGCGCTGTAGAAAGGCTTCAACTGCGCTCGTAAGCTGTCGAGATCGAGATGGCGGTCGATCCCGCGTAGCATGTGGTCTGCAGGAACGGGATCCGGGCGGGTGGTCAAGTTGTCAAGGCAGGTCTTTTGTGCGGACGGCGATCACGGCGCGGATTTTGATCAACGCGCGCGGGCGCGTTTGGCAAGCAGAGCGGATGTTGCGGCGGTACGATCCGACAATTCCTTCGCAAGACGGGCTTCCCGAAGGCGCAGGGTCTTTGCATCGCGGGATTGCGCAATGGAATCGAGCTCTTCAAGCGCTTTTTCCTTCGCGAAGAACGGCGCCTGGATGTGGCTGAAGGCGAGTTCGGCCTTCTGGCGGGAAATACTGTATTTTTCTGTCATGGGTGTTCCGGTGATGATGCTCGAAGAGCGAGCGAAAAACAAAAGGCCAGGCAATTTGCCTGGCCTTGATTGGGTTGGCGTGCTTCCGGCAGTGCCAGTACATCCGTGGTCAAAGGGAAGCACAGACCCTTAGGCAGCCTGCAGATTGCAGGCCGACATTTTGCCCGACTTGTTGTCGCGCTCAAGCTCGAAGCCGATCTTCTGACCTTCGACGAGTTCGCGCATGCCGGCGCGCTCAACGGCGGAGATGTGGACGAACGCATCGGCGCCGCCATTGTCAGGCTGAATGAAGCCGAAACCCTTGGTGGAATTGAACCATTTAACTGTGCCAGTGGTCATGATGAACCCTTTCATAGCAATAGAGAAACCACAGCACTCAGGCGCTGCGGATAGTGATAGCGATTTTGAAAGGAAGGTTCGTTCAGAACGCGTTGCCAGTCGCGCGATAAGCAAAGCTCAGCAAGCAAATTCGATTGCCCCTTATATACAGCCCTTGCCGGAGTGTCAACCATTGGTTTTTCTTGAGTACTTCATCTCGTTAAAGGGTTGTGTTGCCGCGCGCAACGCTACGGCCCCGTCGCCTTGTTTTCCGCGCAATCCGGGCGCATGATCCGGTTTCGTCGTGCTGGCAGCATGACGCTGCGGTGTCAGAGAGGCGCCGTCTTCTTTTCTCCGTCCGATAGCGAAAATTCGCGCCAACGGTGCGACGTCATTTTTTGCCACGCCGCGAAGTTTTCACCCATTGCGACATGCGGCTGCCAGATGGTGGCCGATCGTACATCATCAGCCATTTCTTTAAAGCCTCCGCATGGCATCCATCCGGGGAGACTCCAATCGAGACGTCGAATGAAACAGCTTCACGTGGACGAAATCCGCGCGTGAGTTCCATATGAAAGGCAAGTCCATGGACACGTATAACGAACACAGGCGCCAGGCGCTCAGAATAGAAGCCTGGGAGAACGAAGGCGGCGCTTTAGTCGCCGATACGCTCGAGACTCAATATGGAAGAAGGATAGAGAGGGATCAAAGCTGGACGATATACCATGTGTTCACCGGCGTGCCGGTACGCATAGGTGGCCGCAGGCTGACGGATCTCAGCATAGCGGAAGCGACCGATGGCATGTTGTCGCTCAACCGGCGTAACGCCTTGCGAAGGGAAGAGCGCAACAGGTGCCAACCATGACGCTCGCTTTCCCCAACACGGCCCGCAGTTTTGACGAGGTGCGCAAAGCCGTACGCTTTTTCGGCCATGACGGCATGTTTGAAATCCGGTTTTTTGTCGAGGCGGAGGCGCTCGCCAAGGGCCGGGGACATGCCATGGGCATGTCGGAAGCCCAATGCCTTTCGACTTTCGACGCGATGCGCACGCCCATCTATGCCGCCGCGAAGAAGGTCTACGCCAAGTATAAGCGCAATATGAATATCCTCACAGCCTCAGACCTTGGCTAGGCAACTGCGCCTGATCCCCTTTCGCCGGGATTACCCATGCGGCAATCCTCGAGCATGGCGAAATTATGGAACGACACGCGGGCTGACGTCCGCGCTTGCGCCATCAAGAGCCAATGCCTCATCGATCTCGGCTGATGATACCTGCAGGAACTGGCGTCGGGTCACCGCGATGGAAATTGCGGGAATCTCAAGGTGGGTTGCCACCCGGCGATATGCCGTGAAGCTCAAGCCTTCTATCAATTCCTCGTCTACGACCAGGCGATATGTGCCCGCTCCCAGGGGTTCCGTAAGGGCTTCCAGACGGAACGGATGCATGAATGTGATTTCGGTCTCTGTGGTTCTTTCGATCATTTCGAACACCGCTTTCCGTTGCGTTGAACCGGCGCATTTGCAGCCAGCTATTCGCAACTATGCTCCGAAGAGGATGTAGACGATCAGCGCAACGCTTGCCGCAGACAAGACGTAGCCAGCCACAGTTGCGAGATTATGTTTCGTCGGTTGGTGAAATATGGAAGACATGGCGTCCTCCTTTGTCGGGGCCAGGGTATTCAACCCTTAAACAGCAGCGCCCGTAATATGGCTGCTGGAACAATCATAATGGACCTGTTCCGCTCGTTTAGCAATGAAGCAATTCGGTAGTTTGGGAGTGCTGATCAAAGGCCTCCGGTCTCTTTGGCGATAACCATGGCCGTGTTCTCCTCAACGCCATTTGCCGTGGATTGCGCCATTGATATCCAACGCGAGTTCCATCGCTATAACAGCGATAAAGGCGAGCCCATCCACATCCGCATCGGGCTGGATTGTGGTGAGCCAATCGAAGACAGCAATGATTTCTTCGGCACGACCGTGCAATTGGCCGCAAGGCTTTGCGCTGCCGCCGAGAGCGATCAGATCCTGATATCGGACAAGACCCCTGCAGGAATATGGCAGCGCCGATGTCCTCGTGCATGGGGATCGTTACAGGCTGAAAGGCTTTGCCGAGCCGGTCCTCGCCTATCGTTGCGAGTGGCTGCACTAATAACGGTTGCTCGCATCGAATGCGATCACGACGAACCCGCCTGCCGGTAACGGCAAGCGTGGAAACCCGTGTGCTGGCGTCAGGCAACGCCAGCACAATTGCGCTTGATCAGACGCCTTGCCTCCAGATGATGTGAGGCGGGAAGGCAGCGATCAATCGGGGCGCTGCAGCAAGGCCAGAGCGACCGTGGATGCAGCCAGGATCGCGGTCAGCGCCAGCGGAGCAGTGGCACCGTAGGAATCCACGATATAGCCGCCGAAAACCGCACCGATACTGATGGCCACCTGAAAGGAAACGACCATCAGGCTGCCTGCTGCTTCCAGGGCGTCGGGTGCGCCGCGGGAAAGGTTGGTCGGCAGCACCACGGGCGCCATGCCGAAGGCAAGGCCCCAAAGGGCGACGAGGGCAAATGCGGCACCGGTATGAACACCCCAGACAACGAGGGCGATCGTCGCAAATGCCATCAGGGCGGCGGTGACGATGAGCGCGAGGCGGATACTGGTGTCAGCCATCCGGCCCCCCAGCACATTGCCGATCACCGAAGCGACGCCAAAGCCGAGCAGGGCGAGGGCAATCGGCGTGGTCTCAAGCAGCGTCACCTGTTCGAGGAAGGGACGCACATAGACCGAACCGGCGAAATGCCCCGTCATCAGCAACAGGATTGCCAGCATCCCCAGTTGAACGCTGCGCCGCCGCGTCAGCCGCAGAACATCGGAAAGACTGTTGCTCGTACTTGCCGGCAGCGACGGCAGGCTGAGTATCTGCAGCAGCATCGCAATTACGGCAAGCCCCGCCGTCATCGACATGGCGATGCGCCATCCCACCCAGTCGCTGATCAAGGCGCCCATGGAGGGAGCCGCAATGGTGGCGAGTGAAACGCCGAGTGTGACGATAGCCATGCCGCGCCCGGTCGAATTTGCGCCAACGAGCCGCGCCACGACAGCAACCGAAAGCGCCCAGAAACCGCTGAGCGCAATACCCAGTCCGGCCCGGCCGACCAGCAATAGCCAGAAATCGGCAGCAACTGATGCGAGAATGTTGGAGCCAATCGCCAGCGCGCTAAGACCGACAAGCACAGTCTTGCGGTTCAGTTTGCCGATGAGAACATTGCTCAGCAAAGCCGTTACAGCGCCCACGGAAGCTGTCGCCGTAACGACCTGTCCCGCCGTGCCCTCTGTAATGCCGAGATCGCGCGCCATGGGCGTCAACAATCCCGCTGGCAGAAACTCGGCCGATACCAGCGCAAAACTGGTGGCCGCCATCGAAAGAACCGCAAACCAGGTTGCGGTGGTCCATGCGGGTTCCTCTGCGGCCTCCAGGCCAATCGTTGCCCCATCAAATTCTGATGTCGTGTCCGTCATGGTCTCTCTCCTTGAGTTGGGAGAGTTTTAGACGAATTTTTTCGGATGATATGTATCTAAAAATCCGAATTTCATACCTATTCCTCCGAATTTTGTGCGTTGCACAATGTTCGGATGTGCATGTGCGTGGCCACATTTCCTAGATTCATAGCCTGACTGGAAATCAGTCACCGACCACACGGAAGGTGAATGTGTCCGGCGCGAAGAGCTATCAACTTATGCGCCAATTGCCGGAGCCTGTGATGAATATTGACAATATATGCTACGCTTTCCATAGTTGAGGAGAGAAAAAGGAAAACGTCATGCCGTCAGGTAGCATTCACGTCAAAGTTAGCGGAGCGCTGCAAGACCATATCCAGCAGCAGATTGGTGATGACGGTCTTTATGAGAATGCGAGCGAGTATATTAGAGCGCTTATCCGGCGTGACCTGCAAACCCGCGACGAAGCATGGGAGGCCTTGCGAAAGGAACTGGCTCCCGCCATGCGCGCGGATGATAGCGAGTTTATAGCCGTCTCTGCTGACGATGTAATCGGCCGAAATAAGCGTCGCTAGTTATGGCAACTTACCGCTTTTATGCGGCTGCCGACGCCGCACAAGATAAAATTTGGCGTGACACCGTGGATGCTTGGGGCGAAGCGCAGCCTGAGACCTATATACGTGGCCTCCACGCGCATTTGCAGCGCCTCTGTGACAACCACCTGCTTTGGCGGCGTCTTCCCCAAAGACTTGCCGTTCCCGGTGACATCATGCGCGAGGCTTATTTCAGTAGGCATGAGCATCATTACCTGTTTTTCCGAGAGCTTGATAACGGCGATCTGGGCGTGATGAGTATATTGCATGCGCGGATGGATATGGCCGTACGCTTGAGAGAAGATCTTACGGCGCTCGACGCTAGGGGTTATCGGCTTTAGCGGCTTATCCAAACGGAAACCGGAGCTGAAATTACCGCTCATGAAGTGAAAGCTCTTGCAGATTTGGCAACTACAAGGTGATATTGTCGCCAGCAAGCGGCTAAGTGCAGAAACATTAAAGTCTAAAAATGGCTGAAGAGACCTCATCTGACATCCGGGAACTGGTTGCTTCCATACTGGAAGAGAATGATCCACAGTTTTCAAAGCATGCCCCTAAAGACGAGCTATCCGCGATATACGAGAGTGAGCTTCTATCATTTTCGACGGAGGCCCAACAGTTCGTCCGACGTATTGAAAACGCAGAGTCGTTGCAGAAAGCCTGCATCGAGTACTACGAGCGCTACTGGAAGAAGTTTCGTGCTGTATTGGGAAACTTGGGACCGGAGTTCGCCTCTGTACTGATGCGGCAACCCGACATAGAAGCGATACGAGCGATTCCTGACAAAACCGGCCTCGTAAGACGGACCTTCGGCCATCAGGAACTTCTGCCGATTTACGGAAATCTCCTCTTCAAGTTCGTGATATCAAACCATCTAGCGAAATCAGTCGCGTATGCAAATTTCGCACCGCGGCTGTTGAGTCCGGTGCTTCATCACTACACCAAGGGTGAGACTGTCGAGCGAGTTTGGGTCACTCTTGGTTTCGGCCCGCCAATAGACCAGAAGTCCACTGTTGTATCGAAACAAGTAATCGTTGACGCCTTCCACAAACTCGTTACCTATCTTGGCACTAACAAATCAGAGAATGAAGCAATAACGTTTATTGTGGAAAAATACATTCCGACTGTAGATATCGCCAGTAAGGACGTCATCGACATCGTTTGCGGTGATTCAAAGATGATGCTCCAGGAGTTTTGCCATTCTGCTGGATTGAGAGTGCCTCAGTATCGGATCGAACGAGTCGGAGGACCAGACCACGCCGCCGTAATGAGCTGTATTGTGTCAACCGATGGTCTAGAATCCTCTGCCGTGGAAGGCGGGTCGAAGCTCGAGGTATCCGCGCGCGCAGCAGCTAATCTCCTTGAGAAGGTAGCCACGTCAAGAAGCCATAGGCCACGTCTCCAGCAGTTGATCCGAGATAAATACTTTAGGAGAAGGAAGTACGGGCAGAATCTCGCGAGATTGTCTCCATCGATAGTCGCTAGCGCGGAGAAGCTTAGGGGCACGCTTGGCTTTGGTCAAAGTGTCGAAGGCCTAGCTGCATCCTTCACGTTGAGGAGCGATCTCGTGCCAGGCGAAAGTTTCAGAGACAACGAACGAGATTCGTTCTTCGGGTCTCAGCTTGAAGCGTTCATCACAGTGCGTCCTCATACCGATCGGTTCACACAGCGAACAATCGTTAAAGAAGCTGTGGTTCCGGTCATCGAGCGGTTTCACGCACAGGTCGGGAACTCACGGAATCCGCTGAGCGATGCACAGAGGCGGGATATCGTGCAGAGCGTTATCTATTCTGAGTATCGCGAATGCGGTCTTGAAAAAGCGGCTTTGTTATTTGAAAAATTTTTCGAGCGGCGTTCGACGCAGGTTCAGATTGGCGCGACTGTTCCTGAGTTCGATCCGGGCCTGTCGTTCACGACCATGCTGCTGGAGAGTATGCATAAGCGACCCGACCTCGAATCTCACGTTTCATACCGCCTGCTGACTGAAAAGCGCCAAAGTCATGCCCCGATTTTTGAGTGTTCGATTGAGTACGCTGGCCACATTACGAAGGGAGTTGCAGGCACAAAAATCAAGGCGCGCAACAAAGCATCCTATGAGATGCTGAAGATGCTAGCCGGGGCCTGTTAGTGATGTCAGACTATAGCTATGCCTACCACTATCTTTCTAACGTCCGCTTGGAGCCGCCGCCCGAACTGCGGACTTTCACTGGAGGCGGGAAGGTCTTGACGTCCTTCATTAATTCGCTGAGGAATCGTATCTTGATTTGCGGAGCTGGTGCAATCTCCGCAGCCACGGATCGTCACTGGCTACAGTCGAGCCTTTTCGCTCGCGCGAATATAGAGGCCTGCGCACTGTTTGTAGCCTTCTCGGAAGATGTGAATCCGAGAAAACCGGATATAAATACGCTTAAGCGAGCTGAAAAATATCTCTTCTCGACGAAAACGTTTGGTGCTGGCCAAGGTGTTCATATAAACGACTGCCTTCGGGTCATCTACAAGAAGGACGAAAGTCTTCAAGCAACATACGACGTGCTTTGTGAAGCCGTTCATCCGAACTGGCTTGGGGTTTTGAAACTAGATATTGCCGCCGACGAAAATATTGAAACACACGTTCGCGACGTCATAGTACAATCGGTAAACGCCTGTGGCCAACTAGTCATCGAGGCTGTTAGATGGCATTTCGACGTTATTGAGGCCGAAAGCTAAGTACACTTATAAACGTGGCCCCTGCTAGCTCCCAGCTATTTTACCTCCGCATCGAGCCAGAAGTGGGCATGAATGATGTAGAAGTAAAAATTTGTTTTTGGTTTCGATTTGCGCATTTTGGCGTAAAGCCCCTTATTTTCCAGCGAGTTGGTGCTTTTATTCCCTTCCGCCTTTGTCCTCAGCCCGTTGGGAAGGGCTTTTTTCCTCTATGGTTATCCCCACTCTGTTTACCTGGCCTATACTAAGCCTGTTCTGCGATGAACCGGTAAGTGCTCCGGTTTTGCGCTGAACCAGCGCCGGTTGTGGGAGAAGACGTCGCTCTCATATTTCGGGGTCTGACAGGGAAAGCCCTCTGGCAATGACCGGAGGAGAGATGGAATCTGGTTTGTGGTGGGCCTCTCTATTTCTCCGAAACGCATTTTCTGAAGGACACGCTCTGACAGGCATAAACCGCTGAGGCGGGGCACTGATAAGTGTCTTTATTTTCCACAGGCGGCAATTTTCAGTGCCCCGTTGCAATGCCCATCGAGCTGAAAGGCTGATGGAAAAAAGAGATGAAGCTCACAACACGGTCGCAACTGCGTCGCGTGATAGGAAAGGTGTGTTCAATGGGTCTCTATGAGATGTACGTCCTTGCTGCTCGTGCAGATACCGCCCTGGGGAGGAGGAGGTGGGCACGATCTCTTTATGTGAGGGCAAAGATTCGAAATCGGCAGCTCAAGAAACAATATTTACACAACCAGAAGGAGAGTGCGGATTCGTTGGTGGATACGAAGAGTGCAGGCCGGATGCGATCTGGGCGGCTCCCATAAACATATATTTATGTAATATCCAGCAAGAAAACATATAAAATATATGTTGCGATGGATTATATATGCGTGACTGAAGGCGGGTGAGAATCCGTGAGCAGAATTGACTTTTACGGACCTGCAATTTGCGGATTGCGGGCCGACTACGTGTAAATATATGAATTTTATGTTGAATTTGCTGATATGGATGGAGAATTGTTATGCGCGGAAACTATATAACCGAGATGGATTTGATTGGAGTTGATTTC